>NC_020504.1:9165434-9466619 GCF_000349325.1 Streptomyces davaonensis JCM 4913
ATGCATCCGCATACAGTCGGTGGTATCCGTGTACGGGCCGCTTTGCCGCCAGTTCGATAACGGTGCCGCTCGATGGGGTGAAAGGCCGATTAGCCATAACTCCGATGGTTCGCCCGCGTTTTATCCGGTGCGGGCGAGTGCCCGCGTCCATGTCTGGAAGGCAGGGAACCTATGCGAAGGGTTACCCGAAACGGTGTGATCGCCGTCGCCGCCGCATCCGGCGCGATGGCCGTGGCGATGCCCGCGCAGGCCGACTCCGCGGCGGACGGCGCCGCGGCCGGCTCGCCCGGGGCGATCTCCGGCAACACCATCCAGCTCCCGGTGCATGTGCCGGTGAACGTGTGCGGGAACACCGTGAACGTGGTGGGGCTGCTCAACCCGGCCGCGGGCAACACCTGTGCCAGCGAGAGCGCCGGCGACGAGCCGGGCGCACCGGCCGGGGCGTCCGCCGAGGGCGGCGGAAAGGATTCGCCCGGGGTGATCTCCGGCAACGGCGTGCAGTTGCCGGTCGATGTCCCGGTGAACGTCAGCGGGAACAGCGTGAACGTGGTCGGCATCGCCAACCCGGTCACCGGCAACGAGTCGGCGAACTCCCCGGGCGACCGCCCCGCACGACCCGAGCGCCCCGGGAAACCGGCACCCCGGCCGCCCCGCGCCGAGCCCGCCCCGAAGCCCGCGGCCCCCGCCCCCGTCCCGCACACCCCCGGGCCCTCGCTCGCCCACACCGGAGCGGACCACACCGTCCCCGCCGTGGCGGGCAGCGCGGCCCTCATCGTCGGCGGCGCCGCCCTCTACCGGCGCTTCCGCCCCCGCGCCACGCGCTGACCCCAGGACTGAGGGCCCCACCGGACGCACCACCGGTGGGGCCTTCGCCGTCCCCGGGGTTCACCGGGCCACGCCCGTCAGCAGCACCATCCCCGAGTCGCCGTAGTCGGGGAGCGTCGGGTCGGAGTCGACATGGGTCACTTCGAGGTCCTGGGCCAGCGGCGTGAACACCTCGGTGACCCGGTCCGGGTCGATCGGGCAGCCCGGCCAGCGTGAGGCCGGCCCGATCCGGTAGGTCGGCATGTTCTCCATGAAGGCCGCGACCAGGTGGCCGCCCGGCTCGACACAGCGCACGAAGGCCCGGCAGAACGCGGCGAACTCCGCGAAGTCCTCGGTGGCGCCCTCCGCGACGAAGTGCATCGACGCCAGGCCGTAGGAGTCCGGCGGCAGTTCACGGACGTCCGCGTGCACCACGTACACCTGCGCCAGCGCCTGCGCGGGCGTCGCCGGGACCGCGGGGTTGAGCCGTCGGCACAGTTGGTGGAACGGCAGCCAGCTCGCCTCGGGGCCGCACAGGATCTGCCGCTCCAGATAGGCGACGTTCCCGGCGCCCGCCTCCACGGCCTCGATGCGGCGGCTCACGGCGGCGGCGAGCATCAGCGGATACAGGTTCGGGCCCGCCCCGAACTCCACCGAACGGGCCACTGAACCTGGCGCCAGCCGCCGGTAGTACGCCGCGTGGTGTGCGATGACCGCGGCGTCCGAGGGATGCACCTCCCGGTAGTTCTCGGCGAGATAGTCCGCGACCGGCCAACGGTCCCAGTCCACATCGTCGTTGTGCGTCGTCATCAGCGTCCCGCCCCTCCCACGCCGGCCTCGGACACGGCGTCCTGGGATTCCCTCCGCCGCAGCGGGTAACGCGCGGCCAGTCGGGTCAGCGTGGCGTTCAGCCGCGAGATGTCCTCGTCGGAGTTGAGTGCCGTGACCTGGAGGCGGAACCCCACCCGGTCCCGTGGTACGAGCGGATACGCGGCGAGCGTCACATGGATGCTCTCGTCCCACAGCGTCTGCGCGACCGCGTCCAGGTCGCCCGCGTCGGCCAGCGGGACCTCCAGGACGGGCAGCCCGTCCCGGTTGAGGGTGTACACGTCCAGCTCGGCCAGGTGGTCGAGCACCCGGGCCGTCTTGCGGTGCAGATCGGCACGCACGGCGTCGCCGCGCCGGTCGTTGACGTCCAGTCCGGCCATCGCGGTGGCCAGCGACGCGGTGGGCGACGGGCCGGAGTACAGATACGGCGCCGCGGCCGTCTTCAGCCGGTTCTTCAGGCCGGTCGGCAGCGCGAGGAAGGCCAGCAGGGACGAGTACGCCATCACCGCCCACACCGGGGCGAGCGCTGGGGGGACCGTCAGATGGGCGGCGGTGGCGACCCCGACCAGTGTCACGAGTGCGACTGTCAGCCGCTGAGCCGGTTGCAAGGGCATCGCATCCCCGCGAGGGAGCGGCCCGGCCGTCCGGCCGGGGCCTTCTCCGATCCTGGGCAGCGCGGACCGGCCCCTGCATCTCGGCGGGAACGCGGCCCCGGTCAGCCGCGCTGCCGGTGGAAGCGGACGTGCAGCGCGTGCACCTCGTCCGTGAGTTCGGCCACCGGGCCCTCCACCACCACGCCGGGCGCGATGTCGTTGACCGGCAGCGCCCGCACCGGAGCGGCGGGCACGCCCAGCTTGGTCAGCCAGGCGGTCAGCTGCGCGGAGGAGGCCACGTACACGATGCGGCCGAGGCCCACCCAGGCGTGGGCGGCCGCGCACATCGGGCAGTGCTCGCCGGATGTGTAGACCGTGGCCGCGGCCCGCTGCTCGGGCGTGAGATGCGCCGCCGACCAGCGGGCCAGCTCGAACTCGGGATGCCGGGTGCGGTCGCCGGAGGCCACCCGGTTGTGGTCCTCGGCGAGTACGGCGCCCTCCGCGCCCACGAGCACCGAGCCGAACGGCTCGTCCCCGGCGTCCAGCGCCTCGGCCGCCAGCTCCACGCAGCGGCGCAGATAGGGCAGCTCGGAGTCCTTCACGGCCATGGCGTACGACCCTTCTCGCTCGGGCGATCTTCCCTCGCACCCTACGCTCGGCCATCCGTTGCCAGACCTCATCGTGAGAGTTATAGTCTCTAACAGAAACGACAGCACATAACTCTTCTTGGAAGGGGTCAGTCATGGCCGCCACCGCACACTCCCTGCACGTCGTCCTCGGATCCGGTCCGGCCGGGACCGCGCTCGCCCGCGAGCTGGTGCGCCGGGGCCACCCCGTGCGGCTCGTCGACCGCAAGGGCGAGGGGCCCGTGCCGGACGGTGTCGAGCGGTTCGCCGCCGATGTCGCCACCGCCGAGGGCGCACGGGCCGCCGTGGACGGAGCCGCCGTCGTCTACCACTGCGTCAACGTCGGCTACCACCTCCAGGTCGAGGTGATGCCCCGGATCCAGGCGGCGGTCCTGGCCGCCGTCGAGTCCGTCGGCGCCCGGCTGGTGGTGCTGGACACGCTGTACCCGTACGGCGAGACCGGGGGAGCGGTGATGACCGAGGACTCCCCGTGGCAGGCGACCACCCGGAAGGGCCGGATGCGGGCGGAGCTGGACGAGAAGTACCTCGCCGCCCACCGCGAGGGGCGCGCCCGGGTCGTCCTCGGCCGCTCCGCCGACTTCGTCGGCCCCGGAGTCGTCAACTCCACCCTGGGCGGCGCGGTGTTCCCGGCCGCGCTGACCGGCGGGGAGGTGCCGGGGCTCGGTGACATCGACCTGCCGCACAGCTACACGAACATCGAGGACGTCGCCGCGGGCCTCGCGACTCTGGGGGAGCGTCCGGAGGGTGACGGCCGGGTCTGGCACCTGCCGACGGCGGCGGCCGTCAGTACCCGCGAGGTCCTCACCATGATCGAGAAGCGGGTCGGCCGGCCGCTGACCGTCGTGCCCGTGCCCGAGGCCCGCCCCTTCGGCCCGTTCGACGAGCAGTTCATGGCCGAGTACGCGGAGATGTTCTACCAGCACACGGAGCCCCAGATCATGGACTCCTCGGCCTTCGAACGGACCTTCGCGGTGGCGCCGGTTCCGCTCGCCGAGACGATCGATGCGACGGTCGCCTGGTACGCGGACTGGCTCGGCGGCCACTGACACTCGGCGGCGGGGCCGGCGTTTGACATGCAAGCAATTGCCTGCATAACGTTGAGTGTGCGATCAGAGGACGACTCCGGGATGGATCAGGTTTTCAGGGCCCTGGCCGACGACACGCGCCGGCGGTTGCTGGACCGGCTGCACGAGGAGAACGGGCAGACGCTCGGGGAGCTGTGTGCGCGGATCGCGATGACGCGGCAGGCGGTGACCCAGCATCTCGCGGTCCTGGAGGCGGCCCGTCTGATCAGCACCGTGCGGCGGGGGAGGGAAAAGCTGCACTACCTCAACCCGGTCCCGCTCCACGAGATCCAGGAGCGGTGGATCGACAAGTTCGAGCGCCCGCGGCTGCGCGTGCTCGGCGCCGTGAAGCGACAAGCCGAGGAAGCCATGACCGACAAGCCCACCTACGTCTACGTCACCTACATCGAGAGCACCCCCGAGAAGGTCTGGGGCGCGCTCACCGACGCCGACCTCACCGCCGCCTACTGGGGTCACAGCAACGTCTCCGACTGGCAGAAGGGCTCCCGCTGGGAGCATGTCCGCACCGACGGCTCCGGCATCGCCGACGTCGTCGGCACCGTGGTGGTGAGCGAGCGCCCGACCCGGCTGGTCACCACCTGGGCCGAGCCCGGCAAGGAGGACCGGACCGACACGCACTCCCGGGTCACCTTCGACATCCAGCCGCACGGCGGCATCGTGCGACTGACCGTCACCCATGAGGACCTGCCGAGCGAGCGCGACCTCGCCGACGTCTCGCAGGGCTGGCCGGCCGTGCTGTCCAACCTCAAGTCCCTCCTGGAGACCGGCCGTACGCTCTCGCAGGAGCCGTGGCTCGTGCCGGAGAGCTGACCCCGGACACGGGGCGTCGGCCGGTCCTCGGTTTCCCGGACCGGCCGACGCGTCCTCCTTCTGCCTCTAGTTACCGATCACTTCGTGGCTCTCATGGCTTCGGCGCGCTCTTCGCCGCCGTACCGGCGCACATCAGGCCGAGTATCACGGCGAGGGCGCCGATGATGACGTTGTTCCACACGACGCCCGCGTCCGGGCTGTCGCCGACGATCCACGGCGAGACGATCATCCAGGCGCCCAGCGCGCACATGGCCCAGCTCAGGCCGTACATGCGCTCGGGAGCCCGAGTGAACCCCAGGGCGAGCAGGGCGATCGCGATCCCGATGACCAGGTTGTGCGGTACGAGGTCCGGCTGGCTGGTCGTGTAGTGGACGATCCACGGGGACACGGCGCAGTACAGACCGAGCAGGAACACCGGTCCGTCCATGAGCGCCACATCACGACCGCCGAGCATACGGGCGTACCGTTCCCGCATTTCCATAGCATCCGGGTGGCTCGTTATGTCACCTCTGGTGGGCGAGACGTTGGCCATGACTCGTCTCCTTTGACTAGCAGGCCTGACCGCGTTTGGTGCGGTATGCGGATAAGCGCCGCTTCCCTACATTCTGCTCTTATTCAGTCCTTATGTGTAGAGGTCAGGGGCAGGGGTGGGGCCGGGGAATGGCCTCCGTCGAATGATGGTTGGCTTATACATCGATACCGTACTCACCAGCGAGCAGCGCGCATCAAGGACCGCTCGTCCATCTCACCGTCTCCGACCTGCCGTTCGGCGGAGTGGGGGAGAGTGGCATGGGTAACCACCACGGCCGCTGTTCCATCGAGACGTTCAGTCACCGCAAGGCGCTGCTGGAGAAGCCGCTCGGCTGAGGCGGCCGGCCGCCTCGTACACCATCCGCGCGTGCAGCTCGAACAGCGCGATCAGATCGACGTCGTCGCCGGCGACTTCCCGCTGGACGAAAAGTCCGTCGGCGCCGGCGACGGTGTAGGTGGTGAGGGTGGCGAGCGCCTGCTCGTCCAGGTCGGGGAAGAGGTCCTGGAGCATCTGCGCGATCCGTCGGCGGGAGATCTCCCGGACCTGGAGGAAGACGGTTCTGCCGCGTGGTTCGGTGGGGCGTCGTTCGAGGGCGAGCATGAGGCCGAGGCGCAGGAAGTCCGGGGCGTCGACAAGGGACTTGGCGATGTTGGCGGCCATCACGGTCATCCGCTCAAGCGGCGCTCCCGTGGCCTCGTCCGGCAGTTCCACCGCCGTCAGCCAGGTCTCGAAGCTGCGCTCGATGACCGCGGCGATCAGGTCGTCCTTGTCCTTGAAGTGCCAGTAGATCGAGCTGGCGGGCAGTCCGCACTTGGCGCTGACGGCCGCGATGGACGTTCCGTCGTAACCGCGCTCCCCGGCGATCTCCACGGTGGCGTCCAGGATCCGCTGCCGCGACTCCACCCCGTTGGCGCGCTTCCTGCGCGGGGCCTGCGTCATGGGTGTCTCCAGCTCGTACGGGCACTGAAGATCCCACTCTAATTGGAGCGCCCCCTACAGCAGTCGCCCCTAGGCCCTCTCCAAGGGCTCCGCGCGGTCAAGGTCCGGCAGTTCCAGCGAGCAGATCCGCTCGGCCTCCTCCGGCGGGATGCCGAACTGCCGCAGCAGGCCCCGGGCGACCAGGTCCGCGGAGGCCGCCGCGTCCCGCTCGGGCTGCTCGTGCAGCAGGGCACCCAAGGACAGCACGGCGCCCGCCGTCACCGCCAGTGCCAGATCCACGTCCTCCACCTCGAACCGGCCCGCGTCCACGGCGGCCCGGATGTCGTGCAGGGCGCGGGGTGCCAGGCCGCGGTCGTAGCGGACGAGTTCGAGCCCTTGGCGCAGGAGGAGCCTGCTCAGCTCGGGGTGGCGGCGGTGCAGGCGGCCGGTCATCCGGAAGCTCTGGGCGTAGGCGACCGCGGGGTCGTCCAGGTCCGCGGTGAGCCGGTCCATGAGCGTGCCCCACCACTCCAGCGCCTCCTCCACGGCGACGCGGAACAGTTCGTCCTTGCTGTCGAAGTGGTTGTAGAAGGAGCCGACGCCGATGTCGGCCAGCTCGGTGATCTCCTGGATGGGGACCTCGGTACGGCCCTCGGCCAGCACTCGCTGGGCCGCGTGCACCAGCGCGCTCCGGGTCCGCGCCTTGCGCCGGTCCATCCGCCGCGGCGCGGCCTTCTTCGCCGCCGTGCTCTCGGCCATCGCACTCTCTCCGTCCCGCCCGTACCTGGTCATCCGCACTCTAGCCGCCTCTCCAGGTCTCCTGAAGATTTCTTCAGTTCTCTTGACTGAAGTCATCTTCGAGACTGAATATTCCTTCAGGAGGTGATGGCTGTGTCCGGCACACACAACGACCTGCACTCCGAGCAGGGCGCCCGGCCCGGGGAGCATCCCGGCCGGTCGGCGAACCCGGTGATCAAGGTCCACGACATCGCGTGGCTGGAGTTCGTGAAGCCCGACCTGGACCGCGCCGAGTCCTTCGCGCGGGCTTTCGGCTTCGTGACGTCCTACCGGGACGCCCAGGAACTGCACCTGCGGGGAACCCAGGCGGGCGCGCCCTGCGTGATCGTCCGCAAGGGGCGCGCCGCCCGTTTCCTCGGCCCGGCCTTCCGGGCCGCCGAGACCCGCGATCTGCTCCGGCTGGCCGACGCCACCGGCACCCGGGTGCGCTCACTGCCCGCGACGCTGGGCGGCTCCGTCGTGGACCTGCTCGACCCCGGCGGACTGCGGGTCCGGGTCGTCGCCGACACCGACGACCTGCCCACGCTGCCCGGACAGCGGCCGCAGCTCCTCAACCTCGGCGACGGACTCGACCGCGCCAACGCCACCCAGCGACCGCCCCGCGAACCGGCCGGCGTACGGCGCCTCGGGCATGTGGTCCTGCAATCCACCACCTACCGGCGCACCCTCGACTGGTACCTGGACCGACTCGGGCTGATCGTCAGCGACTTCCTCTACTACGAGGGTCAGCGCGAGCGGGGTCCCACCATGAGCTTCATCCGCTGCGACCGAGGCGGCACGCTCACCGACCACCACACCCTGGCGCTCACCCTGGGCCCCTCCAACCGGTATGTGCACTCGGCGTACGAGGTGACCGACCTCGACGCGCTCGCCGCCGGCGGGGAACATCTGCTCAAGACGGGATACCGGCGCTCCTGGGGGATCGGCCGGCACATCCAGGGCAGCCAGATCTTCGACTACTGGCGCGACTCCGACGGCTTCCTGGTCGAGCACTTCACCGACGGCGACCGGTTCGACGCCACCCTGGAGCCCGGCTGGGCGCCCATGACGGCATCCGGTCTCGCCCAGTGGGGCCCTCCGGCGACCAAGGACTTCCTCGGCATCGCCCCCGGCCGGGAGTCGCTGGCCGAGCTGCGTTCGATCCTCACCGCCCTCCGAGCCGACGACAACGAGTTCGACCTCGCGCGCCTGCGCGGCCTGCTGAAAGTGGCTTCCTCATGAGCATCTCCGTCCTCCGTACCGCCGACGCCTGGTGGGTCGCGCTCGACGCGCACCGCGCCGTGCCGGTGCAGACCCCGGCCACCACGACCGCGGAACTCCTCGACGACGTGGCCACGGTCCACACGGCGCTGGCCGAGGCCCGCTCCGGCAACTCGGCCGCCCAGCCCCGCGCCATCGCGGAACTTCCGCTGCTCTCCCCGGTCACCGCCCCCTGCCGGGTCGTCGCGCAGATGACCAACTACGTCTCCCACGTACGCGATTCGGGCATGAACCCGCGGACGGTCCCGCTGACCTTCTTCCGTAAGACCTCGGGCTCCATCAGCGGCCCCTACGACGAGATCGTGCGCCCCGGCCATGTCCGCTTCCTGGACTACGAGATCGAACTCGGCCTGGTCGTCGGACGCCCCCTCGACGTCGGCGCCACCGTCACCGCCGCCGACTGGAAGGACCACGTCGCCGGTCTCGTCATCACCAATGATGTCTCGGCGCGGGACGTCCAACTGCCCAAGACCCAGTTCTACGAGGCCAAGTCGTACCCCGGCTTCACTCCCGTCGGCCCCGCCCTGGTCCTGCTGGAAGCCGACGAACTCGACCGGCTCGCCGAACTGAGGCTCGTGCTCAAGGTCAACGGCGAGATCCGGCAGGACAGCGACCTCACGGACATGATCTACAGCCCGCTCCAGGCGCTCCAGGAACTCTCCCGCTTCCAGGCCCTGTCGACCGGCGATCTGATCCTCACCGGCACTCCCGGAGGCACCGCGCTGAAGGCCCCGCCCAAGCCGGTGGAGATCATCGGCGCCCTGCTTCCGCCCGCGATGAAGTGGAAGGCGTTCTTCAACTCTCAGGCCAAGAACGACAAGTACCTGCGCGACGGGGACGTGGTGGAGCTGACCATCCGTACCCCCGACGGCGCCATC
Source organism: Streptomyces davaonensis JCM 4913 (assembly GCF_000349325.1). Classification (GTDB taxonomy): domain Bacteria; phylum Actinomycetota; class Actinomycetes; order Streptomycetales; family Streptomycetaceae; genus Streptomyces; species Streptomyces davaonensis. Next base: position 9,174,588 of record NC_020504.1, read on the forward strand.
GACCTGGGCAAGCAGCAGAACAAGGTGAGGTTCGCATGACCGACATCGACTGGCCGCGCTACGACCACCCCGACGACCTCCCCGTCGTCGAGGCCACACCGCTGTCCGCACGCGGGCTGCCCGGCACCTCGTACGACCTGCTGCGCCGCGCGGCCGCACACTGGCCCGAACGCACCGCGCTCACCGTCCTGCCGGACGCGCAGTCCTGGCGCTCGCCGAGAATCCGTGGCCACGCCGCCCTCCTGGCCGATGTGCACCAGGTCGCCAACGCCCTGCACCGGCTCGGGGTCCGTCGCGACGACAGCGTCGCGCTGCTCTCCCCGAACTGCGACGAACTCGTCACCGCGCTGCTGGGCGCACAGCTCGCCGGGATCGCCACCCCCATCAACCCGGCGCTCGCCCGCGACCATGTCGCCGAACTGATCCGCCGCTCCGGAGCCCGGATCCTCATCACCGCCTCCCCTGAACTGGACGGCGCGGCCTTCGAGACGGGCGCCCAACTGGCCCGCGACGGCCTGGTCGACCACGTCCTGGTCCTGCGCCCCACGGGCGCCGAGTCCGACGCCGCCGCCGATGTCACCTACCTCGCCGACCTGGCAGCGGACTCCCCACACGACCGCTTCCTCGGCGTGCTCCCCACCGCCACCGACCTCGCCGCCTTCTTCCACACCGGCGGCACGACGGGCGCGCCCAAACTCGCCGCGCACACGCACGCCAACGAGATCAGCGACGCCTGGATGATCGCGGCCAACTCCGTGCTGGACGAGGAGTCGGTCGTGTTCGCCGCCCTGCCGCTGTTCCATGTCAACGCACTCGTGGTCACGCTCCTCGCGCCGCTGTTCCGGGGTCAACAGGTGGTGTGGGCGGGCCCGTTGGGCTACCGCGACGTGCCGCTGTACGCGGAGTTCTGGCGCATCGTCGAGCACTACCGGATCGCCACCATGAGCGCCGTACCGACCGTGTACTCCGTCCTGGCCGGCTGTCCGGTCGACGGCGCGGACATCGGCTCGATGCGCTGCGCGATGGTCGGCGCCTCCGCGCTGCCCGAGGGCGTGCGGACCTCCTTCGAGAAGGCGACGGGCATACCGCTGCTGGAGGGATACGGCCTCACCGAGGCGACCTGCGCCAGCGTGCGCGGGTTCCTGGACGCCCCCCGGCCCGGCTCGGCCGGACAGCGGCTGCCGTACCAGCGCATCCGGATCGGCGACGGGCTGCCGCCCGGTGAGATCGGCGTGGTGCACATCAGTGGGCCCACCGTCTTCCCGGGCTATGTCGAGGGCCGGGACGGCGACCGGCACCGGATCAGCACTCAGGGCAAGGTGGTCGACGGCTGGCTTAACACCGGTGACCTGGGTCTGCTCGACGAGGACGGCTTCCTCCACCTCACCGGCCGGGCGAAGGACCTCATCATCCGCGGCGGCCACAACATCGATCCCCGGGTGATCGAGGACGCGCTGCTGTCGCATCCCGCGGTCACCGGCGCCCAGGCCGTCGGACAGCCGGACCGGCGGGCGGGGGAGGTGCCGGTGGCCTACGTGACGCTCGCCGACGCCACGGTCGGGGAGGGCGAGTTGCTGGAGTGGGCCGCCGCGCACCTCGGGGAGCGGGCCGCCGCGCCCAAGTCCGTCCGCGTCCTGGACGCCCTGCCCGTCACGGCGGTCGGCAAGCCGTACAAGCTGCCCCTGCGCGCCGACGCCACCCGCAGGGTCCTCGCCGAGGCGCTGGCCGGACTCGCGGAGGTCGAGGTCGACGCGGACTCGGGGACCGTGACCGCCACGGTGACCCCGCACTCCGAGGCGAACCTCGCCGAAGTGGAGCGCAGGGTCGGCGAGTTCGCGGTGCGCCGCCGCATCGTCGCCGGGCGGCAGGGGGACCACTGAGCGGGCGCCGGGCCGCTCAGGAGGGCTGGACCAGTCTGAAGACCAGGCGGGCGGCGGCGCGTTGGGCGGAGTGGCGCAGGCGTCTCGGCGGAGCGGGTGCCGGGGTTTTGCCGAGGCGGGGGAAGAGGGCCTCGGCGTTGGTGCGGTTGACCGCCGGGACATCCGCCTCGTCCAGGCCGTTGGCGAAGTACTGGCCCGCCGTCGAGGGCGCGAAGGGCCAGTCGCTGCCGAACAGCACGTGCCCCGGGCGGGCGAAAGCCAGCAGCGTGGGGAGTGCGGCCGGGCTGGAGGTCAGGGCGGTGTCGAAGTAGAAGGTGCGGAAGTCGTCCAGTACGTCCAGTGGGCTGCGGCCGGTGTCGGCCGCGATCGTGACGCCCATCCGGTGGGAGGCGTACGGCACGAAGCCGCCGCCGTGGCTCAGGATGAAGCGGATGTCCGGGTACCGCCGCACGATGCCGTTGCGGACGAGGAGGTAGGCGGCGCGGGTGGTGTCGAGGAGGAAGTCGGCGGCGAAGGGCGGGATGTTCTCGACGGCGGGCGCCGGGAGTTCGGCCGGGTGCACGAAGACGACGGCGCCACGGTCGTTCAGCGCCCGCCACAACTCGTCCTGGCCGCCCGCGCCGAGATAGGTGCCCCGGTTGTTGGCCAGCAAGGTGACCCCGTCCGCGCCCAGGGTGTCCAGGGCTCTGGCGGCCTCCGCGGCGCCGGCCGGTACGTCGGGCATCGGCAGGGTGGCGAAGTAGCCGAAGCGGCCCGGGTGTTCAGCGGCCAGCGTGGTGCTGTGGTCGTTCAGGCGCCGGGCGAGGTCGGCGGCCTCGGCCGGGTCGGTGACAAAGGCCGTGCCCGGGGTGGAGACGGACAGCAAGGCCGTGGCGGTGCCCAGCACGTCCATCGCCTCGATGGCCGCCTCAGGGCTCCAGGCGGGCAGCATCCTGCCGCCCGCCTCGGCTATGCCGGCCTTGGTGAGCGCGTCGCGGTAGAACGGTGGGATGACGTGCTGATGCACGTCTATGCGCTGCGGCGGTGCGGTGGCCCTCGTGCGCTGTCCGTTGGTGAGGGTCATGCCGTGCTCCTTGCTGCCATGCGGTTCGCCGCGTCGTGGATGAGCTGTGCGTGGAGTTGGAAGACCGCCACCAGATCGACGTCGTCGCCGCTGATCTCCCGTTGGACGAACAGTCCGTCGGCGCCCGCGACGGCGTAGGTGGTGAGGGTGCGGACCGCGGCCTCGTCCAACTCCGGGTAGAGGGTGCGGACGGTGTCCGCGATCCGTAGGCGGGAGATCTCCCGGACCCGGAGGAAGACGGTTCTGCCACGTGGTTCGGTGGGGCGTCGTTCGAGGGCGAGCATGAGGCCGAGGCGGAGGAAGTCGGGGGCGTCGAGGAGGGACTTGGCGATGTTGGCGGCCATCGACATGACCCGCTGAAGAGGGGGCCCTGCCGTCTCGTCCGGCAGTTGCACCGCCGTCAGCCAGGTCTCGAAGCTGCGCTCGATGACCGCGGCGATCAGGTCGTCCTTGTCCTTGAAGTGCCAGTAGATCGAGCTGGCGGGCAGGCCGCACTTGGCGCTGACGGCCGCGATGGACGTTCCGTCGTAACCGCGCTCCCCGGCGATCTCCACAGTGGCGTCCAGGATCCGCTGCCGGGACTCCACCCCGTTCGCCCGCTTCCGGCGCGGAGCTTCCGACCTGGTCATCACGGCTTCCCTCTCTTGACCGGCTTCGCCATCACTCTTACCGTAGCGTTCATTCCAATTGGAGTAAACGCTACAGCAAGAGCCGCAGGCAGGGCAGTGAGGTACCTCCATGACCGAGATCAGAGACGGTGACGGCGCCTACGACGTGGCGGTGATCGGCTACGGGCCGACCGGTGTGACAGCCGCCAATCTGCTCGGCGCGACGGGCCTCAGGGTGGTCGTGCTGGAACGCGACGCGGATGTCTACGCCCGAGCGCGCGCGATCTCCACGGACGAGGAGGTCATGCGGATCTGGCAGCGCATCGGCCTGGCCGAGCGGCTGAAGAAGGACATGCTGGCCGAGCGCCCGCTGGACTTCGTGGACGCCGCGGGCCGCCCCTTCATCAGCGCCCACCCCAGCCCGCGCGGACACGGCCATCCGCCGCAGATGTTCCTCTACCAGCCGGCGCTGGAGCGGGTCCTGCGCGACGGCGTCACGAGATATCCGAACGTCGAGGTGCTGCTCCGGCACGAGTGCCTACGGCTCCGCCAGGACGCCGAGGGCGTGGAACTGACCGTGACCGGTGCCGACGACGCGGTACGGCGGCTGCGGGCGTCGTACGTCATCGCCGCCGACGGTGGTTCCAGCCTCACCCGGGCGCAGCTCAACGTGGGGTACGAGGGACGGACGTACGAGGACCGCTGGGTCGTCATCGACACCGAGATGCTCAAGCCCTGGCCGGACCACGACCGGCTGCGCTTCCGCTGCGACCCGGCGCGCCCGGCGGTCGACTGCCCGACCCCGCTCGGGCACCACCGCTGGGAGTTCCCGATCCTGCCGGGCGACGACGAGACGTATCTGACCACCGACGAGGCCGTCTACGAACTGGTGTCCCGCTACGGGATCAGCCGGGACAGCGTCAGGATCCTGCGGGCCACCGTCTACAGCCACCATGTCCGCTTCGCCTCCCGGTTCCGCGTTGGCCGGGTCTTCCTGGCCGGGGACGCCGCCCACGCCATGCCGCCGTGGATCGGACAGGGCATGGCCGCCGGGGTGCGGGACGCGGCCAACCTGTGCTGGAAGCTGGCCGCCGTGCTCCGCGGCGAACTGCCGCAGACGGCGCTCGACAGCTACGAGGCCGAACGCATGCCGCATGTGCGGGAGGTGACCAGGAGGGCGGTTTTCGTCGGCCGGATCATCACCGAGCGACGTACGACGGTGGCGACGGCACGGAACGTCGCACTGCGCGCCCTCGACCGCATCCCGGGCTTCAGCCAGTGGACGCAGGACGCCAACTGGATCCCGCGCGCCCACTACGGGGCAGGGCTCCAGGTCCACTCGCGCGGCGCCAAGGCCGCCGGGCACCAGATCCCCCAGCCCTGGGTGACCGGCCCCGACGGCACGCGAGTACGGCTGGACGACGCGCTCGGCGGCCGATGGGTGCTGCTGCACGCCCGTACGGCCGGCCCGCAGCACGCGTGGGACCGCCTCGGCGTCCCCTCGCTCACCCTCACACCGGCCGGGTCGAGTCCGGCCGAGGGCACGCTGGTCGACAGCGACGGAGTGCTGCTGCCCTGGCTGCGCCGGCACCGCGCGACCACCCTCGCGCTGCGCCCCGACGCCTACGTCTACGCGGCAGCCCCTGACTCCGCCCAACTTCCCCCGCCGCCAGGTGGGTTCGCGCCCACCCACACCCCTGCGAGGACTCGATGACCACACACACCGAACTCCCCCCGATGCGGGGACGCCTGCTGGACGTCGCAGACCGGAAGATCTTCGTCGCGGAGACCGGCGACGGCCCGCCCGTCCTGCTCCTGCACGGCGGTGGCCCCGGAGCTTCCGGAGTCTCCAACTACAGCCGGAACATCGGCGCGTTGGCCAAGGAGTATCGAGTCATTGTGCCCGACCTGCCCGGCTACGGCCGCAGCAGCAAGGGCGTCGACGGCGCGGATCCGTTCGGGTATCTGGCCGACGGTATCCGGGGACTGCTGGATCAACTCGGCCTCGAAAAGGCGCACTTGGTGGGGAATTCCTACGGCGGCGCCTGTGCCCTGCGGCTCGCCCTGGACACCCCGGAGCGGGTCGACCGGATGGTCCTGATGGGCCCCGGCGGCATCGGCACCACCCGAGCCCTGCCCACGCCCGGACTGAACAGCCTGCTCAACTACTACTCCGGGGACGGCCCTTCGCGCCCGAAGCTGGAGAAGTTCATCCGGAACCACCTCGTCTTCAACGCCGCCGACGTCCCGGACTCGGTCATCGACGCCCGCTACCGGGACAGCATCGACCCCGAGGTCGTCGCGGCCCCGCCGCTGCGCAGGCCGTCCGGACCGAACGCGCTGCGCACTCTGTGGAGGATGGACTTCACCCGCGATGCCCGGCTGGCCCGGCTCCCCGTGCCGACCCTGGTGCTGTGGGGCGCCGCCGACCGGGTGAACCGGCCGAGCGGCGGCCGGATGCTCGCCGAGCGGCTGCCGAACTGCGATCTGTACATGGTCGCCAACACCGGCCACTGGGTGCAGTTCGAACGCGCCGAGCTGTTCAACCGGCTGTGCGCCGACTTCCTGGCGGGCCGGCGATGAGCACGTCCGTCTTCGGCGCCGTCCACCTCGGCTACCTCGTCATCGAGACCGAGTGCTTCACCGACTGGGCCCGCTTCGGCACCGACGCCATCGGCATGCACCGCGACGACCTGGACTCCGGCCTGCTGCGTTTCCGCCTCGACGAGCAGGAGTGCCGCTTCCTGCTGCGGCGCGGTCCGGCCGAGGATGTCGTGGCGACCGGCTGGCACATCGACGACCACGACTCCTTCGAGCGGATCGAGGCCCGCGTCCGCGCCCATGGCGTACCCGTCGTGCGAGGTACGGCGGAGGAGGCCGAACTGCGCGGTGTCGAGCGTCTGTTGCGGTTCCCCGGGCCCAAGGGCATCACGCAGGAGATCTACACGACGCCGGTCAAGGCGGCCGAGCCGCTGCGGATGCTGGCCTCCGGGTTCGTGACCGGCGACGCGGGCATGGGGCACGTCGCGATCACCTCCACGAAGCCGACGCGGCTGCGGGGCTACTTCGACACCGTCTTCGACGCCCGGCTCACCGACTACATCGACGAGACCATCAGCGGCGTCAAACTCAAGATCCGCTTCCTGCGGGTCAACGAACGCCACCACTCCATCGCCATCGCCGCCACCCGCGGCCTGCCCGTCGACCCCGTCCGCACGCGCGTCCAGCATCTGAACATCCAGGCCGAGAGTCTGGACGACCTGGCGCGGAGCTATCAGCGGGTGCACGAACTCGGCTTCGAGATGGCCCTGTCCGTGGGACAGCACACCAACGACAAGGAGCTGTCGTACTACGCCCGCACCCCCTCCGGCTTCGAATGGGAGGTCGGCTGGAACCCCCTGGTCGTCGACGAGTCGACCTGGGAGCCCAGCACCCACCAGGGCATCAGCGTCTGGGGGCACCTCCCGGTCGGCCGCACGATCGTCGACACCCTGGAGCAGTTCCGCCTCGGCGCCCGCTCCCTGGCACGGCGTGAGGACACCGTCCCCGCGCTGAGCGGAAGCGGTGTCCTCGACGACTGAGCGGTGTCTCAGCTCTTGACCAGCAGACCGCGGCTGCGCAGCACCCGGCGCTCCAGCGGGCTGAAGATCAGCAGGTCGATGGCGATGCCGACGAGCAGGATCAGGAAGATGGCCAGGAAGACCTGGGACATGCTGGCGTTGTTGCGGCCGTTCTCCAGCAACTGGCCCAGGCCGACGCCGAGATCGGGGGAGGAGGCGATGATCTCGGCGGCCATGAGCGAGCGCCAGGAGAACGCCCAGCCCTGCTTCAGTCCCGCCAGATAGCCGGGCAGCGCGCCCGGCATCACGATGTGCCAGGCGCCCTTCAGACCGGTCGCGCCGAGGGTGCGTCCGGCGCGCAGGAACAGCGGGGGGATCTGGTCGATGCCCGCTACCAGGCCGTTGGCGATGGAGGGGACCGCGCCGAGCAGGATGACGGCGTACATCATGGAGTTGTTCAGACCCAGCCACAGCACGGCCGGCGGCACCCAGGCGACCGAGGGGAGGGACTGGAGGCCGGAGAGGATCGGGCCGATGGCCGCGCGGACGAACTTCACGCGGGCGACGAGCAGGCCGAGCGGGGTGCCGATGGCCAGGGCGAAGAGGAAGCCGAGCAGTCCTCGCGAGACGCTCGTCCAGATGTAGTCGAGCAGGGTGCCCTGGAGCCAGGCCGTCCGGACCTCGTCCCATACCGCCGAGGGTGCGGGGAGCTTGTAGGCCGGGGTGACCTCTGCCCAGACCAGCAGCTGCCAGACCACCAGGACCAGTGCGACCGCCGTGACCGGCGGCAGCACCTTGCGGACCAAGGTCTCGCGCAGGGGGGTGCGGCTGGTCTGGACGGTGTCGAGGGCGTCCAGACCCGCTTCGAGTCCGGCGAGGTCGTTGCCGTCCTTGGCGGTGGTGTCAGTGCTGGCCATGGCGGCGGATCTCCCCACGCAGTTCTTCGGTGATCTCGACGGACAGTTCGGCGACCTCGCTGTCCTCGATGCGGCGCGGGTGCGGGATGGAGACGGTCCATTCCCGGGCGATGCGGCCGGGGCGGGAGGACAGGAGCACCACGCGCTGGGCGAGGCGGACGGCCTCGCGGACGTTGTGGGTGACGAAGAGGACCGACAGGCCTGTCTCGCGCCAGATCCGGGTCAGCTCGTCGTGCAGCACGTCCCGGGTGATGGCGTCGAGCGCCGCGAACGGCTCGTCCATCAGCAGCAGCTTGCTGTCCTGGGCCAGCGCCCGCGCCAGGGCGACGCGCTGGCGCATACCGCCGGACAGCTCGTGGACCCGCTTGCCGTACGCCCCGTGCAGCCGCACGAGCTCCAGCAGGCGTTCGGCCTCGGGACGCCGGTCGGCCTTGGGGACGCCCCTCAGTTTCAGGGCGAGTTCGATGTTCTTGCCCGCGGTCAGCCACGGGAACAGGGCGTGCTCCTGGAACATCAGCGCCGGGCGGCCGTCGGTGGTGATGTCGCCGGCGCTGGGCCGGTCCAGCCCGGCGACGAGGTTGAGCAGGGTGGACTTGCCGCAGCCGGAGGCTCCCAGGAGGGTGACGAACTCGCCGGGTGCGACATCGAGGGTGATGTCGTCGAGGACGAGCTGCTGCCCGGCGGGGCCGCCGAAGGACTTCGAGACGTGGGCGATGCGTGCGGCGTGCTCCACGGACGTATCCGTGTCGGCGGTCTTGGCGAGGGCGGTTGCCATGATCGTCACCTCCTGGGAACTCACTGGGTCCGTTACTTGACGCCGAGACCGGCGTCGTCGACCGCGTCCTGACCCTCGTCCTTGAGGACCTTGTTCAGCAGGGTGAGGTCGTAGATCCCGTTGAGATCGGGCTGCTCCAACAGACCGGCCTTCACGGCGTGCTCGGCCTCGGTGTCGAGCGTCGCGGCCAGCGGGTCGTCGAGGAAGGTGATCGACTTCCAGGCCGGGTCGATGACCTCGGCGGGCAGGGCCTTGCCGGACTCCTCCTCAAGGGCCTTGTTGGCGGACGCCTTGGCCTCGTCCGGGTTGGCGTTGATCCACTCGTTGGCCTTCACCGAGCCGCGGAGCACGGCCTCGACGACGTCCGGGTGCTCCTTGAGGAACTTCTGGGACACGATGATGTTCGTGATCACAAACTTCTTGTCGGGCCACAGGTCGGCCTCGTCCAGCAGCACCTTCCCGCCCTCGGCGACCAGCTTGGACGCGGTCGGCTCCGGCACCCAGGCGCCGTCGATGGAGCCGGACTTGTAGGCGTCCGGGGTCACCTTGTTGTCGGTGCGGACGACGGAGACGTCACCCTTGCCGCTCTGCGCGTCGACCTTCCAGCCCTGCTCGGCGATCCAGTTGAGGAACGCCACGTCCTGCGTGTTGCCGAGCTGCGGGGTGGCGATCTTCTTGCCCTTGAGGTCCTTGAGGGACTTGACCTTGTCCGGGTTCACCACCAGCTTCACGCCGCCTGAGGCCGAGCCGGAGATGATCCGCAGGTTGGAACCGTCCGCCTTGGTGTAGCCGTTGATGGCGGGCGAGGGGCCGATCCAGCCGATGTCGATGGACCCCGAGTTCAGCGCCTCGATCTCGGAGGGACCGGCGTTGAAGGTCGAGGACTTGATCGTGGTGCCGCCCAGCTCCTTCTGGAAGATGCCCTCCTCGACGCCCACCAGCGCGGTGGCGTGGGTGAGGTTCGGGAAGTAGCCGATCCGCACCTCGTCGGCGGAGAGCTTCTTGGCGTCCGCGGCGACCTTGGCCTGCCCGCCGTCGTCGTCGGAGTCGGAACCGTAACCGCAAGCGGTCAGCAGGAGGGGGAGCGCGGCTATGGCGGCAAGGGTGCGCAGGGTGGTGAGCGGTCGTGCGGCAGACACGGAGGTGTCCTCTCGGGGTGAGGTGGAGTGGTCGTACGGGTGTCGAGGGGCCTCAGAAGGGCCGACAGATGGCGCTCGACGTACGACGGAAATCGATGTGACGGCGGGAGGTCAGAAGGGGCGACGACAGCGCTGTGCGAACGAGCGTGCTCATGCCCACCCCCATCGATTCCTAGTTTTCCTACCTGGTTGCTAGGGATCGTGGCAGAAGGTGGCCGGGACCCCAAGAGGGCTTTCACATGCTGGACAACCTGATCTCGGCCAATGAGATGTGCAGGTGGAGGTGATGGATGGCTCGAACAGACTGACGAATCGTCACCGTCCGTTCACTCAGCGGCCTTTGGGGGAGATCTACGATCCTCCGGTGCATGGCGATCAAGGACGCCGTGCCTCGACTGGAGGTGCACCCGTGCGGAGACTCCCGAGACGTCGTCTGACGATGGCGGCGGCGATCGGCGGCCTGTTCGCCCTGCTCGCCCAGCCGACCGCGAACGCGGCCCCGCCCCCCTCACCGACCCCGCGAAGGCGAGGGCGCTGGCCAAGGAGTTCGGTCCGGACCGCAGCGGTGGCGTCTACTACGACAGGGCGGGGCGGCTCGTCGTCGCCGTCACCGACGAGGCCGCCGCACGGGAGGTGCGGGCCGAGGGCGGCGTCGCCAAGGTCGTGAAGCACAGCACTGCCACCCTGAACTCGGTCCGCGCCACGCTCGACCGGCGCATCGCCGACGTGGACCCGATCCCGAACACCTCCTGGGGCGTCGACCCGAGCACCAACACGGTGACCGTCGACGTCTTCGACGCCGTGTCGGCCGCCGACGAGAAGCGGCTCACGCGGCTGGTCGCCCGGTACGGGGACGCCGTGCGCGTCAACCGGCTGCCTGGAAAGGTCGACACGGCCGCCTACGAGACCCTCGGCGGCATCGGTATCGAGTCCACGGACGTGGCGGCCGGCCGCTACTCGGCCTGCACGCTCGGGTTCAACGTCCGCGACGCCTCGGGGCAGAAGTACTTCGTCACCGCCGGACACTGCGCGGACTCCTCGTCGTTCCAGTGGTGGGACCGGCAGGCCGGGGGCATCTACCTCGGCAAGCGCATCTGGTACGACTACGGCGCCATCGAGAAGGACTACGCCGTCATGGAGTACCGCGGCGAGAACCTCGCCGCCTACGGGGCCGTCCGGGCGGCGGGCGTCGAGTACGAGATCACAGACTCCCGCTATCCCAACGACGGTGAGTCGGTGAAGCGTGCCGGTGCCGTCAGCAGTGACCTCGTGGGGGCGGTGCTGTCTCCGAGCGAGACGGTCACCTTCACGGACGGCACGGTCCTGAAGAACATGATCAAGACGTCCAACTGCGGCCTTCAGGGGGACAGTGGCGGTCCGCTGTGGGCGGGGACCGACGCCCTGGGCATCTTCTCCGGCGGCAACACACCGGCGGGCGAACCGTGCAACAGCGCCCAGAGTCAGTACCGGTCCTTCTATCAGCCGGTCCACTGGGTGCTCGCCCACCATGGGCTGCACGCCTTCTGACGAGCGTGAACGTCACACCGGCAGCGTGAACGGAGGATGCGCTCCGTTGAGGAAGTAGTCGCCGACGTCACGCAGCCGGTGGGCGACGGGCTCGTACAGGGCGTGGGTCCGGGCGTTGCGCCAGAAGCGGTCCAGGCCCAGGCGGGCGGAGGCCGAGCGGGCGCCGATGATGTGGAGGGCGCGGGCCGTGGACTCGTGGGCGGCCCTGGCGGCGGCGGCCTCGGCGACGGCGACCAGGATCGAGATCTCGGCGCATTCGTCGTAGGTGAGGTCCGCGCCCCGGCGCAGACCGCTCTCCAGGGCGGTCAGCGCCTCGGCGGCCAGTGCGGACGCCGACCGGGTGAGGACGGTGAGCTCGCCGTAGGCGGCCAGCGTCTGCGGGTCCTGGGGAGAACCGGCGGGCCACTCCGGATGCCAGGGGGAGTGGCCCGCCCTGCTGTACTCCCGGGCCTCGCCCAGCACTCCCTCGGCGATGCCGAGCCGGAGCTGGACCGAGACGAGCCGCCCGAGCGGAGCGGCCAGGGACGCCGTGGGGGACAGGACGTCCTCGTCGGCGGGGAGTGAGCCGAGCACCTCGTCGGGGCCCAGCCGTACACCGTCGAACTCCACGCTTCCCCCGGCGGCGAGCCGCTGGCCGAAGGGGTCCGCGTCGTCGTCGATCCGTACGCCCCGGCCGGAGGCGTCGGCGATGACCGCGAGGGGCTCGCCGGTGTCGGCGCGCACGGCCCGTACCGCCAGCCGGTCGGCGACCAGCACGCCGGTGACGTAGCTCTGCCGGCCGTTCAGGACGTACCCGTCACCGGACGGCAACAGCGTCAGCCGGGGTTCTTGGCGGGCGACGCCCCCGCCCCAGCACCACAGCTCGGCCGCCGACCGGCGCTCCACCTGTGCGCCGAGCCCCGGCTCGGCGAAGAGCCGGGCGCTGTACGCCAAGAGGTAGTGACAGCCCAGGAGTTGGCCGATGGCCGCGTCGGCGGCGGCGATCTCCCGGAGGACCGCGCAGGCCGTGGCCCAGTCGGCGCCCCCGCCTCCGTGTTCGGCCGGGATCAGCAGGGTCAGCAGTCCGGCCTCGCGGAGCCGGGACACCTCGTCGAAGGGCGCCTTGCCCGCCTGTTCCCTGGCCACCGCGTCCGTGGCCAGGTCGTCCGCCGTCTCACGGGCGACGCGCAGCCAGTGTGTACGGTCGGGTCCGGGCGGGCCGGACTGCGCGGCGGTGCGGGACGGGGCAGGGGCGACGCCCATGGAAGTGCTCTCCTCAAGGTCGGCCGCGGAGCGCGGCGTCGGGGCTCATGCGCCGGCCGGCACGTACTTGTAGCCCACGCTGCGCACGGTGACGATCCGGTCCCGGTGGGCCTTGCCGAGCTTGCGGCGCAGCCGGGCGATGTGGACGTCCACGGTGCGGCCGTCGCCGACGTGGTCGTAGCCCCAGATCTCGGCCATCAGCCGCTCGCGCGAGTGCACGTGGTGGGGGTGGCGGACGAGATGCGCCAGCAGCGCGAACTCCAGGTAGGTGAGGTCGAGTTCGACTCCGTCGACTTCGGCGACATGGCGTGCGGGATCGATGCGTACGGCCTCGCCGTCCGCCTGCCGGGCCTGGGGTGCCGCCGGGCGGACTCCGGCCCGGCCGAAGAGTTCGGTGGGGTCGGTGCCCTCGGGCACCAGGACGAGATAGCCGACGAGCGGCGGGGAACCGGGGTCGCCGGCAGCGTCCTGCGGAAGGTCGTCGACCAGGCGCAGATGGCGGACGTCGGACAGTGCGGTGGTGGGAAGTGCCGTGGTCATGGCGTACGTCCTTCAGAAGCGGGGAAATGGGGGCGAACCCCCCGGGGAAGGAGCGGAGCGGCAGCGCGGGAGGCGTGCCTTACGCGTGACAGCAGGCGGCACTGACGACGTGACCAAAGTCGACATGCCGACGACGTACGAGTCGTTGCTGCGTGTGGGGCATGGTCCCATCCTGCGCACCGGGGACGACCCCCGTCAATGCTTTCCTAGTAACTCGATAGGAAAAGTAGAGAAAGGAGGCTCCGGCGGCTCTCAGGGCCGGGCCACGGAGCCGCGCGCGTAGTGGCGCTCGACGTAGAACTGCCCCACGCTGAGCACGGTCGTGACCGCGATGTACCAGAGGGTGGCGACCATCAGCAGCGGGATGACCTGATAGGTCTGGTTGTAGACCAACTGCACGGAGTACAGCAGGTCATGCACCGCCAGCACACTCACGATGCTGGTCCCCTTCAGCGTGCCGATCAGCATGTTCCCGGCCGTCGGCACGATGGAGCGCATCGCCTGCGGGATGACGATCCGGCGCAGGGTGCGCCGCCTGCCGATGCCGAGCGCCTGCGCGGCCTCCCGCTGCCCGGTGTCCACCGACAGGATGCCGCCGCGCACCACCTCGGCGGCATAGGCGGCCTCGTGCAGGGTCAGGCCGATGACCGCGGTGAGGGTCGGGCCGAGCAGGTTCACCGTCTGGACGGACACGAACTGCGGCCCGAAGGGAACGCCGAGGCCGAGCGTCGGGTACAGGGCGCCGATGTTGAACCAGAAGAGCAGCTGCACCAGCAGCGGGGTGGACCTGAAGACCCACACGTAGCCCCAACTCAGCGTGCGCAGCACCGGGTTGGCCGAGAGCCGCATGACCGCGAGCGGGATGCCGAGCAGAAACCCGAGCACCATCACCACGCCGGTCAGCCACAGGGTGAGCAGCAGTCCGTCGAGGACGGCGGCGGTGGTGAAGTACCGGGCCACCACGTCCCACTGGAAGGCCCGGTTGCGGACGACGGAGTTGACCACCATCGCGAAGACCAGCAGCGCGGCGGCAGCGGTGATCCAGCGGCCGAGGTGGCGACGCGGCACGATCCGAGGGTCGTCGTCGGGCGCTGCGGAGGTGTTCGGCGGCGATTCGGAGAGGGCGGGGGAGAGTTCGGAGGACGTGGCCATCGGGAGGCGCTCCAGGGGGAGGGGTGGCAGGGTGCGAGTGATCCGCCCGGGGCGCCACGGCGCCGCGGGAACCCGGTGTCGTCACACGCGCCGCGTCCCTCAACGCGGCCGGAGGAGGCGATCGTAGGGGCGGCCGGTGAGGCGGTGTCAACCACGCCTCACCCACCCCGCCGCACCGGTCCGCCATCCGGGCGCCGCTTGACGGACAGCGAAATTGCCTGCTCAATTAGTTGCATGAACCCCCAGCCACGCCTGGTCTCACGCGACCACATCGACTTCGGTCGGGTGTGGTCCGCCGCGTGTTGCGCCTGACGCGGCAGCGGGCCGGCTGACCGGCCCTTCCCTCCCTCGGTGACCCCGTCGTGGGCCGAGTTCTCTTCTCACGCGCGCTGCCGCGGCACTGACGTCTTCTTCCGACGCCCGACGTCGTCGTCACACCTCCCGTATCGCTGACGAACTGTCACCCACGCCCCGATGCAGGGCCCTTGGGCCATGCCCGCGTGCGCTCGTCTCCGAAAGGTCACCTCCATGCCCGTGGAATTCCTCGGCATCGCCGCCACCAACGACGGTTCCGAAACCACCCCTCGCTCCGGGGCCGCCTTCGACAAGGAGTACACACTCAGGCTCGCCCGCGCCCATGAGGAGCACGGCTGGGACCGGGTGCTGTTCGCCTACGGTTCCGGATCGCCGGACCCCGCCCCGGCCGCGGCGTACATCGCGAGCAGGCTGGACCGGCTCCAGATCCTGCTCGCCCACCGGCCCAACGTCTCCTACCCCACTTTCGCCGCCAAGACCTTCGCCACCCTCGACCGGATCAGTGACGGCCGGCTGACCGTGCACTTCATCACCGGCGGCAACGATCACGAACAGGGCCGCGAGGGCGACACCCTCACCAAGGACGAGCGGTACGCCCGCACTTGTGAGTACATCCGGATCGTCAAGAAGATCTGGACCACCCATGAGCCCTTCGACCACGAGGGCGACCACTACCGCTTCCACGACTTCGTCAGCGATGTCTTCCCCGTCCAACAGCCGCGCCCGAACGTGTCGTTCGGCGGTTCGTCGCCCGCCGCGTACGCCGCCGGCGGCGCCGAGGCCGACATCTACTGCCTGTGGGGCGAGCCGCTGGAGCGGACGGCGGAGCAGATCGAGGCGGTGAAGGCCGCCGCCCGGGCCGCGGGCCGCAGCGACACCCCCCGGATCCAGGTGGCCTTCCGCCCGATCATCGCGCCCACCGAGGAGTTGGCCTGGGAGAAGGCCCACCGCACGGTCGGCGCCATCCGGGACCTGGGCGCGTCCGGCCTCAAGCGCCGCCACCGCACCGGCGCCCCGCAGAACACCGGCTCACAGCGACTGCTCGCCATCGCCGAGGCGGGGGAGCGCTACGACCGCGCCCTGTGGACCCCGACCGCGGCGGCCACCGGCGGCGCGGGCAACTCCAACGCCCTGGTCGGCACCCCGGAGACGGTCGCTCAGGCACTGCTGGACTACTACGACCTCGGCGTCGACATCCTCTCCGCCCGCGGCTACGACCTGCTCGGCGACGCCATCGACTTCGGCCGGTACGTGATCCCCCTCGTCCGCGAGGAAGTCGCCAAGCGCGACGCCGAGCGCGCGGGCCGTGGTGCGCGGGACCTCGCGGCGGCCAACCGATGACCTCCGCACCAGAACTGACGGTCATTCATGTCCCGGTCTCCGACCCGCGGGTGAGACCCCTCATCCGCGAACTCGGCGAGGAGTACTCCCGCCGCTACGGCAGGGACGCCCACGCCGAACTCGCCCGCTACCCCGACGAGGAGTTCACCGCGGCCCACGGCGGAGCCCTGCTCCTGCTGCTGGAGCGCTGCGAGCCCGTCGCGGGCGGCGCCTTCCGCCGCTACGACGACACCACCGCCGAGCTGAAGCGGATCTGGACGCACTCCGCCCACCGCCGACGCGGCCTCGCCCGCCGGGTCGTCGCCGAGCTGGAGCGCGAGGCGGGCAGTCGCGGCTACCGGCGGATCCACCTCACCACCGGACCCCGCCAGCCCGAAGCCCGCGGCCTCTACCTGGCCACCGGCTACACACCCCTGTTCGACACGGCGGCCGATCCGGAAACCATCGGCCCGCTGCCCTTCGAGAAGCACTTGTCCGCGAAGCACCCGGAAAGGTCCCCACGGTGAAGCGCCTCGCCCTCACAGCCGCCCTGGCCCTGCTGGCCCTGACCGCCTGCGGCTCCACCGAGACCGACGGCGCCGGAACCGCGCAGGCCGCCCCCGCACCGACCGGCGACCCTGTCGCCGCCGTCCGCAAGGTCGACTCCGTCGCCGCCCTGCTCCCCGCCGACGTACGCGAGTCGGGCACCCTGCGCGTCGGCAGCTCGGTCGGGTTCCCGCCCGGCGCGTACTACCCGAACGGCGCGGACAAGGCGCCCGCCGGACAGGACATCGACCTCGCAGACGCGGTGGCCAAGGTGCTCGGCGTACGGCTGGAACGCCAGGACGCCTCCTTCGAGACGATCCTGCCCGCCCTCGGCAGCGGCAAGTACGACGTCGGCACCGGCAACTTCGGCGTCACCGCCGAACGCCTCAAGACCATCGACTTCGTCACCTACATCAACGACGGCCAGGGCTTCGCCGTACGCAAGGGCAACACCGATCTCACCGAGAAGATCACCGACCTCACCCAGCTGTGCGGCCTGACCGTCGGCACCGGCGCCGGCACCACCTTCGAGGCGACCCTCACCGCACAGCGGGGCGAGTGCGCGAAGGCGGGCAAGAAGCCCTACGACGTGAAGGTCTACTCGGAGAACGGCGCCACCCTCACCGCGCTGCAGCAGGGCCGGATCGACATCGTGATGTCGACCATCAACGGGCTGCGCTACCAGGCGGCCCAGCCCGCGTCCCGGACCACCTTCCTCGGTGAGTTCCACCGCCTCGACGTCGGCTTCGCCTTCAAGAAGGGCTCGCCGCTCACCAAGGCCTTCCAGGCGGCCGTCAACGAGCTGATCGAGGACGGCACCTACGACCGGATCCTCAAGAAGTGGGGCACCGCCGCCTCCGCGATCGAGACCTCGCGGATCAACCCGCCCGAGCACAGGTGACCCATGAGCAGCGACACCCTGACCGAACCCACCGCCCGACAGGCCGAGTCGGAGGTCGTACCCGCCCGCCACTACGGACGCTGGGCCGCCGCCCTCGCCGTGATCGTGCTGGTCGCCCAGTTCGTCCACGGGCTCGCCACCAACCCCGTCTGGGAGTGGCACGTCTTTTGGGCCTACGTCTTCTCCGAGACGATCGTTCAGGCGGTGTGGGTCACCCTCCAACTCACCGCCTACGCCACCGTGCTGGGCTTCCTGCTCGGCACCGTGATCGCCTTCATGCGGCTGTCGCGTAGCCCGGTCCTCCAGACCGTCGCCTGGACCTACATCTGGATCTTCCGGTCCATCCCGATGATCGTCCAGCTGGTGTTCTGGTTCAATCTGAGCGCCCTGTACGAGGAATTGGGCGTCGGCATCCCCTTCGGCCCGGTGTTCTGGTCGGTCGACAGCAACAGCCTCATCGGCACCATCGGCGCCGCCGTCATCGGGCTCACCCTGCACCAGGCCGCCTACGCCGCCGAGATCGTGCGCGGCGGGGTGATCGCCGTGGACCACGGACAGCTGGAGGCCGCCGCCGCGCTCGGCATCCCCCGGCTGCGGCAGATCCGCCGGATCGTGCTCCCACAGGCCATGCGCGCCATCCTGCCGACCGCCGGCAACGAGATCATCGGCCTGCTGAAGGGCACCTCGGTCGTCTACGTCATGTCCATCGGTGAACTCTTCTACCAGGTCCAGGTCATCTACGGCCGCAACGGCCGGGTGATCCCCCTCCTCCTCGTCGCGACCGCCTGGTACGTCGTGCTGACCACTGTGCTGTCGGTCGCCCAGTACGTCGAGCGGCACTACGCCCGAGGCGCGAACCGCACCCCGCCGCCCACCCCGCTCCAGCGCGTCCGGCGCTTCGTGGCCGCCCAGCGCCTTGTGGCCACCCGAGAGTTGACGGAGAAGACATGAACGACGTCATGGTCGACGTCCACGGCGTCCACAAGAGCTTCGGCCCGCTGGCGGTGCTGCGCGGCGTCGATCTACGGGTCCGCGCCGGAGAGGTCACCGTGATCCTCGGCCCGTCCGGGTCGGGCAAGTCCACGCTGCTGCGAACCATCAACCACCTGGAGAAGGTCGACCGCGGCTGGGTCAGCATCGACGGCGAACTCATCGGCTACCGCCGCTCCGTCGACAAACTGCACGAGCTGAAGGAGCGGGACGTCCTGAAGCAGCGCACCAACATCGGGTTCGTCTTCCAGAACTTCAACCTCTTCCCGCATCTGACCGTGCTGGAGAACCTCGTCGAGGCCCCGGTCTCCGCCCTGCGCCGCCCGCGCCGGGAGGCGGAGGACACGGCCCGCGCACTCCTGGGCCGGGTCGGTCTCGCCGAGAAGGCCGACGCCTACCCGCGCCAGCTCTCCGGCGGCCAGCAGCAGCGCGTCGCCATCGCCCGCGCCCTCGCCCTGGAACCGAAGGTGCTGCTCTTCGACGAGCCCACCTCGGCCCTCGACCCGGAACTGGTCGGCGAGGTCCTCGATGTCATCAAGGACCTGGCCCGCACCGGAACCACCATGATCGTCGTCACCCATGAGATCGGCTTCGCCCGCGAAGTCGCCGACACCGTGGTCTTCATGGACGACGGGATCGTCGTCGAAGAGGGCCCGCCGACGGCCGTACTCGACGCACCCCAGCACGCGCGTACGCGTGCCTTTCTCTCCAAAGTCCTGTGAACCACCCCTCTGTAAGGAGCACAACCATGCCCGCCTCGATCGCCCGCCGCACCACCGCCGCCGCGCTCGGACTCGCCGCCGCCCTCGTCCTGGCCGCCTGCGGCAATCCCGACGACGGCGGGACGACCGAGGTCGCGGCCGCCAACGGTGACACCACGAAGATCAACCTCAGCCCCGAGCAGCACCGCGTCACCACCGAGAAGGTCGACGCGATAGCCGCCGAAGTGCCCGAGGAGATCCGTAGGAGAGGGACCCTGGAGGTCGTCAACTCCTCCGGCTCCGCCGCGCCGCTGACCTTCTACGCCACCGACAACAAGACCGTCATCGGCGTCGAACCCGACATCGCCTCCCTCGTCGCCGATGTCCTCGGACTGAAGCTGCACCTCAACACGGTCTCCTGGGAGAACATCTTCGTCGGCCTGGACAGCGCCAAGTACGACGTCGGCTTCAGCAACATCACGGTCACCGAGGAGCGCAAGGAGAAGTACGACTTCGCCACCTACCGCGAGGACAACCTCGGCTTCGAGGCGAAGAAGGGCAGCGGGCTGAAGATCACCGGGCCCGCGGACGTGGCCGGATTGACCGTCGCCGTGGGCAGCGGCACCAACCAGGAGAAGCTGCTCATCGAGTGGAGCAAGGAGAACGAGCGGGCGGGCCGCAAGCCCGTGGACATCAAGTACTACCAGAACGACAGCGACACCTATCTCGCCCTCCAGTCCGGCCGTATCGACGTCTACCTCGGCCCCAACCCGACCGCCGCCTACCACGCGGCCACCACCGGCAAGACCGAGGTCGTCGGCACCTACTCCGGGGCCGGAGCCACCCTTCAGGGCCTCATCGCGGCCACCACCAAGAAGGACAGCGGCCTGGCCGAGCCGCTCGCCGACGCCCTGAACGAGATCGTCGACAACGGGACCTACGCGAAGGTGCTCAAGCGCTGGGGCCTGCCCGACGAGGCCGTGAGCAAGTCGGAGATCAACCCCCCGGGCCTGCCCAAGAACGCCTCCTGAACCCGCCCTTTTGAAAGGACTCCCATGGCCACCATTCTCTCCGTCTCCGGCAGCCCCTCCGCCACCTCCCGCACGGCACGACTGCTCCGCCACCTCGACGACCGCCTCAGGGCCCAGGGCCACCAGGTGATAGCGCTCGACGTCCGCACCCTGCCCGCCGAGGCGCTCCTCGGCGCCGACTTCCGGCACCCGGCGATCATCGAGACGACCGCCCTCTTCGAGCGCGCGGACGGAGTGGTGATCGGCACCCCCGTCTACAAGGCCGCCTACTCCGGGCTGCTGAAGGCGCTGCTGGACCTGCTCCCGCAGTACGCCCTCGCGGGCAAGACCGTCCTGCCGCTGGCCACCGGCGGCACCACCGCCCATGTCCTCGCCATCGACTACGCCCTGCGCCCCGTCCTCAGCTCCATGGGCCCCGCCCACATCACCCCGGGCTGGTTCACCCTGGACAAGGACATCACCGTCGCCGACGACGGCACCCTTTCCGTCGCCCCGGGCTCCGCCGAGGCCCTGGCCCAGGTCACCGACCAGTTCTCCCTCGCCCTCGGGGGCCGCCCCACCGTGCTCGCCGCCGCAGGCTGAAGACGGCTGGAGACGGCTGCACGCCCCACCGCACGACCCCGATCGGAGACCTCGTGTCCCTCACCTTCCACTGGTTCCTGCCCACCAACGGCGACAGCCGGCATGTCGTCGGCGGCGGACACGGCACCCCCGCCACCTCCTTCGGCCGGGACCGGCCACCGACCATCGCCTACCTGAGCCAGATCGCCCGCGCCGCGGAGGACCTGGGCTTCGTCGGCGCGCTCACCCCCACCGGCGCCTGGTGCGAGGACGCGTGGCTGACCACGGCGATGATCTCCCAGCAGACCGAGCGGCTGAAGTTCCTGGTCGCCTTCCGCCCCGGCTTCGTCTCGCCCACCCTGGCCGCGCAGATGGCGTCGACGTTCCAGCGGCAGAGCGGCGGACGACTGCTGCTGAACGTCGTCACCGGCGGCGAGGGCCAGGAGCAGCGGGGGTACGGCGACTTCCTCGACAAGGACGACCGGTACCGCCGTACCGGCGAATTCCTGGAGATCGTCCGGGAGTTGTGGGACGGCAAGACGGTGGATCTGCACGGCGAGCATCTGCGGGTGGAGAAAGCCCGGCTGACCCGGGTGCCCGACCCCGTCCCCGAGGTGTACTTCGGCGGCTCCTCGACCGTGGCCGGGGAGATCGCCGCGCGGCACGCCGACGTCTATCTCACCTGGGGTGAACCGCCCGCGCAGGTCGCCGAGAAGATCGCCTGGATCCGCGGACTGGCCGCCGGGCAGGGCCGTACCCTGCGCTTCGGCATCCGGCTGCATGTCATCACCCGGGACACCGCCGAGCAGGCATGGGCCGAGGCCCGGCGGCTCCTGGACGGCTTCGACCCGGAGACCGTGCGAGCCGTGCAGACGGGGCTGGCGCGCAGCGAGTCCGAGGGGCAGCGGCGGATGCTCGCCCTGCACGGCGGCAGCCGCGACGATCTGGAGATCGCCCCGAATCTGTGGGCCGGTATCGGCCTCGTGCGCGGGGGCGCGGGCACCGCTCTGGTGGGCAGCCACGACGACGTCGCCGAGCGGATCGTCGAGTACCACCGGCTGGGCATCGACGAGTTCGTGCTGTCCGGCTATCCGCACCTGGAGGAGGCGTACTGGTTCGGCGAGGGCGTGCTGCCCCGGCTGGGGGCGCGGGGGCTGTGGACCCACCCCGTCCGGCAGGAGACCGACGCGACGTCCCAGATCCCTTTCGGGGGGTGAGGACGCCCTCTTGACGTCGGCCGACGCCGGACGGACACTCCGAAGCGGGAATCCTAGTGAACAGGTAGGGAAACATGGGACGCCATGAGCCGGTCACCAACCGCGCCTCGTCGGCCTGCCCTCTTCTGACCTCCCGCCGTCACATCGATCTGCTGCGCGTATGCAGCGCCATCGGTCCCCTCGGGTAACCAGGCCACTTCCGCGCCCCATCACCGACCGGCGTCGCCCACCGGCACCGCCCGCGTCGGCGCGCAAACGGGCCCCCGCCGCCCATCCCTTGCCGCTTCCGCCCCGGGGAGAGTCATGTCCGTAACACCGCTGGCCGGCCACCCTTCCGCCCCCGACTTCCACGGCCGTATCGGCCACGACGCCCGCAGCGGCCACTACGCCGTGCCGCGCCGCTACCGGCTCCACCTGTCGACCGCCTGCCCGGACGGCCTCAGGATCGCCGTCACCCACAGCCTGCTGGGCCTGGACGACACCTGTCCGGCGGTCGTCCTGCCTGCCGTCCCCGACTGTCGTGACGGCGGCTATGCCGCACTGCGCCCGCTCTACGACGCCAGCGCCCACCGCTACACCGGCCCGGCCCGCGCCCCCGTCCTCAGCGACGCCTGGTCGGGCCGGATCGTGAGCACCCACGCCCCCGCCATCGCCCGCGACCTCGCCCGGCACTTCGGGTCGGGAGGTGTTCAACTCCGTCCGTGCGCAGCGGAGTCGGAGATCGACGCCGTCGAGCGGATGTGCGCCGCAGGCATCACGCAGGCGGCACAGCTCGCCGGATCGGCGGGCGGCGACGCGTCGGAACGGGCCGCCGCCGCCGACCGGCTGGCCCAGACCCTGGACGCCCTGGAGCGATGGCTCCTGGACCGGGAGTTCATGATCCGGGATCAGATCACCGCCGCGGACGTCGAGTTGTGGGTCACCCTCGTCGAACTCGACACCGCGCACCGCAACCACCTGGACGCGGCGCTGGTACGGCGCATCGCCGAGCACCCCGCCCTGTGGGCCTACGCCCGCCGCCTCGCCGCCCACCCGGCCTTCGGCACCCACCTCGACCTCGACGGCATCGCCCGCCGCCATCACGCCCACTGCCAGGGCCTCGAAGCCGCGGGAGCGGCCGTCCAGATCCTGGACTGGGCCTGCCACGCGCGCCGGTGACCTCGTACGCAACCCCTCAGGAAGGCAACCCCTTCGTGTCCTTCACGCCCCACGCACCACTGCACCTGGCCGTCGCCCTCGACGGCACCGGCTGGCACCCCGCCTCCTGGCGGGAACAGGCGGCCCGCCCCCGGGACCTGTTCACCGCCGCCTACTGGGCCGACCTGGTCGCCGAGGCCGAGCGCGGACTGCTCGACTTCGTCACCATCGAGGACGGCCTCGGCCCCCAGTCCACGCACTTCCTCCACCCCGACGAGCGCACCGACCAGGTCCGCGGCCGCCTCGACGCCGTCCTCATCGCCTCCCGGGTCGCCCCGCTGACCCGCCGCATCGGCCTGGTCCCGACCGTGATCGCCACCCACACCGAGCCCTTCCACCTCTCCAAGGCCATCGCCACCCTCGACTACGTCAGCACCGGCCGGGCGGGACTGCGCGTCCAGATCACCGCCCGCCCGAACGAGGCCGCGCACTTCGGCCGCCGCACCATCGAGCCCGTCGACTCCTACGACAGCCCCGTGGTGACCGGGCTGTTCGACGAGGCCGCCGACTATGTGGAGGTCGTACGCCGGCTCTGGGACAGCTGGGAGGACGACGCCGAGATCCGCGACGCCGCCACCGGCCGCTTCATCGACCGGAACAAGCTGCACTACATCGACTTCCAGGGCCGCCACTTCAGCGTCAAGGGCCCCTCCATCACCCCGCGCCCGCCCCAGGGCCAACCGGTCGTCACCGCCCTGGCCCACCAGACCGTGCCGTACCGCCTGGTCGCCCGGCAGGCGGACATCGGGTACGTCACCCCGCACGACGTCGACGAGGCACGGGCCGTCGTCGCGGAGATCCGCGCCGAGCAGGCCGAGGCCGGCCGCGCCGACCAGCCCCTGCACATCTTCGGTGAACTGGTGGTCTTCCTCGACGACGACCCCGCCGAGGCGGCGGCCCGACGGGACCGCCTCGACGCCCTGGCCGGTGAGCCGTACACCAGCGACGCCCGGATCTTCACCGGGACGCCCGTCCAACTCGCCGACCTCCTTGAGGAGTTGCGGCAAGGAGGGCTCACCGGCTTCCGGCTCAGGCCCGCCGTCCTCGGACACGACCTGCCGCGAATCACCCGGGGACTGGCCCCCGAACTCCAGCGCCGAGCCGCCTTCCGCCGCGCCTACGAGGCCGACACCCTGCGCGGCCTGCTGGGCCTGACGCGCCCCGCCAACCGCTACGCCGCCTGAGCCGGAGGGATCCCGATGTCCAAGCCGCTGAAGCAGATCCATCTGGCCGCGCATTTCCCCGGCGTCAACAACACCACCGTATGGAGCGACCCCAAGGCCGGAAGCCATATCGAGTTCTCCTCCTTCGCGCACTTCGCGCGCACCGCCGAACGGGCCAAGTTCGACTTCCTGTTCCTCGCCGAGGGCCTGCGGCTGCGCGAACAGAGCGGTGAAATATACGACTTGGACGTGGTCGGCCGCCCCGACACCTTCACCGTCCTCGCCGCCCTCGCCGCCGTCACCGACCACATCGGACTGACCGGCACCATCAACTCCACCTTCAACGAGCCCTACGAGGTGGCCCGCCAGTTCGCCAGCCTCGACCATCTCTCCGGCGGCCGCTCCGCCTGGAACGTGGTGACCTCCTGGGACGCCTTCACCGGCGAGAACTTCCGCCGCGGCGGCTTCCTGCCGCAGGAGCAGCGCTACTCCCGCGCCAAGGAGTTCCTCACCACGGCGTACGAACTCTTCGACTCCTGGGACGGCGAGGAGATCGTCGCCGACCAGGCCACCGGTGTCTTCCTGCGCGACGCCAAGGCCGGTTCCTTCGTCCACAGCGGCCAACACTTCGACATCCACGGCCGGTTCAACGTCCCGCGCTCCCCGCAGGGCCGCCCCGTCATCTTCCAGGCGGGCGACTCCGACGAGGGCCGCGAGTTCGCCGCGTCGAGCGCCGACGCGATCTTCAGCCGGTACGCCACCCGCATCGAGGGCCAGTCCTTCTACACCGACGTCAAGGACCGCCTCGCCCGCTACGGCCGCCGCCGAGACGAGCTGCTCATCCTGCCCGCCGCGAGCTTCGTGCTCGCCGACACCGACGCCGAGGCGGAGGAACTGGCCAAGGAGGTACGCCGCAAGCAGGTCAGCGGAGCCACCGCCCTCAAGCATCTGGAGTGGGTCTGGAACCGTGACCTGTCCGGCTACGACCCCGACGGTCCGCTGCCCGACGTCGACCCGCTGCCGGGGGAGCACACCGTCGCCCGCGGCCGGGCCCAAGTGCGCATGTACCGCGACCCGTTGGCCACCGCCCGGGAGTGGCGCGAGCTGGCGGCGGCCCACGGCTGGTCCATCCGGGACCTGGTCATCGAGACCGGGAACCGGCAGAACTTCATCGGCTCACCGCGGACCGTGGCCCGCGCCGTCAACGACCTCGTGCAGGCCGACGCCAGCGACGGCTTCATCCTCGTCCCGCACCTCACCCCCGGCGGCCTCGACGACTTCGCCGACCGCGTCGTCCCGCTCCTCCAGGAACAGGGCGTCTTCCGCACCGAGTACGAGGGCCCCACCCTGCGCGACCACCTGGGCCTCACCCACCCGGACCGGGCGCACACCGCACGGGCCGCCTCGTGACGCCCCCGAACCCGCCCGCCCACCTCTGAGGAGGCCACCAATTGTCAGCCATCCCCCTCGGCGTCCTGGACCTGGTGCCGATCCCGTCCGGCGCCACCCCCGCCGAGGCCCTGCGCAACTCCATCGACCTCGCCCGGCAGGCCGAACGCCTCGGATACACCCGCCACTGGTTCGCCGAACACCACCTCAACCCCGGAGTGGCGGGCACCTCCCCGGCGGTCGTCCTCGCCCTGACGGCCTCCGCCACCTCCACCATCCGGCTCGGCTCCGGCGCCGTACAGCTCGGCCATCGCACCGCCCTGTCCACGGTCGAGGAGTTCGGCCTCATCGACGCGCTCCACCCCGACCGCCTCGACCTGGGCCTCGGCCGCTCCGGCGGCCGCCCACCGGGACGGCCGACGGTGCCGCCGGAGAAGCGCCACTCGCCCAACGGCCTGCTGATACCGGCCCCGTTCAATCCCGAGCACCTGCTCGGCTCACCCCGGATCGCCCTCCAGCGCAAACTGCTGACGCTGCCGAACGCCGAGTCCCAGGACTACGCCGAGCAGATCGACGACCTGCTCGCCCTCCTCGGCGGCACCTACCGCTCCCCGGAGGGCATCGAGGCACACGCCGTACCGGGCGAGGGCGCCGAGGTCGAGGTGTGGATCCTCGGGAGCAGCGGTGGCCAGAGCGCCGAGGTGGCCGGCGCCCGGGGTCTGCGCTTCGCCGCGAACTACCACGTCAGCCCCGCCACCGTCCTGGAGGCCGTGGACGGCTACCGGTCCTTCTTCCGCCCGTCGGAGTTCCTCGACACCCCGTACGTCACCGTCTCCGCGGACGTCGTCGTCGCCGAGGACGACGCGACGGCCCGCGAACTGGCCGAGGGATACGGCCCATGGGTGCGCAGCATCCGCACCGCCGAGGGCGCCATCGAGTACCCGACCCTGAAGGAGGCCCGCGCCCACGAGTGGACCGACGCGGACCGGGCCCTCGTCCAGGACCGCGTCGACACCCAGTTCGTCGGCTCACCGGCCCGCGTCGCCGACCAGCTGGAACAACTCCAGGAGGCGACCGGCGCCGACGAACTGCTCATCACGACGATGACCCACGACCACACGGACCGGGTGCGGTCGTACGAACTGCTGGCCGGGGAGTGGGCACGGCGCTGACCACTCCCCGGCCGGCCGTCAGCCCGCCGAGCCGGTCACCGGGTAGTGGTCCGACAGATTGGTGTACGTGTAATCGGTGCCCCAGCTCGACACCGTCCAGGGCGCGCTCTGCTCCTTGATCACGTCGTTCTTCCACACGGCCGGACGGGCGTGGCCCGCGCGGTGCAGGACGTAGTCGAGGTCCTCGCGCGGGTCGTTCGGGTAACGGTCGCGGGCTATGGAGTTGTCCTGCGTGTCGAAGGAGTAGGTGTGCCCGGTGCGCGCGTCGGCGCCGACGAGGCCCGCGTCGGCGAGCATCGTGCCGTACTCCGCGGTGTGCGAGTCGACGTTCATGTCACCGGCGACCAGGACCTGCTCGTTCGCCGGGATGTTCTTGGCGTCCAGGAAGGCGTCGATCGCCTTGAACTGGCGGCTGCGCATCGCGGCGGCCTCACCGGCGTCGCAGCCCGGGTCCGTGGACTGGGCGTGCGTGCCGACCACGTGCACCTTGGCGCCGTTCACGTTCAGCACGACGTACGCGAAGCCCTTGTTGGACCACCAGTCCGCGCCGCACGCGTCCTTGTAGACGTACTGCTCCTTGCGCAGGATCGGCCACTGCTGAGGATCGTGACCCCGCCGTCCTCCGGCGTCGTCGCCGAGTAGGCGCCGCCCGTCGCGTCCCAGCCGGCCTTGCTCCGGCCGACCACGGGCGTCTGGTACGGGTAGGCGCCCGCCGCCGAGGACTTCAGCGCGTCCGAGGAGGAGTTGTCGAACGCCTCCTGGAGCACGACCACGTCGTTGCCCTGGAAGAACGGCGTCTTCACGATCTCGGCGGGTAGAGGCTCTTGCTGAACGGTAAGATGGTCCAGCTGTAGTCGCGAGGGGGCGGGATGAGTCGGGCTGAGGAGCGGCCGTTCGACGGGTGCGGGCTGTGCTTCGTGGGGGTACGTCGCCTATCGCGGAGATCGGATGCCACCTGGTCACCTGCACGTCAGCGCGACAACGTGCTGTCGGCCGTGGCCAGCGTAGGCGGTCACGTCATCGCCTGGGCTGACGACTGGGAAGTCTCTGGCGCTACCAACCCCATCGACCGTCCGCGGCTCGGGCCGTGGTTGCGCGGGGAGAAGGGTCCATACGCGGGGATCGCGGGGGCGGCCGTTGACCGGATTGGGCGCAGCCTCGTCGACTGCCTGAACACCGGGTACAAGATGCGCGACGAGGGGAAGCTCCTTGTTACCTACGGCCACAGCGGGCCGTGGGATCTGAACGACCCGGCCGACGAGAACCAGTTCATTGCGCAGGCTTGGGGAGCTCAGATGGAGCTCCGCGCCACGGAGGGCCGCAACCGCGACGAGACCGTCAAGGCGAGAGAGCAAGGGCGCAAGAGGGGCAAGCACTCATACGGCTACCGGTACGTGCGGCTGTACCAGAAGGCGGCAATCGACCACGTTGCGTTGGACCGTGGAGAGGACTTCCCAGAAGAGATTCGGGAGCGCGAGAACGCGGCCGAGAACATCCGCGACGTAGCGCGGCGAATCCTCGCAGACCATTCGGGCGAAATCACCGAACACAGTGAGGCGGCACGGCTGACTCGTGCAGGCGTTCTTTCTCCTGTAGACCATGAGCGGGTAATGGGTGGTAAAGAGCCCCGTGGGAGTGCGTGGGGTGGATCCGCGCTAAGGTCGATGCTGATTTCTGAGGCTGCACTCGGGTACCTACTGCACAAGGACAAGCCGGTACTCGACGACAAGGGCATGCCCGTTCGAGTTGCTCCGCCGCTCTGGAATCGAGAAACCCATGAGGCGCTTGTCAAGAAGCTAGCTCGCAAGAAGCCACGGGGTAAGCGTGCGCAGTCAGGCACGCACCTTCTCTCGTCGCTGGCCATCTGCGGGCAGTGCAAGTATCGCCAGTACCGTACGGGGAACCCAGTAGCAATGACGTGCATGTCGCGGCGTAAGGGTCTCACCGACTGTCAGCCGTCGCCCACGATCTATGTGGAGCGCCTGGAGGAGGCACTCACCGGGTGGTTCCTCGCGACATACGGCGACCACAAATTCATGGAGAGGGTTTTTGACCCGGGTAACGGCGTGGAGGAGGAGCTAGCGGAGAAGCTCTCGGCTCGTAACCGGCTGCGTGACGACCGAAACGCGGGGCTCTACGACGACGAGGACGACGCCGCTTGGTACCGGGAGCGGTACGGCGACCTGACGGCCGAGATCAAGCGCCTGCGTGAGACTCCTATCCGCCCTGCGGGGATGATCGAGCGCCCCACCGGGGAGACTGTGGCGTCGAAGTGGCACGCTGCCGCTGACGACGGGGAGAGGCGCCAACTCCTCCACGAGTTCGGCGTGACCGTCGAGGTGTTCCCCGAAGGGCATACGCCCCGCTGGAGGCCGCTCGTCGACGGGAAGGATCCTGACGCGGGCATCGCCGCTTCTATGAGCACCTCGACGGCGGGCTGACTGAGATTCTCGACGCTGCCAAGGACGCCGGGGAGACTCTGGGCGACGTCACGACGGCTGAACAGGCCATCGAGGCGGGTGGGGATGTCCTGGACGCCTGGCGTCGCCTGACGTCGCTCCTGAAGGACTACCGCAACGTCCGTGATGCTCAGTGGGACGTCCTTCGAGCCGTCACGGGCATGGACCGTCCGCGTTGACGAGGTCCCCGACCACATCCGCAGCGTGATGCAGTCACGCGACTACGCCATCGAGTACCTCGTGTGGGTCGCCCGTAGCGGCTCCGCGTTCGTGCCAACGTCGTACGAAGACCTGGAGTTCAGCGTTACGGCCGCGACCGACCCCGTTGCCTACGACGACCACGGCCCCATCGTCGACTACTCCCCGCGCGCGCTCCCTGAGCGCACCTACAAGCCCCTCGGTACCGGTCGCGACCCGCGCCCGTTCATCGCCTGACAAGGACAGACACCATGACCCCAGAAGAGCAGCGTGACGCCGCTTGCTGAAGTTGCCCGCCTGCGCGCGGGAGTCGCCGCTGGCCTGACGCCCGAGCAGTCCGAACGCCTCGTCGGTACGACCCCGGAGGAACTGGAGGCGGACGCGCAGACGCTTGCCGCACAGTTCGGCGTGAGGTCCCCTCCTGCGCCCCGATCCGGCGGTGACTGTGGTCCCGACGTCGGCAACGGCGCTGGGACTGTCAGCGGAGGCGCTACGCGCTACAGGCAGCGTCACGGCATGGACGACGAGGGGCGCCGCACTGAGCGACGCCATCCGAGCAGCAACCCCCGCAACCCGTTCGCCGAGAACAGCTACGCCATGGAGAACCGATGAGCCGCACGATCCTTTTCGACGAGTACACCTCCGTCATCCGCGACCGTGCGGCAGCCGCGAACGGTCAAACAGTGGCCGTCAACCTGGTTGGGGGGCAAACGCTGACGGGAACGCACGCCTACGCGTCCGCGGCAGCGACTTACCCGGCTGGCGGAATCGATTGGCCCACCGTGCTCACGGTCACCGTGTCGACGAAGGCCCACACCGTGCGGCTCGACCACGTGTCGAGCATCGGCCAGGGCTGACGTCACCGACGCCAGAACCGCCAGAAGTCGGCAAGTGCTCTGATGATTTCGGGACGCTCGCTCGCCTCCGAGCCACGCAGACTCAAGGGCAACGAAACGAGCACGATCAGAGCCAGCACGCCAAACAGCAGCGCCAGCAACCACGGTGCAGCTAGGGCGAGTTCACCCAGCATGGACCACACGACAAGCTCTCCTCGGCAACGGTGTGTGCCACCTGAGACGAGGACGTAGCGCAGGCTACCTCAACGACGACAGGTGACCTGTCAGTGCGCAGGGCCCTTGCTGCGCGCTGCACCGTTGCGGTGCATGTCGTTGAGGTCGGTTAAGACCTACAGAGTGGTGGGTCCCTGGTTGGCATCGCGCCTTCTGGGTCCCTGTCCGGGCCGCTACCCGTTCGCAGCGAGTAGCCGAGCTCCGTTTCGGAGCTTGAACGCCTCCGTTGCGGAGACGGTCCTAGGCGACGTTCGACGCCGCTGCTTTGACCATCGCGGTCTCGGCGATGCCACGTTAGCACCGTCAAGGGTGCGACGCACCGACATTGGGCGCAGCCATGAGCTCGCCGACGGAGAGCGTCGAGAGCCTCGCGCCGGCTTCGCGGCGAAGATCGACTAGCGAGTGACGCCGCATGGACCGGGGGGTGACCCCCGCCGGGACGATCTCCGAACCGTAAAGGTGCTGGGCCTCGCACTCTGTACGGGTCTGGGGGATCTGAGGGGGCCCGTTCGGCCCCGCCCTGCGGTAGGCCGCGAGCCGGCCGCACACGGCTTCCTGGGGCCCACTGAGGGTCGCGGGGCGGTCGAAGTGTAACGTGCCGGCCCTCTCTGGCTAACGCATTTTCCCTGGTGAGAGCCTTGAAAGCGTAACGGCCCGCATCTACGATTGAGGACTTGCGAGCACTGCGAAGGGCCGATGCCGATCGCGGCTCGGTCCCACGTCAAGACGTGCTCGAACTGGTGCCGGATGGCCCCGTCCCGCGCTCGTGCGCGTAAGGCGCTCCCCGACGAACTGACGACCTGCGACAGGTGGGTCCGACGCGCCGCGGACAAACGGCCGCTCACAGTCGCCAGCATGGCGGCGTCGAGCACCGACCCGCGCACGTGGAGCGCTCACAAGGACGCCGCTGTTTCGACGGTCGGCGCCGGTCTGGGCTTCGTCCTTTCGGACGTCGACGACATCGTCTGTCTCGACCTGGACCACTGTCTGAACCCGCTCACCGGGCGACTTGCCCCGTGGGCCGCAGCCATCATCCGCGACGCGGGGACCACCTACGTAGAGGTCTCCCCGTCCGGCGACGGGCTGCACATCTGGGGCCGTGCTGACGTCCGACAGGGACGCTGCATCCGACGCCCCGCCGGAACGGTCGTGGAGATCTACGGAACGGGCCGGTACATCGCAATGACGGGGCGCCGACATGGCGACACCCCGTCAGTTCTTGCCGACGTCAGCGACGTTGTTCGACGTCTGACGCCTTCTCCCCCTGCTTGCTGACAGGCGGCTTACCCAACTCTGCTCGGAGCTCCTTTACGGACCTCACGGCGGCGACAGCCTTCCTGCACAGAGCTGGAATCTGATCAAGCAGGAACGTGAGCACCCATGTCACGCCCCCGACGGCAGCCACTACCGCAGCCGCCCAACCAACGGTCTCCATGCGGTGATTGACCCTCCCACTCAGGGTGGTCGGGCCGCGTGCTGGGCGCGCTCGGCCCGACCACACGCCTAAACGGCATGTGATCGAAACCGAGAATCGCCCTCGACGCGTGGACGGCCGGACTTGCGAGTCCGGCCGTCGTTGTGTCGACTCTCATTTCGAAGTCCTTGAAGTAGTGCACAAGAGTCCCCCGCCTCGTTCGCGCGAGCTGGCGTCGACGCAGCCGCGATCCGTACCCGTTCAGGATCACCTGTAACGGGCTCGGATGTCCGGTCCCTACCCCGTGCGACATGGAAGCAATCACGAGTGGAGCGCCGATGGCTGGCGGCGGACCCGACGAAGCGGCGCCGTCTGTCCCCATGGACCTCTCAGTGCACGCAGGTCAGTTGACCGCGTAACGAACCCTCATCCCCTAAGGGCGCCCGGCGTCAACTCGGGGCCTTTCGCATGCCCCGGCGGACGCGTCGGGGCTTCGTCATTTCTGGACTTCCCCATGACCCAACACGCTGTGCGCGGCCGGAGTGCTGTTTCTCGCCGTTGCTGACGCTAAACGAATCCGGTGGACTGGCGGTTTCTGGATTCTGCTCTGAGGCCTGTCGCGAGTGGTTACTGAACGCAGTGCACAACGCCCGTTGTGCACTGTCGCTGAAGGTGGAACGCCAGGCGCAACGCCTGCTTCTCATAGCGGAGCTCCTGAACCTCCGCGACCACCCCACCGACGTCACCTTCTACACCACCCCAACCGAGCCGCTTGGGGTGACGCATGGCCGATAACACTGAAGATGGCCGTGCTCCCTGCCGCGGACCGTGTCGGGGAGGAGGCGGGTGCTCGCGGCGATGCAGCGCCAGGTCGACGACCTCGACCGCGACGACGTCAACATCAAGGTCCGCGCCAACACCGCGCAGACGCACGCAGCGCTGTTCCAACTTGGCATTGCACTCGGGGCCGTCGCGGCTATCCCCCTCATCCCCGTTGCTGCCGCAGCTATCGGCGCCATCGCCTCCGCGGCTATCGCTGCGGGAGCGGGTGTCGGCGTCCTGGCGCTCGCGTTTGGGGGCATCGGATGTCCTACGGCGGTACTCCCGTCTAACCTGTCTAGACAAGCCACTTGCCCTCCTTCATGAGGTGGCGCTGCGGCAACTCTCGTACCCCGTGCCACGCCTGCACCGCCCGCGGGCGCACCCGGAAGAAGGCGTAGGCGGCGCGCTCCGCGCGCGGATCCCACCCCGTCTTCGCCAGGAACGCCTCGACCGCCGCGTCCGGCACCTCCCGCGCCGTGAACGCCTCCGCCGCGCCGTCGATGAGCACCACGTCCCGCGTGTCGCCGAGCGCCAGCCGGGCGCGCCCCTGCTCCCGCAGGTTCCGGCCCGTCGGATTGGTGGCCCGCGTCGACACCCACACCGCCTCCCCGTCCCAGACGAACCACAGCGCCACCATGCAGGGCGCCCCCTCGGCGTCCGCCGTGGCGACCCAGACGTCCGTCTCGCGTTCCAGTCGCTCCAGCACCTCGCGTCTGCGCTGTTCGGGGGTGCGGGGCGGGTCGGTGATCGTCATGCCGGGGACGCTATCGATCCTCGGGCCGCGGCACCTCGGGCGGCGGTCCTAGGCCCGGAGAACGAGCCGCCCGAGGTGCCGCTCGGCGCGGACTGGCGCGCGGCGGGTTTTACGTATAACCTCTCCCGTCAATCGCACGTCCCGAAAGGCACCGATGAGCCGCATCGCCCTGGTCACCCTCGTCGTCGACGACTACGACGAGGCGATCCGCTTCTACACCGAGGCCCTGGGATTCCGTCTCGTCGAGGACGCCCCGCGCCCGGACGGCTCCCGATGGGTCGTCGTGCGGCCGGGTGGCGAGGGCGCCGAACTGCTGCTGGCCCGCGCCAAGGGCGACGCGCAGCGCGCCAGGGTCGGCGACCAGACCGGTGGGCGGGTCGGGTTCTTCCTGCACACCGACGACTTCGCCCGCGACCACGCCCGGATGCTCGCCGCGGGCGTGACCTTCCTGGAGGAGCCGCGCCATGAGCCCTATGGCTCGGTCGCCGTCTTCCAGGACCTGTACGGCAACCGCTGGGACCTGCTCCAGCCCGCCGGCTGACCTCCACCCGCCTCCCGTAGAACACCCGCTCAAGGAAAGCCCCCGACATGACTGCTACGCGCGTAGACGCCGATGTGATCCGTCGCCTCCCCAAGGCCGTCCTGCACGACCACCTCGACGGCGGCCTGCGCCCCGCCACCGTGATCGAGCTGGCGGCCGAGGTCGGCCACACCCTGCCCACCACCGACCCGGACGAGCTCGCCGCCTGGTACTTCGAGGCCGCGAACTCCGGCGACCTGGTCCGCTACATCGCCACCTTCGAGCACACTCTCGCCGTGATGCAGACCCGCGAGGGCCTGCTGCGCACCGCCGAGGAGTACGTCCTGGACCTGGCCGCCGACGGTGTCGTCTACGGCGAGGTGCGCTACGCCCCCGAGCTGAACACCCAGGGCGGGCTGGCCCTCGCCGAGGTCGTGGAGACCGTCCAGGAGGGCCTCGCCGCCGGTATGGCGAAGGTCGCCGCGGCCGGTACCCCGGTGCGGGTCGGTACCCTGCTGTGCGGCATGCGGATGTTCGACCGGGTGCGCGAGGCCGCCGACCTGGCCGTCGCCTTCCGGGACGCCGGTGTCGTCGGCTTCGACATCGCCGGTGCCGAGGCCGGTTTCCCCGCCGCCGACCACCTGGCCGCCTTCGAGCACCTGCGCCGCGAGAGCGTGCCGTTCACCATCCACGCCGGTGAGGCCGACGGCCTGTCCAGCATCCACCAGGCGCTCCAGATCTGCGGCGCCCAGCGCATCGGGCACGGCGTGCGGATCACCGACGACATCGTGGACGGCAAGCTCGGCCGGCTCGCCGGGTGGGTCCGCGACCGCCGTATCGCCCTGGAGATGTGCCCGACCTCCAACCTCCAGACCGGCGCCGCCACCTCCATAGCCGAGCACCCCATCACCGCGCTGAAGGACCTCGGCTTCCGGGTCACCCTCAACACCGACAACCGGCTGGTGTCGGGCACGACGATGACCCGCGAGATGTCCCTGCTGGTCGAGCAGGCCGGCTGGACCGTCGAGGACCTGCGCACGGTCACGGTGAACGCCCTGAAGAGCGCGTTCATCCCGTTCGACGAGCGCAAGGCCCTCATCGAGGACGTCGTCCTGCCCGGTTACGCGGTCTGAAGCAGCCCGCGGACGTAGGCGGCCTGTCCGATGTGCTGAAGATCGTCGGACAGGACGCTGACCAGCCGTACCCCCAGGGTCACCGGCGGGTCCCAGCGCTCGTCGACGACCCGCTCCAGATCCTTGGCGGCCAGCTCC
Organism: Streptomyces davaonensis JCM 4913; assembly: GCF_000349325.1. Taxonomy (GTDB): domain Bacteria; phylum Actinomycetota; class Actinomycetes; order Streptomycetales; family Streptomycetaceae; genus Streptomyces; species Streptomyces davaonensis. The sequence continues at coordinate 9,210,002 of NC_020504.1, forward strand.
CGCAGCGCGCCGAGGGTCTGGGCGTGGACGGCGTCGTAGTACCCGGTCAGCAGCTCGCCGGAGTCGACCCGGACCTTGTCGACCTTCGCGGAGGTGTGCCCGTACCCGGTGTCATGGCGGGGCAGGTCGAGTCCGAAGGTCTTCTGGAAGTCCTGGGTGAGCCAGACCTGGTCCAGGCCGAAGGCGTCGGCGATGTGGTCGTCCTGGACCCGGGTGAGATGCCAGACCAGCCAGGCGATGGAGTTGGCTCCCGGGCCGGGCCGGGCGTGCAGGTCGTCGGGGCCGAGGCCCTCGACGGTGGCGTGGACTTCTTCCTGGATGCGGCTGTAACCGTCGATGAGGATGTCCTTGGCATGCATGGCTCCACCATCGCGCAAAGCCGACCGTCACGCGCCTTCTTTGTCGAGCAGCTCCATGAGGGCTCGCGCCGCCGGGCTCGTGGCCTGCGGGTGCGGCAGCAGGGCGACCGTCTCGTACACCCGCTCGCCGGTGCCCTTCACCGGCAGGGCGGTCAGTGACTCCCGCTTGTGCCGGAAATGGCGCGGTACGACGGCGATCCCGAGGTTCTCGTCCACCAGGTCCAGCAGGCTGTGCACGTCGTTCACCTCCAGGGCGACCGCCCGGCGGACCCCCGCGGCGGCGAACGCCGCGTCGGTGGTGCGGCGCGGCCCCCAGTCCGGGTGGAAGTCGACGAACACCTCGCCGCCCAGCTCCTCCGGAGTGACCGCCGCCCCGGCGGCGGCGAGCCGGTGGCTCGGGTGGCAGAGCACGGTCATCGGCTCGCTGGTCAGCGGTACGGCGCGCAGCTGGTCGGTGTCCTCCTGTGCCGTACGCACCGCGAAGGCCAGATCGAGGCGGCCGGCCGCGACCTCCTCCGCGAGCGCCCCCGAGCCCGCCTGCCGCAGGCAGATCTCCACATCCGGATGGCGCCGCCGGAACGCGGCGAGCAGACCCGCCACATGCACCCCGGCGATGCACTGCTCCGAGCCCAGCGCCAGCATCCCGCGCAGCACGCCCTGCACCGCGGCCACCGCCTCATGGGCCGACCGCACCTGCGCCAGGATCCGCTCCGCCTCGCCCAGCAGCGCCCGCCCGGCCGGGGTGAGCGTCACACTGCGCGTCGTCCGGACGAACAGCGGGGTCTGGAGCTCCCGTTCCAGTGAGCGGATCGATGCCGAGAGCCCCGACTGGGACACCATGAGCCGTTCGGCGGCCCGGGTGAAATGCTGGTCCTCGGCGACCGCGACGAAGTGCTGGAGATGACGCAGTTCCATGACTGAGAAGCGTAACTGCTGAATTCCATCGGATTCTTCTGTTGGACCAATGCCTACAGGTCACGAAAGAGTGGACACCGGTCTTAAGGGAGCCTCGTGATGAGCTTGGTTCCCCTCGTGCCCACCCCTCTGGAGTCGCGTTGTACACCGCACACCCCGACCGCTACACGGACATGCCCTACCGGCGCACCGGACGCAGCGGCCTGAAGCTCCCCGCCCTGTCCCTCGGCCTGTGGCACAACTTCGGTCCGGACCGCCCGGTCGAGACGCAGCGCGCGATCCTGCGCCGCGCCTTCGACCTCGGTGTCACCCACTTCGACCTGGCCAACAACTACGGCCCGCCGCCCGGGTCGGCCGAGGAGGCGCTGGGCGAGGCGCTGAAGGCGGACTTCGCGCCGTACCGCGACGAACTCGTCATCTCCACCAAGGCCGGATACCTGATGTGGCCCGGCCCGTACGGCGAGTGGGGCTCGCGCAAGTACGTGCTGTCCTCGCTGGACCAGAGCCTGAAGCGGATGGGCCTGGACTACGTGGACATCTTCTACTCGCACCGGCCGGACCCGGAGACTCCGCTGGAGGAGACGATGGGCGCGCTGCACTCGGCCGTCCAGCAGGGCAAGGCGCTCTACGTCGGCGTCTCCAACTACTCCCCGGAGCAGACCCGGGAGGCCGCCCGCATCCTCGGTGAGCTGGGCACGCCGCTGCTGATCCACCAGCCGCGCTACTCGATGCTCGACCGGCGCCCCGAGGACGAGGGCCTGCTGGACACCCTGGACGAGCTCCAGGTCGGCTCGATCGTCTTCTCCCCGCTGGAGCAGGGCCTGCTGACCTCCCGCTACCTCGACGGCATCCCCGAGGGCTCCCGGGCCGCGAGCGACAGCCCCTTCCTGAACTCCGACGCGGTCACCGAGGACCTGGTGGCCAAGCTCCGCGCCCTCGACGAGATCGCCAAGTCCCGCGGCCAGTCCCTGGCCCAGCTGGCGCTGGCCTGGGTGCTGCGCGGCGGCCGGGTGACCTCCGCCCTCGTCGGCGCGAGCAGCGCGCGGCAGATCGAGGACAGCGTGGCGGCCATCGGCAACCTGGACTTCGACGCGGAGGAACTGGCCCGCATCGACGCGGTGATCAAGGCGTAGCTCCCTGGCCGGATGCCCCTGACGGCGGTCGTCAGGGGCATCCGTGCGCCGGTCAGCCGTTGACGAAGGTCAAGCTGGTGGCGTCGTAGCGGTCGCCCGCGATGTGCTCGGGTGCCGCGGCGGACTCGATCGCGGCGAGCTCCTCGGCCGACAGCTCCACGGTGAGTGCCGCCAGGTTCTCCTCCAGGTTCCGCTGCCGCCGCGTGCCGGGGATCGGGACCACGTCGTCGCCGCGGGACTGCACCCAGGCCAGGGCGAGTTGACCGGCGGTGACGCCCTTCGCCCGGGCCAGCTCCTCCAGTTGGGCCACGATCGCCAGGTTCCGTTCGAGATTGCCGTCGGCGAACCGCGGCTGGCCGCGGCGTACGTCGTTGTCGGCCATGCCTTCGACCGAGCTGTACCGGCCGGTGAGGAAGCCGCGGCCGAGCGGGGAGAAGGGGACCAGGCCGATGCCCAGTGCGCGGCAGACCGGCGCGATCTCGGCCTCCAGGTCCCGGGTCCACAGCGACCACTCGCTCTGGAGCGCGGCGATGGGGTGCACGGCGTGGGCGCGCCGCAGGGTGGCGGCGCTCGCCTCGGAGAGCCCCAGGTGGCGGACCTTCCCGGCGCGCACGAGGTCGGCCATGGCGCCGACGGTCTCCTCGATGGGGACCTCGGGGTCGACGCGGTGCTGGTAGTAGAGATCGATGTGGGCGACGCCGAGCCGGCGCAGGGACGCCTCGCAGGCCTGGCGCACATAGGCGGCGTCGCCGCGGATCCGGGTGGGCTCGCCGAGCCGGTTGGCGAAGCCGAACTTGGTCGCGAGCACCACCTCGTCACGGCGCCCGGCGACGGCCCGCCCGATCAACTCCTCGTTGTGGCCGAAGCCGTAGAAGTCGGCGGTGTCGAGCAGGGTCACCCCGAGGTCGAGGGCGCGGTGCAGGGTGTCGATCGACCGGTCGTCGTCGGTGGCGCCGTATCCGTGGCTCATGCCCATGCATCCAAGCCCCTGCGCGGACACGGTGAGTTCGCCCAGATCCCGGGTGGGAACGTCGCTCATGCTGGTGCCTTCCTGGCGTTCGGAGCCGTTCAGTCCGTGACGCTAGGTACTGGAGCGCGCTCCAAGTCAACCGACGGGCATCCGTCTCGTTTCGGCCAGTGATCTCCGCGAATATGCCAGGAGACTGGCCGGAAAGTCATGGTGACAGTGATTCAGTAGTGAACATACTCATCTGAAGAGGGACCTTCACGCGGAGCGAAGGTTTGATCACGCAACGCACCGGAGCCGCACGGGAAGCGAGGCCCTGCCGAGAGGCGATCAGCTCACGGGGGAGTGAGACGTGCACGACGAATTCCTGTGCCATGTCACCGCGTACGGCACTTGCGGCGGCCGGCGTATCGGTGTACCGCTCGGCACCTACCGGGCGCCCACTTTAGCCCTCGCTCTGTGGTGGTTGCGGGACCGGGCCTCCTGGATCGCCGAGCGTCTGGATCCGCACCCCGAGGCCGAACACTTTCCGCCGAGCGCCCTCGTCCCGGTCGCCGCGACCGTGCCCGACGTGCCCACGGTGCTCCGTACCTGGTGCGGTGACGCGCGTCAACAGGAGCTGGTCGCCGAGCAGTTGGCCGCCGGACGGCTGATCCGGATCGCCACGAGCGACGACACCACCGAGTACGAACTGCTCGCCGAGTCGATCGACGCGATGCGTATGCAGCGCACCATCCCCGCCCTGGTCGTCCCCGTCGCCTGATCATGCGCTGATCGTCCGCGCCAGGCGCGCAAAGGGGCGAATCGGTAGAATTCTGGCATGGCGGAGCGACCGCTCGCACCGACTGCGCCCGTACTCGTGCTGGAGACCGAGTCGGGCTCCACCGTGATGACCCCGAGCCGCGACTACCACGTAGGGCGCGACCCGCTGAGCGACATCGTCATCGACGACGCCCGGGTCTCCTGGCACCACGCGGTCCTGCACCCCGAGACCGACCACTGGACGCTCCAGGACGAGCACAGCACCAACGGCACCTACACCGAGGGCCGCCGCGTCCAGGAACGGGACGTCGGCCCCGGCACCGTGATCCGCTTCGGCAACCCCGCCGACGGCCCCCGCGCCGTCCTCCTCGGCCGCCCCGCACCCGGTCCGGAACGCCCCTCGGCCGTCTCCATGCCCGCGCAGACCGGCACCTTCCGGCAGCCGACCAGCGTCCGGCCCATGCCCGCCACCCGCACCGTCCGCATCGGCCGCGCCCCCGACAACGACCTCGTCATCGACGACCTGATCGTCTCCCGCCACCACGCCGAGCTGCGCGGCCTGCCGGACGGCGGCCACGAGATCACCGATCTGGGCAGCCACAACGGCACCTTCCTCAACGGCGCCCCCGTCACCACCGCCGCCGTCCGCCCCGGCGATGTCATCGGCATCGGACACTCGGCGTTCTGCCTGGTCGGCGACGAGCTCCAGGAGTACGTCGACACCGGCGAGATCTCCCTGGAGGTGCAGGACCTCACCGTCGCCGTCGACCGCGGCCGCAAGACCCTCCTCGACGACGTCTCCTTCCCGGTGGGGGAGAAGTGCCTGCTGGCCGTCGTCGGACCGAGCGGCGCCGGAAAGTCCACCCTGCTCAACGCCCTCACCGGACAGCGGCCCGCCGACCACGGCACCGTCGTCTACGACGGCCGCGACCTCTACCGCGACTACGCCGAACTGCGCCAGCGCATCGGCCTGGTCCCGCAGGACGACATCCTGCACGCCCAGCTCACCGTCCGCGCCGCCCTGTCCTACGCCGCCGAACTGCGCTTCCCGCAGGACACCGCCAAGGCCGAACGCCAGGCCCGGGTGGACGAGGTGATCCGCGAGCTCGGTCTGGAACAGCGCGCCGGACAGCCCGTGCACAGCCTCTCCGGCGGCCAGCGCAAACGCGTGAGCGTGGCCCTGGAACTGCTCACCAAGCCCTCCCTGCTCTTCCTCGACGAACCGACCTCGGGACTCGACCCCGGCATGGACCGCTCGGTGATGCACATGCTGCGGGGCCTCGCGGACGACGGCCGCACCGTCATCGTCGTCACCCACAGCGTCCTCAGCCTCGACGTCTGCGACCGCCTCCTGGTCCTGGCGCCCGGCGGCCGGATCGCCTACTACGGGCCGCCCGAGGACGCCCTCCCGTTCTTCGGCTTCGACGAGTGGCCGGAGGCCTTCGAGGCCTTCGAACGCGACCAGGACCGCAACTGGGCCGGCGGCTACACCAGCTCACCGCTGCACCGCCGGTACGTCATCGACGCCACCGCACAGCCCCGGCTCACCCGCACTGGACCGGTCGTCATCACCCCGCCGCGCCGGCCGCGCAGCCGCGGCGCCCAGCTCGGCACCCTGATCCGCCGCTACACCGCAGCCCTCAGCGCCGACCGCACCTTCCTCGCCATCATGATCGCCCTGCCCTTCGTGATGGGCGCCATGGCCCGCGCCCTGGCCGGCAGCGCCCTGACCCGGGACACCGCGATGAACGCGCTGCTCATCCTGTGCGTCGGCGCGGTCCTCACCGGCGCGGCCAACGCCGTGCGCGAACTGGTCAAGGAACGCGTGATCTACCGGCGCGAACGCGCCGTCGGCCTGTCCAGATCGGCCTACCTGATGTCGAAGGTCGTGGTCCTCGGCACGGTCACCGTGCTCCAGGCCGTGGTACTCACCCTGGTCGCCCTGCTCGGCGTCGATCTCAACGCCCCCGGCGGCGAGGGCGTGCTGATGCCACCGCTGATCGAGATCACCATCGCCGTGGCGCTGCTGGCCTTCACCGCGATGATGCTCGGCCTGCTGGTCTCCGCGCTGGTGCGCAAGGAAGAGGTGACGATGCCGCTGCTGGTCCTGCTGGCCATCGTCCAGGTCGTCTTCTGCGGCGCCCTGCTCAAGCTCGACGGGGTACCCGGCCTGGAGCAGCTCTCCTGGCTGGTGCCCTCGCGGTGGGCGCTCGGCGCGATGGCCGGGACCGTCGACCTGGCGCGGATCGTGCCCGGCGACCTGACCGGCGACCCGCTGTTCGAGCACTCGACGGGCGTGTGGCTGCTCAACATCGGCATGCTGCTCGTCCTGTCGGTGGTCTTCGGCTACGTGGTCTCCTGGCTGCTCCGTCGCCAGGAACCCGTCGTGATGCGGAAGTAGGCGCATGCCATGGCGACTCCAGGCTTCCGGCCCACGCATGTCGTCCCCAGCCGCGGAATGCCCGCCTGGGAGGTCCCCGACCCGGCCCGGCCCACGATTCCCCTGGACGCGCTGCTGCCCGTACAGCTCCTCGAACGGCGCGGCGACTGGGGGCGCGTGCTGTGCGCCAACGGCTGGTCTGCCTGGGTCGACGCCCGCCACCTGGTCGCCGTACCCCAGGACCCGCCCGTGCCCGACGCGGCCCCGGCGCGCACCGCCGATCCGCGACCCCACCTCGCCCGCGCCGAGCAGACCCTGTCCCGCTACCGGTCCGCGGTGGAGGACCTGGCCGCCGGGGGCCTGGACGGCGAGTCCTTCCGGAACCGCACGCGCGGACTGCGGATCGGGGTGGTCGTCGAGGGCGAGCACGTGTGGCTGTACGACGCCGACCACGGGCGCTGGGTGTACGCCGACGGACTGCGCCTGAGCACCTTCACCACGGACGAGGCGCCCCGCGCCGACACCGGGGACCCCGGCCTCGCCGCGACCCGGGTGGTGACCCCGGATGGCCCGTGAGACGAGCCTGTTCTCCGGCCGCCCCTCCGAGCTGATCGGCCGGCAGGTCGCCGGGTACCGCATCGAGGAGGAGATCGGCCGCGGTGGCATGGCCGTCGTCTACCGCGCCCGTGATCTGCGCCTGGACCGTCCGGTCGCCCTGAAGCTCCTCGCCCCCGAACTCGCCCGTAACGACACCTTCCGCCGCCGCTTCAGCCACGAGTCCCGGGCCGCCGCGGCGATCGACCATCCGCACATCGTGCCGGTCTTCGAGGCGGGCGAGACGGACGGCGTCCTGTTCATCGCCATGCGCTACGTCGCCGGCAGCGATCTGCGCCATCTGCTGGACCGCCAGGGCCCGTTGCCGCCCGCGACGGCCGTGCGGATCGCCGCGCAGGTGGCCTCCGCGCTGGATGCGGCCCACGAGCACGGACTGGTCCACCGGGACGTGAAGCCCGGCAACATCCTGGTCGCCCGCGGCACGGACAGCGACCACCCGGAGCACGCCTATCTGACCGACTTCGGACTGACGAAGAAGTCCCTGTCCCTGACCGGGGTCACGACCGTCGGCCAGTTCGTCGGCACCCTCGACTACGTGGCGCCGGAACAGATCTCCGGCAAGCCGGTCGACGCGCGCTGCGACGTGTACGGCTTCGCCTGTGTCGTCCACGAGTGCCTGACCGGGCAGCCACCCTTCCGGCGCGACGACGACATGGCGCTGCTGTGGGCGCACCAGTACGACCAGCCGCCACCGCTGACGACCCTGCGGCCCGACCTTCCGGCCCCCGTCGACGCCGTGTTCGCCAAGGGCCTGGCGAAGAGCCCCGATGCCCGCTACGAGTCCTGCCTCGCCTTCGTCGCCGCACTGCGCACCGCCCTGCGCGGCGATGAGCCGGAGGTGGTGGGGGAGGCGGTGGCGCATCCGCCGACGCAGGTGGACCTGAGGGTCGTGGAGGAGCAGCGGGAACCGGAGGGGCTGGTGGAGCGGGGTGAGCCCGGGGAGAGGGCGACGGAACCGAAGCCACCGCCCCGGTGGGCCGAGCCGTTCTTCGGCAGTCGGCGCTGACCGGCCTACCGTCCCACCCTCCGCCGCACCCCCTGCGCGAGCAGCCCCCCGAGGAAGCCCCCGACCAGCCCCCACAGCACCGCGAACCCCAGCGCCCCCCACACCTGTGGCTCCAACAGCAGCTCCCCGCCCAGATCACCCCCGAGATCCCCGATGCCCAGCACCGACAGCCCGTAATGCGCGGAGATCCGCCCGACGAGGCAGATCATCAGCACCGTGAGGACCAGCGCCACGCCCAGATGAACGGCGTGCTGCCAAGCACGCATCCGCCGCGGGGAACGGGCCGCCATCACGAACGCCGCCGCCAGGACCAGCACCGCGTCCACGGCCACCAGCCACCACACCCGGCCGTCGTAGTCGGCGAGCGTGCCGAGGTTGAGGGTCGCGGTCTCCTTACCGCGCAGCACCTCGTCCAGCACATGCGGCATCGGCAGGCCGAACGGGCCGTCCACCCGGCCCTCCCAGGTGGCGCCCAAGCCGATGGTGAGCGCCAGCCACACCAGGTTCGGCAGCCCGAGCAGAATGACGGCGAGGGTCTCCCGCGCGTGCCCGCGGGCCACGGCCACGACCAGGCCGATCACCACACCCAGGGCGACGCAGGCCAGCAGCAGCACGACCATGGCGTACGCGGCAGGGCGCACCGACTCCTGGAAGCGCAGCAGCCGGGGCGGCAGCGGAGCGCCCCGCGACACCAGCAGGGCGAGGATCATGACGCCCGCGAGCCACAGCAGTCCGAAGAACAGCGTCGCCGGGACGTCGGTGCGAAAGCCCACCTTCGGCGAGACCCCGAACAGCTCACCCAGGTCGCTCAGCGTGTCGTCACCGAGCGCGATGGTGAAGTCCTGGCGGGCGGTCAGGGCCAGACCCAGCAGCGCCAGCAGCCACAGCAGGGCGACCCGGCCGGCCCAGCCCGCCAGTTCGCGCGCACCCGTCACCGCCCGGTGTCGCAGCGGCCGCAGGAAGGCGGCGGCAGTCACCAGGGCACCGGCGAGCGTGACGGAGAGGGGGATCACGGTGAGACCGGCCGCGGACTCGGCGAGGCCGCCGGCGTCGCCCGACATCTCGACCGTGCCGCCGACGGCCGTGACCACGGTCGCGGCGACGACCCGGGGGAAGGCGTTGTCCGGCAGGTCCGTCGCGCCCGCCGCCCACAGGCCCAGCGCGGCGACGACCCCCATGGCGATCAGCCCGGCCAGCACGGCGATCAGGGCCTGCGGCCAGCCGTGCCGGGCAACTGCCTGGTCGGAGGGGGTGCGAGCGCTCACCCTGCCACGCTAAGCAGCACCGGCGCCGCCCGCCCGCCGGGAGGTCCGTCCGCGTCGGCTTGCGCACCGCGCGGGACAGGAGCACACAATGGTCACGATGTGGAAACGCGGCTAATGAGATGAATTGTCGCGAAAGTCCCGCATCGGGAAGAAGGGATCGTGAGCGTCGAACCTCCGTCGTCCGGACGCCCCACGGGACCCCCCTCGGGCCCCCTGTCCGGTCCCTCGCAACCGCCTGCCGGACCGCCCTCCGGCAGCGGCGGAGTCCCCTCCTCCCAGCCTCCGAGCAGCGGCGGCGGAGTCCCGCCCGGCCCGCCCACCGGCGGCAGCGGTGGCGGCGGTGTCCCCCCGGAGCCGGAACCCCACCGGCCCTGGTGGCGATCCGTACCGCGCATCGCCGTCGTGGCCACGGCGGTGGTGGCCGCCGTGGTGATCGCCCTGGTCTTCAGCCGCGGTGACGGCGGCTCCGGCTCCGGCGGCGAGGTCTTCCTCCAGGCCGCGGGCAAGTCCGGCCCCGACCCCTTCACCGAGTCCACCGCCACGGACAGCTCCGCCCCACCGGTCACCCCGACCCCGGCCGCCACCGACTCCGCCAATGCCGTCCAGGGTGTCGACGGCGGCGCCCCCGGTCTGTACGGCGGCACCCGCAACGTCGCGAGCTGCGATGTGGAGAAGCAGATCAAGGCGCTCCAGGCGGCCCCGGCGAAGAACAAGGCGTTCGCCTCCGTGGCCGGCGTCGACCCGTCCGGTGTCCCGGCCTATCTGCGTGACCTGACCCCCGTGCAACTGCGCATGGACACCCGCGTCACCAACCACGGCTACCGCGACGGCAGCGCCACCAGCTATCAGGCCGTCCTCCAGAGCGGCACCGCCGTCCTCGTCGACGACCGCGGCGAGCCCCGGGTTCGCTGCGCCTGCGGCAACCCGCTGACCCCGCCGGTCGCCCAGCAGTCCACGCCGAAGCCCACCGGCGACTCCTGGCCGTCGTACAGCTCCTCGAACGTGGTGGTGGTCCAGCCCGCCACGGTCGTCATCAATGTCTTCGTGGTCTACGACCCCGAGCACGACGACTGGTTCCACCGGCACCCCGGCGACACCGGGGGCAAGGACCAGAAGACGGACCCGCCCGCCCACCAGCCCAAGCCGTCGACGATCACACCGCCCTCGACGTCCCCCGGCACCACGACGGCCTGCCCGTCGCCGCCCACGGGAACGCCCACCGGTGAGGCGACCGACTGCCCGACGTCACCGTCCGCACCGACCTCGCCCTCCGAGCCGACCACCCCGTCCGAGCCGACGAGCCCGCCGACCTCGGAACCCCCGTCGGAACCGGAGACGGCCGGCACCTCCAGCCCCGAGGTGCCGCTCGCTTCCACCACGACCGCCACGGCCTCCACCTCGCTCGCGACGAGCGGGAGTCCCTCTCTCTCGCCCGCGGTGTGACGCACCCGGCTCCCGGCACGGGGACTGCCCGGCGCGGCACTGGGTAAGAGGGCTGGTGCAGCAGCGTCCGGCCGAGGCCGGCTTCCGAGAGAGACACGCATGATCGAACACGACGGGGCAGTGATTCCGACCGGCTTCGACGTGCCCGTGGAACCGCTCCGGCAGGCGGCCCACTACAGCGGGGAGCCGGGGTGCATCGCCGAGGCACGCTCCTTCGCCACCGTCTTCCTCGGCCGGCTGCGCACGGAATGGTGCGCCGACATCGGCGACCGGACCCACGAAGCGGTCCTGCTGGTCGTCAGCGAGCTGGTCACCAACGCCGACCGGCACAGCAACGGCCCGTACATCCTGGACCTGGAGGGCACCGACGCCCAGGTCGCGGTCTGCGTCTACGACAGCAGCGCCGCACCGCCCCGCCGCTTTCCCCGCGACCCCGAGCGGGTCGGACGGCACGGCCTGGAGATAGTGCACGCGCTGGCGACGGACGTCGCCGTCGAACGCGTCCCGGTCGGCAAGCGGATCCGCGCGGTGGTCCGGCTGACCGGCCGGTGACCGAGGTCCGGTCAACTCCCTGTTCGCGCAGGGCGATTCTTCCCAGGGCAGAACGCCGGACCCTTCCCCGCGCGGCCACGGCTCCTAGGCTGGGAAGGTGAGCAACCAAGCGCCGAACCAAGCCCGCGTGATCCCGCTGCGCCCGCCGATGCGCCAGGAACCCCCGCGCCCCGACTCCGGGCCCGCACCCAGGGAACCCCTGTGGCGGGACCTGGTCGGTGACGTCCTGCGGCGCGAGCGCCTCGCCCAGGAGCGCACCCTCAAGGACGTGGCCGACGCCGCCCGGATCTCGATGCCCTACCTCTCCGAGGTGGAACGCGGCCGCAAGGAGGCCTCCTCGGAGGTCCTCGCGGCCGCCGCCCACGCCCTCGGGCTCGGCCTCGGCGACCTGCTGTCCCGGGCCCAGGGCGAGCTGATCCGCCTCACCAGCCGCCACAGCACGGTCGGCGGACGCGGCACGGCCGGATCGTCGTACAACGGACTCTGCCTGGCCGCCTGACGGCCGCCGCCCGGCGCCTCACACCCCGGCGAGGCGCCGGCTCACCACCTGGTCGGCGAGGCCGTACGCCACGGCCTCCTCGGCGGTGAACACCTTGTCGCGGTCCATGTCGGCGCGCAGCGTCGCCACCTCGTGGTGGGTGTGCCGGGCCAGCACCTCCTCGACCTGTGCGCGGATCCGGACCATCTCCTTGGCCTGGAGCGCCAGGTCGGAGACCGTGCCCTGCCGCCCGCCGCTGGCCGGCTGGCCGAGCAGCACCCGGGAGTGCTCCAGCACCGACCGCCGCCCGGGATCCCCGCCCGCCAGCAGCACCGCCGCCGTGGACGCCGCCTGCCCCACGCAGAACGTGGAGATCGGCGCCTGGACGTAGGTCATCGTGTCGTAGATCGCCATCAGCGAAGTGAACGATCCACCGGGGGAGTTGATGTAGATCGCGATCTCGTGCTCGGGCGCCGCCGACTCCAGATGGAGGAGTTGCGCGATGACGACATTGGCCACCCCGTCGTCGATCTCCGTGCCCAGAAAGATGATCCGCTCGTTCAGCAGGCGGCTGAACACATCGAAGGAACGCTCACCCTGCGGGGTGCGCTCGATGACGTTCGGAATCGTGTAACTCCCCATGACTACAGCCCCATCCGTCGTTTTCCGGCAGCCGGGCTGACATCCGTGAAGGACTCCACCACCCGGTCGACCATGCCGTACTCGAGGGCCTCCTCGGCCGTGAACCAGCGGTCCCGGTCGCCGTCGCGGGAGATCGTCTCCGGGCTCTGGCCGGTGTGCTCGGCGGTGATCCGCTCGATGGTCTTCTTCGTGTGCTCCAGGTTCTCCGCCTGGATCTCGATGTCCGCGGTGGTGCCGCCGATCCCGGCCGACGGCTGGTGCATCATGATCCGCGCGTTGGGCAGCGAGTAACGCTTGCCCGCGGCGCCGACGCTCAGCAGGAACTGGCCCATGCTGGCGGCGAACCCCATCGCGAGCGTCGAGACGTCGTTCGGGATCAGCCGCATCGTGTCGTAGATGGCGAGGCCCGCGTGGACCGAGCCGCCCGGGCTGTTGATGAACAGGCTGATGTCGGTGCGCGGGTCCTCCGCGGAAAGGATCAGCAACTGCGCGCACACCCGGTTCGCGGAGACCTCGTCGACCTGGGTGCCCAGCAGCACGATCCGCTGCCCGAGCAACTGAGCCGCCAACTGGTCGTCGAACCGGGTGGGCGGGGTGTCGCCCTCCTCCGCCCGCGGAGCGAGCGCGGTGAGTGGAGTCATGGGATCTCCTCGTCGTGGCGTGGATACCGTCGACTCCACTGTTGCCCGCGGACCCGCTCCACCGGGGATTTCTCTGCCCGCGGCAGATTCGCCCAGAGCAGAGCGATGAGTTCCGGCGCGAGCATGGGTCGATACAGGTGACCGCGTTCCACGCCCAGGAGGTACTCATGGCCAGCAACGGTTTCACCACGTGTCTCTGGTTCGACACCCAGGCCGAGGAAGCCGCCGACTTCTACGTCTCCGTCTTCAAGAACTCCAGCATCGGCAGGACGGCCCGCTACCCCGAGGGCTCCATGCGCCCCGCCGGAACGGTGATGACGGTGGAGTTCACGGCCAACGGCCACCCGTTCCTCGCGCTCAACGGCGGCCCGCAGTTCAAGTTCAACGAGGCGATCTCCCTCATGATCTTCTGCGAGGACCAGGAGGAGATCGACTACTACTGGAACAGGCTCATCGAGAACGGCGGCGAGCCCGGCCCCTGCGGCTGGCTCAAGGACCGGTACGGCGTGTCCTGGCAGGTCATCCCCGACAGCCTCGACGCCATGACCAGCGACCCGGACCCGGCGAAGGCATCGCGCGCCACGCAGGCGATGCTCAGCATGGGCAAGCTCGACATCGCCGCCCTGAAGAAGGCGTACGACGGCGAGTGAGACCTCAGTCGCCGCGGATCACCCGGGTGACCTCCCGCGCCATCCGCAGGATGCCGGGCGACCGGACCGGGCACGGCTTCGGGGTCGATGTGGTGGGCGCCAGACAGAAGTGCAGATAGTCGTCGTCGCGGTGCAGGGCGGTGCGGTCACGGCCCGGCGCGGTGCAGTAGTCCGGGTGCGCACGCTCGTAGTCCGTGCAGGGCAGCTCCCGCACCCAGGTGTAGCGGGCCTGCTCGGCGCTCACCGTCCGCCCGGCGTCCGCGACGAGATCGCCCGAGGCGTCGGCCTGCTCCTCGTAGAGCGCGTTCACCTGTCGGACCCGGTCGGGAGTGATCGGGTCCGGGCCCTGGAGCACCCAGACGATCCGCGGGCGGCGGTCCCCGCCCGCGGCGGCGATCTGCCCGGTGAGCTTCTTCAGATCCGCCGCGTACCGGTCGAAGTACGTCCGGGGATCGGCGTCGTGGGTGATGCCGTCCATGCAGGGCGTGTAGCCCCAGGCGTTGCCCCAGAACTGGAGCGCCACGAAGTCCGGGCGGAGCGAGCGCACCAGCGTGGCGGCCTTGTCGGCGTCCGGGACCAGCGACCGCTTGCCGGTGCCCTCCAGATAGTCGCAAGGGGTCGTGCCCGAGTACGGGGCACTGGTGTACTCGGCGCGCAACTCCCGGCGCAGCTCGGTCCCGAGCACCTTCTGCGCCTCCATCGCGAGCGAGTCGCCGAGGTACAGCACGGTCGGCGCCTTCACCGCGGCGGTCGGTGAGGCGGGCGCCTGCTGCTGGGTGGTGGCCGATGCCCTCGGTACCTCGGGGGCGGGTGCCTGGTCCGCCCCCGACGTCGGATCCCCGCAGCCGCCGAGCAGCGCCACGCCGAGCAGTAACCCCGCCATCCACGCCTTGCGCATGCGGCAACTCCCGCCCCGGAACCGGAAAACGGCTCCCCAGGCAAGCACAGCCGTGCCATCGGCGGAAGACCCGCGTCAACCACAGTCCACCGGGCACCCCCACGATCGAGTGATACGCGCCAACTGCCGTGAGCGTGCCCGCCGTTGATTCCTAGCGTGAACGCCGAGCACCGAATCCACAGGGAGAAGCATGCGCATCGAGATCCGGGTCGCCACCGACGACGGGCCCACGACCCTGGACCTGTACCGCTGGCTGCGCCGCGACCCGGACGTCCGCGGCCACGCCGACCTGTGCCTCGGCGCGCCGGCCGACGACGCGACCATGGGCGCCGCCGACGTCATCGACGTCGTGCTGGGTCACGGCATCGCCGCGCTCAACCTCGCCCTCTCCTACGTCGCCTGGCGCGCCGCCCGCCCCTCGGCCCCGGCCGTCACCCTCACCGTCGACGGCGTCTCCGTCACCGTGCAGGGGCCGTGCGACGAGGAGACGGTCCGTCTGCTGACCGGCCTGCTGGAGCGCCGTACGTCCGGCTCCGATCTGGAGTCCGTGTAGTGCCGCTGCCGGATCCCGCCGCCTCCCGCGCGGTCGTCATCGGCGTGGACGGCTACCGGACCATGTCCCCGCTGCCCACAGTGGCCGCGGGCACCCGGAGGATCGCCGAACTCCTCACCGAACCCGGCCTCTTGGGACTTCCCGAGGAGCACTGCGTCGTCCTCGCCAACCCCGAACAGCCCGCCGAGGTCATCGAGGCGGTGCGCGCCGCCGCCCAACAGGCCCGGGACACCTTCCTGCTCTACTTCGCGGGGCACGGCCTGCCCTCCCGCGACGGCGACCTGTGCCTGATGCTGCCGCACGCCGACCACGACCGGCTCTTCCACGCGGTGCGCTACGACGACCTGCGGCACGAGCTGCTCACTGAGTGCAACGCGCACAGCCAGGTGGTGATCCTTGACTGCTGCTTCAGCGGGACGGCGATCGAGCGGTACATGGGCGGCCCCGACGACTTCGCGGACCGCGCTGCCGTCGACCGCACCTATGTGATGACGGCCTGCGCACCCGGCCGGAAGGCCTTCGCTCCGCGCAAGGAGCCGTACCCGGCCTTCACCGCCGAACTCGTCCAGACGCTGGAGCAGGGCGTGCCGGGCGGACCCGACCTCCTCGACATGGACGCTGTCTTCCGGAACGTCCGGCAGACGCTCCTGGCCAAGGGCCGCCCGGAACCGCAGGCGCGGGCCACCGGCGTCGGCCATGACATCGCGCTGGTCCGCAACCGGGCCGTGGGCGCCTACCCCTTGCCCGTGCGGCGGGTGCGCCGCGCGCGGTTTCAGAGCAGCCGGCCGACCGCCGTGGTCACGTCTGTCGCGGTGGCCGCATATCTGCTCCTGACCGGCCTGCCGAACCTGCCCGAGTCGCGATCCGCGCTCGCCGACCACCGCACCGCCGACCTGTGCTCCCTCACCCGGCCCGCCGACTTCGGCCGGTTCGGCGAGACCGAACAGGACGCCGCCTACGGCAACTTCGACCGCTGCGACGTCCTGGTGCACCGCGCGGACGGCGGCGTCGTGGATGTGATGGTCGACCTCGACGGCGAGCGGCCCGAGGTCACCGCGACCCGGTCGAGCCACGGCGTCGGGATCCTGCCGCAGCCCGCCGAGAGCGACCGGTGCACCCGGCTGCTGGTGCCGCCCCACGACGAGGTCACCGTGATCGTCAGCGCCAAGCTCGCCGAGGACGGCCCGGCACCCCTGTGCGAGATCGCCGACGTCGCCGTCGAACGTGCCGTCACCGTCCTCGGCAAGGGCACCCTCGACCGGCGTCCCGACTTCCCGCCCGACTCGCTGGCCCAGCAGGACGCCTGCGCCCTGCTGGACGCCGCCGCCCTCGACGTCGTCCCCGGCATCGACGCCACCGATCCCGATGCCGGGTACGGAAACTGGTCCTGCGACTGGACCAGCACCACCAGCGACCTCCATGTCGACCTGAGCTTCGACCGCGGTCAGCCGCCGTCCGCCGAGGACGGCACCTTCACCCAGCTCGCCGGGCGCCGCGCCCTGATCCGGCCGGGCGCGGAGGGCGAGGACACCTGCCTGGTCAAGGTGGTGCAGCGCACCTACGTCGGGGACCGCGGCCGGACCCAGGTCGAGACCCTGAACCTGCTGCTCACCGGCGGGCGCAGCCAGGACTGGCTGCGCCGGACGGCCCTCGCGCTGGCCGGGGAGGCGGCCGCGCAGGTGCCGCGGGCCTGATCCGGCTCACACCCGGTCGGCCGCGATCATCAGGTACTGGAAGCTGCCGTTGCGGTAGGCGTCGAGGAAGGTGTCCTCGATCCCGGTCACCAGATGCTCGGCCTGGCGGCGCAACTCCCAGTAGGGGATGGTCGCTTCGGTCAGGTCCTGCACATGGACCGGGACCAGCCGGTTGCGGGCCATCGCCCGGAAGTACGCCGAGCGCGGATGGATGTCGCAGATGTAGTGGGCGTTGATCAGGGACACCTCGCGGGAGGCCCGGCCGTAGGTGTCGTTGTAGCAGCCGGTGATCACCACATAGCGGCCGCCGCGGCGCAGCAGCCGGGAGTGCTCGGCGAACAGCAGGTCCAGTTCGACGTACATGGTGGACTCGTTGTTCCACGACGCCGCGAACGCGCCGGTCGGGAAGCCGGTGTCGAGCATGTCCCGGCAGTGGTAGCGGACGCTGTTGTCGATGCTCCGCTTGCGGGCCTGCTCGTTGGCGAACTCGGCCTGCTTCTCGGAGAGGGTGACACCGTCGGCCTCGCAGCCGTGGCGCAGATGCGCCACCACACTGCCGCCGCCGCGCCCGCAGCCGGCGTCGAAGACCCGGTCGGCGGCGGAGAGCGGCCCGAGCCGGCCGGCGAGCAGCTCGGCCTGGGCGTGTTCGAGCCGGTGCAGTTCGGCGGTGATCCGCTCCTCGCGCAGCTCGGGGTCGGCGTCGTCGAGCACCGACCAGTCGACGTCCCCGACGCCGTAGTGGTGGTGATAGAGGTCGTCGATCCTTCCGAGTTCGAGGTTGACCGGGTTCTCCTCGGCGTTCCAGTAGTCCGCCACACTGTTCTGGTACCTGGACTGGGGCGGCACCGGCGCGATCGCGGTGTCGACGTGGGGGGAGCTCAACGCGGGTTCCTCCTGGTGTTTCTGACGTGCTGTCAGGGCGGGGGTTACCAGTAGTCGGGCAGGTGGTAGCGGTGGGTGTTGGTGGCGTGCCATTCGTGGTTCCCGGCGACCCAGGCCGCGAGGCCCTCGGTGTAGCGGCCGACCAGGGGTGACAGGGCGGCGACGACTTCGGCCTCCTCCTCGAAGGCGGCCATGACCCGGTTGTGGATCTCGACGGACTCCAGATAGGCGTCCTTGAGACCGCACCGCTCGTTGGCGGCGACGACCACGGGCAGATTCAGATGCGTCGGGTCGGTCGCCAGTTCCTTGGTGAACGAGTACAGGTCGTTGACGATCGTGGTGGCGTTGCAGGCCAGTGCCGTCACCCGCTGGATCTCGGGCCGGGCGTACAGCGGCTCGGGCAGCTCGTAGCCGTCGACGGCGTCGACGAGCGAGAGACACGGACGGAAGTTGTTGAACTGCCGCATCGTCAGGTACTCCCACACCTGCGGCATGTACTCGGTCTCCGCCCAGGCGGCCTCCCCGAGATACCCCAGGTGCAGCCGCGCGATGTCGTGCACGAACCGGTTGGTCTGGCTCGGCGTGGCGAAGGCGGCGTAGTCCCTCAGTGCCCAGTGGTAGGAGCGCAGCGGGCCGTCCGCCTGGACGCCGAGCCGCCACTGCTCCTCCTTCTCGGGGTCGCCGTGGTAGGGGTCGAGCGCCGACTGGGCGATGACCAGCCGCCCGCCCAGACCGCGCGCCGAGGCGCCTCGGCCCTCGGAGACCTCGCAGTAGCAGCTGTCGACGACGTTCTCCGCGAGCAGCAGTTTCCCGGCGGCCGTGAGGCGCTCCAGGTCGGCGGCGCCCGGATGCTGGAGCGCCACGGCCCGGCCGAACTGGAACCCCGCGAAGTCACCTGACCACGCCGTGGGGAACAGATCCAGCTCGCGGGCCCATGCCTCCAGCCGTACATCCACCTCCTTCACCTTCTCGGGGTCCGCCGGAACCGCGGGCCGGTACAGCAGGCCGGGCACGGCTCCGCCGCGCCGGGCCCGGACGGAGCGGGCGAGGTTCGGCGGGCCGGGCGCCCGGAACGCGAGTGAACTCATGTGGGTATTCCGTTCCGTCCCGTCAGTCGGCCGTCCGGCCGATCTGGACGTTCTCCAGGATTCCGGCGGCGTCCGGCACGAGGATCGCCATTGAGTAGTAGGCGGTGACCAGGTAGCGCAGGATCGCTGCGTCGTCGATGCCCATGAACCGCACGTTCAGGCCCGGTTGGAACTCTTCGGGGATCCCGGTCTGGTAAAGCCCGACCACGCCCTGGTCGGCCTCGCCGGTGCGCAGCGCGATGATGCTGGTGGTGTGCTGCGGGCCGATCGGGATTTTGCCGCACGGCAGCAGCGGCACGCCCCGCCAGGCGGGCACCTCGTGTCCGTCGAGGGTCGCCGTGCCGGGCACGAGTCCGCGCCGGTTGCACTGGCGGAAGAACGCGGCGATCGCCTTGGGGTGGGCGAGGAACAGCTTCGTCTTGCGGCGCATGGAGAGCAGCTCGTCCATGTCATCGGGGGTCGGCGGCCCGGCGAACGTGCTGATCCGCTGGTCGTAGGCGGTGCTGTGGAGCAGTCCGAACTCACGGTTGTTGACCAGCTCCCACTCCTGGCGCTCGCGGATCTCCTCGACCGTGAGCCTGAGCTGTTGCTGGGTCTGGTCCATCGGGTCGTTGTAGAGGTCGGCGACGCGGGTGTGCACCCGCAGCACGGTCTGGGTCAGGGACAGCTCGTACTCGCGCGGGTCGAGGTCGTAGTCGACGAAGCCGCCGGACAGGGTCGGCTCGCCGACATGGCCGGCCTGCATCGGCACATCGGCCTCGCCCTTGCGGTTCATGGGCTTGCTCTGCCGCTGGGCATAGGCCTCCAACTGGGCGGCGAGCGAGGGCGCACGGCCCACGTAGTCCATGAGCGAGTCCCAGGGCAGCACCAGGACCACGCCCGCGGTCTCGGCCCGTACCGAGCTGAGCCAGAGCGGGTCGGCGCGGCCGACGGCCTCGTCGCCCAGGCCCTCGCCGCCGGTGACGACTCCGATGACCTCCTCCTCTCCGTACTTGCCGGCGGTGTAGCGGGTGAAGCGGCCGTGCACGACCAGGTAGGCCTCGGTGACCGGCTGCCCGGCCTCGAAGAGGACCTGCCCGGCGCGTACCTCACGGACCCGGAACCGGGAGGCGACCTGCCGGAGCACCTCGGTGTCGGAGTAGCCGCGCAGCACCGGGAGTTCGGTGAGCGTCTGAGGGATGACCTTCACGTCGTCGGCGCCGTTCTGGTCGAACTGCACCCGTCCGCGGCCGATCCGCAGCTGGAGGCGCCGGTTGACGCGGTACGTGCCGCCCCGGACGTCGACCCAGGGGAGCATCTTGAGCAGCCATCGCGAGGTGATGGCCTGCATCTGGGGTTCGGACTTGGTGGTCGTGGTGAGCTGGCGGGCCGCTTGCGTGCTGAGGCTGGTGAACGAAGGAGCGGCGGCGGAGTCGTCGACGGCGGGATTGGCGGCGCTTTCGGGTGCGGACACAGTCCCTCCCTGGAGGGGGGTTCAGGGGTGAGCGGTGTGGACGGTGAGTGACGTGCAGCCTCGTGGCGCGGGGTGGACAGCACGCGCTGCCTGTACACAAGGCAAACAGCGGCGGGTGATCGCCGGGAACCGCGTGAAAGGGGCGGTTTCACGCGCCGGATGTGCAAACCGCCCGGTTGAGGCGGATGGGGCACGATGGTGTGATCGCGCGCCGGTTGATGTTGTCCGGACTGGCGGCGCGCAGGGGGCGCGCAGGATGAGCGCGCGGAGCCTCGCGCGCGGTCAGGTCACGTCGTTCACCAGTACGGCCGCCCCGTCGAACCGGCCCGCCTTGAGATCCCGCAGCGCCTCGTCGGCCCGGGACAGCGGATAGGTGTGCGTGGTGGCGCGCACGCCGTACCGGGCGGCGAGGGCGAGGAACTCCCGAGCGTCCTCACGGGTGTTGGCGGTGACGCTGCGCAACTCCCGCTCGTAGAACAGCTCGCGCTCGTAGTGCAGCGGCGGGATGTCGGTGAGGTGGATCCCGGCGACCGCGAGCACTCCGCCGCGGTCCAGCGCCCGCAGCGCCACCGGGACCAGCTCCCCGACGGGCGCGAACATGATGGCGCTGTCCAGGGGCTCCGGCAGCGGCTCGTGCACCTCGCCCGCGGACGCCGCCCCCAGCTCCAGCGCGAGGCGCCGGGCCGCCGCACCCCGGGTGCGCACATGCACGCGGGCGCCCTCCGCCAGGGCCACCTGGGCACACAGATGGGCGCTGCCGCCGAACCCGTACAGACCGAGCCGCCCGCCCGGCGGGAGCCCGGCCCGGCGCAGCGCCCGGTAGCCGATGATCCCGGCGCACAGCAGCGGCGCAAGCGCCACGTCGGCCAGGTCGCCGGGCAGGGGGTGGGCGAAGGCGGCCGGTACGGTCGTGTACTCGGCGTAGCCGCCGTCCGCGTCCCAGCCCGTGTACCGCGAGCCGGGGCACAGGTTCTCCGCGCCGCGCAGACAGTGGCCGCAGGTGCCGTCCGTCGACCGCAGCCAGGCCACCCCCACGCGGTCGCCGAGCGCGAACCCGCTCGCCCCGGCGCCCAGCCCCGCCACCACCCCGACGACCTCGTGCCCGGGAGTCACCCCCCGCCGGTGCACCGCCAGATCACCCTCCGTGACATGGAGGTCGGTACGGCACACCCCGCACGCCCGCACCCGCACCAGCAGCTCGCCGTCCCCGGGCACCGGCACGGGCTTGTGCACGAACCGCAGCGCCGCGCCCTCCACCGGCCCGGGAGCCACCACCGACCACGCGCGCATCGTCCTGTCCGTCATCACGCTCCCCGTCCCGCCGTACCCCCTTCCTCCCAGTCTGGGACGGACCGCGCCGTTCGGCGCGCGGTTCGCCCGGCGGATGGCTAGCGTGTGGAACCGGACCCACCACCGATTCGGAGAGGCCGCAGTCATGGCCGTACAGCCAGAGGGAACCCCCTGTTGGGCCGATGCGATGTTCAGCGACGTCGAGGGAGCCAAGAGCTTCTACGGCGACGTCCTGGGCTGGACCTTCGGCGAGGCGTCGTCGGAGTTCGGCAACTACACCCAGGCGTACGCGGACGGCAAGGCCGTCGCCGCCGTCGTCCCGCCCATGCCCGGGCAGGAGGGCCAGTCCCAGTGGTGCCTCTACTTCGCCTCCCCGGACGCCGCCGCCACCGCGGGTCGGATCCGGGACAACGGCGGTGAGGTGCTGATGGAGCCGATGCAGGTCGGTGACTTCGGCACGATGTGCCTGGGCCGCGATCCGAGCGGGGTCGTGTTCGGCGTGTGGCAGGCCGGTGAGCACGAGGGCTTCGAGGCGCCGCCCGAGCAGCCCGGCGCGTTCTGCTGGGCCGAGGTCTTCACCCGCGAGCCGGAGAAGTCCGACACGTTCTTCCCCGCCGTGTTCCCGCGGTACACGGCGCAGCAGATGGAGGACGACGGGGTCGACTTCCGGATCTTCAACATCACCGACGCCCCCGTCCTGGGCCGGATGAAGATGACCGAGGAGTTCCCGCCGGAGGTACCGGCGTACATCAACGTCTACTTCTCCGTACCCGACTGCGACGAGGCCGTGGCGAAGGCGACCAAGCTCGGCGGTGTGCTGCGGTTCGGGCCGATGGACTCGCCGTTCGGGCGGTTCGCGGCGCTCAGCGACCCGCAGGGCGCGAACTTCTCGGTGATCGACGTCACCTCCACCCAGGGCGAGATGCCCAAGCTCACCGACGTCTGACCGGCACCCCTTCGGCCCATGGCATGATCGGCACATGCGTGAACGAGTAGTAGCCGCGTGCGACGGGGCTTCGAAGGGAAACCCCGGACCCGCGGGCTGGGCCTGGGTGGTCGCCGACGAGAGCGAGACCCCGGCCCGCTGGGAGGCCGGGCCGCTCGGCAAGGCCACCAACAACGTCGCGGAACTGACCGCGCTGGAGCGCCTGTTGGCGGCGACCGACCCCGGGGTGCCGCTGGAGGTCCGGATGGACTCCCAGTACGCCATGAAGGCGGTCACCACCTGGCTGCCCGGCTGGAAGCGCAACGGCTGGAAGACCTCGGCCGGCAAGCCGGTCGCCAACCAGGAGCTCGTCGTACGCATCGACGAGCTCCTGGCCGGCCGCTCCGTGGAGTTCCGCTACGTGCCCGCCCACCAGGTCGACGGCGACAAGCTCAACGACTTCGCCGACCGCGCCGCCAGCCAGGCGGCCACCGTGCAGGAGCCCGCGGGCAGCGGCCTCGGCTCGCCCGAACCGCCGCCCTCACCGGACACCCCCGCCAAGGCGCCGCGTCGCCGACCCACCGCCGCGAAGAAGAGCGGCGGCGCGTCCTCCGCGCGCACCATCAAGGCGAAGTTCCCCGGCCGCTGCGTGTGCGGCCGCTCCTACGCGGCGGGCGAGTCCATCGCCAAGAACGCGCAGGGCTGGGGTCACCCGGAGTGCAGGGATCAGGCCGCGTCGAACGTGTAGTGCGGGGTGTGGTCCAGCAGATCCGCGGGCCGCACATCGTTCCACGGCTTCATCGTGTCGTTGAGGTCGACCACGTTCGGCGTGCCTGCCGCCGGGAGATAGGCGGAGCCGGGGTGGCGGCGCTGCCAGTCCGCCCACAGCTTGTCGACGTAGGCGTGGTGCAGCCAGAACACCGGGTCGTTGGGGGAGACCCCGGTCGCCATCTGGCCGCCGACCCACACATGCACCCGGTTGTGGAGATTGACCCCGCGCCAGCCCTCCAGATGGTTGCGGAACCCGTCCGAACCGCTGTTCCAGGGCGCCATGTCGTACGTCTGCATGGCCAGTACCGACTCCACCTCGGCCGGGGTCGGCAGCTGCCTGCCGCCGGAGCCGAGAGCCCGGCGCAGATAAGTACGGCCGTCCACGCGGACGTTGATGGTCCAGTTGCCGGTCGAGGCGGCGAACGGCCCGTCCATCACCCGGCCGTCCAGGCTGCGCCCGGTGCCGCCGAGGAAGTCCGGCGCCCACAGTGAGGCACGCGCGGTGCGGTCGGTGCTCCAGTCCCAGTAGGGCAGTGCGACCGAGGCGTCCACCTGCTGCAATGCACTCTCGAAGTCGAGCAGGAATCTGCGGTGCCAGGGCAGGAAGGACGGCGAACGGTGGCCCGTGCGCTCGCCGTTGTCCGTGTCGGCGACGATGAAGGCGTTGTGCGTGGTGACGAACTCGTCGTAGCGGCCGCTGCGCTTGAGCTCCAGGACGGCGGCGACGAAGCGCCGCTTCTCGTCGGCGGTCAGGGACGCCTGGTTCTTGCGGACGGTCATGTGCGGTTGCTCCCGGAAGGTGCGTGAGGGGCGGGTCAGTTGGTGGGGAAGGGCAGGAGCGCGGCGCCCTGGAGCTCGTCGACCGCGGCGCGGGCGGCGGCGCGCGGGGTGGCCACCGGGTCGTAGTGGCTGACGACGCTGATCCAGCTGCCGTCGGCGTTGCGCATCACATGCAGCTCCACCCCGTCGACGAACACGCCGTAGCCGCCGCCGTGATCGTGATGGCCGCCGCCGGAGGCGGCCCTGCCTTGTATCCGACGGCCCTTGTAGACCTCGTCGAAGGGTGCGGGGGAGGAGCCCGGGTGGTGCCCGGCGGCCCGGGCGGCGGGGGCGGCGAGCGTGGCGGCTCCGGAGGCGGCGGCGAGGGCGGCCGCGGCGGTGAGCGCGCGGCGACGGCTGAGTTCCGGCATACGGATCTCCCGGTTCGGTGCGGGTGTTGACTCCGCATGCCTATCGGGCGGGACGAGACCGGGAGAAATCCCTCCGGAGCGGTTGGCTGCGATCCGGACAATTACCCACATGTCGTGCAAGGTTGAACCAGGATGATCTTGCTGCGTGCATATGCAGAGATCCGCCGGAACGGGTAATTCCTTCTCCCCGGAGTCCTGATTCGGGTGGTCTTTCACGTGAGGGTGTGTCGCGGGTGGCCTGCGTCACGCCCGGGAACTGACGCGATCCGGAAGCCCGTGCCCTGCGATGCACACTGCTACTCTCCGTCTCGAAATGATCGCTTTGAGTGATTCCAAGGGGTGCGCGTGAAGGTCGTCTGTGTCGGAGGCGGGCCCGCCGGCCTGTACCTCTCGATCCTGCTCAAGCTTCAGGACCCGTCCCACGACATCACCGTCCACGAGCGCAACCCGGAGGGCTCGACATACGGCTGGGGTGTCACCTACTGGCGCGGACTGCTCGACAAGCTGCACGAGCGCGACCCCGTGTCCGCGCAGGCCATCGCCGACCACTCGGTCAACTGGAACGAAGGCGTGGCCCGGGTCCGGGACCTGACCACCCGGCACGGCGGCGACGAGGGTTTCGGCATCGGCCGCCACCGCCTCCTGGAACTCCTCGCCGCCCGCGCCCGCTCCCTCGGCGTACGCCTGGAGTACGAGAGCGAGATCGACGCCGCCGGCCCGACCGGCGGAGCCGACCTCGTCGTCGCCGGCGACGGAGTGCACAGCGCGCTGCGCACCCGCCACGCCGCTCACTTCGGCACCGAGCTCAGGCCCGGCCGCAACCACTACATCTGGCTCGGCACCACCAAGGTCTTCGACGCCTTCACCTTCGCCTTCGTCGAGACCGACCACGGCTGGATCTGGGCCTACGGCTACGGCTTCGGCCCCGACCGCAGCACCGTCGTCATCGAATGCGCCCCCGAGACCTTCACCGGCCTGGGCCTCGACCGCGCCGACGAGGCCGAGGGGCTCGCCCTGCTGGAGAAGCTGTTCGCCGACACCCTCGACGGCCACGCCCTGATCGGCCGGGCACCGGCCGACGGCAGCTCCTCCTGGCTCAACTTCCGCACCCTGACCAACCGCACCTGGTACCGCGACAACCTGGTCCTGCTCGGCGACGCCGCCCACACCACGCACTACTCCATCGGCGCCGGCACCACCCTCGCCCTGGAGGACGCCATCGCGCTGGCCGACGCCCTGCGCGAGCACCCCCAACTGCCGCGGGCCCTCGCCCAGTACGAAAGGGAGCGCAAGCAGGCCCTGCTCCCGCTCCAGAGCGCGGCCCGCTACAGCGCCCAGTGGTACGAGAGCCTGCCCCGCTACATCCAGCTCCCGCCCGAGCAGATGTTCGCCCTGCTCGGCCAGCGCCACTCGCCCCTGCTGCCCTACGTCCCGCCCCAGCTCTACTACCGCCTGGACCGGGCGGCGGGCCGGCTGGAGGCGCTGCGCCGGTTCAAGCGCTGGCTCGGCCCCAAGCTCGCGCGCACCGTGCAGGCCCGGAACCTGTCCTCCGGCCGGCAGCCCGAAGAAGTGCCTGAGCGGCGCGGATGACAGACTGACGCCCATGGACGAGCGCACATTCAGCAGGTCGCAACAGCACGCATCCGTGGTCGGTCTCGGCACCTGGCAACTGGGCGCCGACTGGGGCGACGTCGACGACAAGGACGCCCTCAAGGTGCTGGAGACGGCGGCCGAGACGGGCGTGACCTTCTTCGACACCGCCGACGTCTACGGCGACGGCCGCAGCGAGCAGACCATCGCCTCCTTCCTGAGCGGCCGACCCGATCTGCATGTCCTGGTCGCCACCAAGATGGGCCGCCGGGTCGACCAGATCCCGGAGAACTACGTCCTGGACAACTTCCGTGCCTGGAACGACCGTTCCCGCCGCAACCTCGGCGTCGACCGCATCGACCTGGTGCAGCTGCACTGCCCGCCCACGCCCGTCTACTCCAGCGACGAGGTGTTCGACGCCCTGGACACCCTCGTCGCCGAGGAGCGCATCGCCGCCTACGGCGTGAGCGTGGAGACCTGCGCCGAGGCGCTCACCGCGATCGCCCGGCCGGGCGTGGCGAGCGTGCAGATCATCCTGAACCCGTTCCGGATGAAGCCGCTGCTGGAGGTGCTGCCCGCCGCGCGGGAGGCGGGCGTCGGCATCATCGCCCGGGTCCCACTGGCCTCCGGACTGCTGTCCGGGAAGTACACCAAGGACACCGTCTTCCCGGCGAACGACCACCGCACCTACAACCGGCACGGCGAGGCCTTCGACCAGGGCGAGACCTTCTCCGGCGTCGACTACACCACCGGCGTCGAGGCCGCCGCGGAGTTCTCCGCCCTCGCCCCCGAGGGCTTCACCCCGGCCCAGCTCGCCCTGCGCTGGATCATCCAGCAGCCCGGCGTGACCAGCGTGATCCCCGGCGCCCGCTCGCCGGAGCAGGCCCGCGCCAACGCCACCGCCGCCGCCCTCCCGGAGCTGTCCGAGCAGACCCTGGGGGCGATCCGGGACCTGTACGACCGGCGGATCAAGGAACAGGTCGAAAACCGCTGGTAGCCGTTTGAACGATCAGCACCGGGGTCACTCGGACGGCATGGCGCAGGCAACGGAGAGACCCTCAGGCCGTGACGAGACCGAGGACGAGCGCGCCGACCGGATGTGGTCGGAGCTCATCCAAGAGGTCCGGGTGACCCAGATGGGCGTGCAGATCCTGTTCGGCTTCCTGCTCACCGTCGTCTTCACCCCGAAGTACGACGACCTCGGCGACACCGAGCAGACCATCTACATCGTGACCGTGATCCTGGGCGCCGCCGCCACTGGCGCCCTGATCGGACCCGTCTCCCTGCACCGCCTGGTGTCCGGCAGGCGCATCAAACCGCGCGCGGTCCAATGGGCGTCCCGGCTGACCTTCGTCGGCCTATTGCTGCTGCTGGCCACCATGACGGCCTCGCTGCTGCTGATCCTGCGGGTCGCCATGGACGACGGCCCGGTGCCCTGGCTGGTCACCGGGGTCGTGGCGTGGTATCTGGTGTGCTGGTTCGTGTTGCCGGCGTGGGCCCGGCGCCGCTACACCTCGCGGGACTGACCGCCGCGCAGCGCGGCGATGCACGAGGCGATGGCCTGCTGGAGGTCCTCCAGCTGCTGCACCATGTCGTCCTCGGCGAACTCCTGCACATCGTCGAAGGTCAGTTCCTCGAAGACCTTCGTCGCCCGCTGGAGGCTGCTGTAGAACTTCGTCCGCCGCTCCTGGACGCGGAGTTCGGGGTCGGCCTCCACGGTCTCGGCGACGAGGGTCTTCATGGTGTCGTAGGCCTCGGTGGCCCACTCGCCGGTGTCCTCGTCGTCCTCCAGCTCGTCGATCAGCGACAGATGCCGCTCGGCCTCCTGACGGAGGTCGGCGGGGGCGTCGATGGTCTGCCCGGCGGGAGTCTTGACCTGGCCGGACTCGGCGATCTGACGGACGTAGCCGATCCGGTCGGCGGCCCGGCTCTCGGTGGCGACGGCCTTCTTCAGATCGTCGGTGCGCACCACGTCCCGGGCCAGCTCGGCCTGGAGCTCGGGGTCCTCCTTGATGCGGTCGAGCAGCGCGCTGCGGGCCGCGCGGGCGGTGGAGGGATCGGCGAGGATCGCGGCGCGCAGCGCGGTGGGGTTCTCCGCGACCTCCAGCGCCTTCGTCGGCCGGATGCCCTCGGCCTCGGCGGCCTCGGCGATGGCCGTGCCGCGCTCGGAGGTGGCGCTGTTGCGGGACACGTAGTAGCTCAGCCACACATCGGCGTCCGGCAGTTCCACCTCGGCGCCCGGCCGGAGCGCCTCGAAGTGCGGGACGAGACCGTCGTCGGCGGCCCGGTCCCAGGCCTTGTAGTAGCGCATGACCCGCTCGGGGGAGCAGCTCGCCAGCTCGGCGAACTCCTTCGCGGACACCTTCGGCGTCTCGTCGGCGCCCTGGCCGCCGGGCCGCACACTGCGGGCCACCATCAGGCCGAAGGCCCAGCCACCGGTGCGGGCGTACGCACCGAACTCACGCGCGTCCCGCGCGACGAGGTCGGACAGCGGCGCGGGGGACGTCTCGGACGGGGCGAACGCTAGGGTCACGGATGACTCTCCTGAGGCTGGGAACCGCACTGTGCAGACCGGCAGCCTATATGCGCCTGCATGCGATGGTTTGACGGCCCCGGGGCGTGTCATCCGAAGGCGTCCGGGCCGGCACCGGACGATGCCGGCGGAATGGGTAGGGATGCCGTCATGACGACTCGCGCGCTGCCTTCCAGCACACCCGCGTCCCAGGGCGTCGACGTATCGGGGGTGCAGGGCTTCCTCGACGCCGTCGAGGCCGACCCCGACATCGAGCCGCACAGCCTGATGATCCTGCGGCACGGCAGGCTGGTGGCGTCCGGCTGGTGGGCGCCGTACACCGCCGGGCGGCCGCAATTGCTGTACTCCCTGAGCAAGAGCTTCACCTCCGCCGCGGCCGGGCTGGCGGTCGCCGAGGGGCTGCTGCGGCTCGACGATCCGGTGATCTCCTACTTCCCGGAGCTCGACGCCGACATCACCGACCAGCGCAGCCGCACGATGCTCGTACGGCATGTGGCGTCGATGGCGAGCGGCCACGAGACCGACACCCTGGACCGGGCCCACGCGCTGGACCCCGACGATCTGGTGCGCGGGTTCCTGCTGCTGCCGCCCGACCGCGAGCCGGGCACCGTGTTCGCGTACAACCAGCCCGCCACCTTCACGCTCGCCGCGATCGTGCAGCGCGTCACCGGCCGCTCGCTCACCGACTATCTGCGCCCCCGGCTCCTTGACCCGCTCGGCATCGGCGAGGTGGCGTGGCAGCAGGACCGGGCGGGCCGGGAGCTGGGTTTCACCGGGCTGCATGCCACCACGGACGCCGTCGCCCGGTTGGGGCAGCTCCATCTGAGCGGCGGGTTGTGGGAGGGGCGGCGGGTGCTCCCGGAGTCCTGGGTGGCCGAGGCCACCCGCCGCCACACGGCGAACGCCGAGGGGCCGATGAGCGGCGTGGACTGGCGGCAGGGCTACGGCTTCCAGTTCTGGATGTCCCGGCACGGCTACCGCGGGGACGGCGCGTACGGGCAGTACTGCCTGGTGCTGCCCGAGCAGGACGCGGTGATCGCCATGACCTCGGCGACCGTGGGGATGCAGAAGCTGCTGGACCTGATCTGGACGCATCTGCTGCCCGCCTGCGGTCCCGCCCCGCTCACGGGCCGCGAGCAGGCGGACGAGGCCCTCGCCGAGCGGCTGGCGGGACTCGCGCTGCCCCCGGCGGCCGGCAAGACCGTGCCCGAGGGCTGGGCGACGGTCTCCTTCGGCTCCGACGGAATCTCCGCGGAGGTCGGCTCGGATCCGGAAGGCCCTTTGCTGACGCTCTTCGAGGACGGCCAACGGCTCGAACTGCGACTCGACCCGGGCCGCTGGAGCGTCGCCGAGGAGCCGGTCCCCACCGCGGTCAGCGGCGGCTGGACCGACGCCGACACGCTGGAGGCGCACGTCCTCTTCCTGGAGACGCCCCACCGCCTCGTGGTGACCTGCTCACTGCCGGACCACACCTGTACGGCACGCTGGGCCACCGAGCCCCTGCGCCCGCAGTCGCTGCGTGCGATGGGTGCGCCCCGGCGGTCAGTCTGACGGTTCCTTGAAGGTGCGCAGGGCGGTGGCCAGGGCCTCGCGGTTGGCGGCGTCGTCCCAGTCGGCCGCGGGCGCCGTCCAGCGCAGCGAGTAGCCCCGGTTGTCGCCGATGAGGTAACCCCGGCCGAGGGTGCGCACCCGGGTGCCGCCGTCGTTCGCGAGCCACTCCATCTCGGCGGCCTCCTGGCCCCGGTAGGTCGTCGCCCGGATGTCACCGATCCGCCGGTAGCCGCCGCCCTGCTTCAGACCGGGCTCCACCTCGCGCCACACATCGACCGGGTCAGGACCCACCCGCTCGCTGTAGGTGACGGTCAGCGTCCGCGCGTCACCCTCGGCGCCGAGGACGACGCGGTACGCCAGATCCGAGATCCGGTTGGTCCGCAGCGGCCGCCAGCCCTCCGGGAGCGAGACGGAGAAGCCCAGGGTTGATGCGTAGCGGCTGTAGGGGGACTCCGTCGGGGCGGGGGCGACCGGGTCCGAAGGGCTGGGGGAGGGGGCGGGGGAGGCCGTCGCCGACGGGGTCGGGCGGGGCGGGGTGCCGGCGGCGGGGGAGTCGGAGCCGCCCGGCAGCCGGTCGGTCACCGCGAGCACGGCGACCGCGACGGTGACGACGGCCAGCGCAGTCCCGGCGACCATGGTCCGGTTGCTCCAGCTCGAACAGTTCACATACCGGCCGCGCAGGCGCGGGCTCGGCATCGCCGCCGCGGTCTCCTCGTCGAGGACGCGCAGGAGGGCCTCGCGGACCACCGGCCGGGGCAGCCGCTCCACCGGGTCCTTGCGCAGCAGGCCCTGCACGGCCTGGGTGAGCGGACCGGCGCGCACCGGGGTGCGCAGCGGCAGCCGGTCCACCGCCTTGAGGGTGGCCTCCGGGCGTCCCCGGTCGCGGAACGGCGGACGTCCCTCCACCATCGTGTAGAGCAGGGCGCCGAGCGCCCACAGGTCGGTGGCGGGACCGATCCGCTCGTCGCGCGCCTGCTCCGGGGAGGCGAAGGCGGGGGCGGCCAGCCTGGGCGCCCGGGTGGCGCCGGCCAGGCCGAAACCGGAGACCACGACCGGCCCCTGGTCCCGCACGAACACCTGGGAGGGGCTGAGTTCGCCGTGCGAGATGCCCTGCCCGTGCGCCGCCTCCAGCACATCGAGCACCTCCAGGCCGATCCGCGCCGCCCGCACATAGTTCAACGTGCCCTGCTGGGCGAGGAGTTCGCCGAGCGGCTGCCCGTCGATCCACCGGGTCACCAGCCACAGCGCCCCCGACTCCTCGACGGCGTCGACGACTTCGGCGACCCGCTTGGCCAGCATCAACGACATCCGCTCGGAGGTGCGCAGCACCTGTGCGGTGACCCGGCGGGCCGCCTCCCCGCCCGCATCGTCCGGCAGCCCGATCTGGGTGACCAGACAGGGCCGCTGCGCCTGGCCGTCCTCGGCGTACCAGCAGACGCGGTTGGTCTCCTGGTGGACCACCTCGACGAGCCGGTATCTCCCGGCGACCAACACGGGTGTGGAGACGTGCGCCTTGACCATGGTCATCCCTCGCTGAACCCCTGGCTCTCACCTTTCCCACAGGTACGGCGGGTGTGACGGGGTGTGTTCAAGGATTCGCCGAGCGAGATACACCGATTCCCGTTTGTTCATCCGATGCGTCGAACACCGGTCTCAGAGTTCCCTGCGCACCAGGAAGTCCACCAGTGCCCCCAACTCCCCACCCGCCTCCGCCTGAAGAGGTACCGCGGCCAGGGTGGCCTCGGCGACGGCGATCCGGCGCCGCGCCTCGCGCAGGGCCGCCGACCGGCCGCCCGCCCGCTCGATCAGCGCGGCCGCGGCGTCCGGCCGCTCGCCCGACTCCAGCAGCCTGGCCAACTGCCCGGCCGCCGGGGTGTCCAGCGCCACCAGCACCGGGAAGGTCTTCTTGCGGGTGCGCAGATCGCTGTGCACGGGCTTGCCGGTGACGGCGGGATCGCCCCAGACGCCGAGCACGTCGTCGACGATCTGGAACGCGATCCCGAGATGACGCCCGGCCCGGTCCAGCGCGGCGACCGTCGCGGGCGGCGCCCCGCCGAGCGCGGCGCCCAACGCGGCCGCACAGCCCAGCAACGCGCCCGTCTTGTGCTCGGCCATCGTCCGGTACTCCTCGGGCCGCACCCGTTCGGGCCCCGTCCAGGGCCGGGTCGCGAACAGCAGATCGTCCGCCTGCCCGCGCACCAGATCCCCGAGCGCCGTCGACAGCAGCCGTACGGCGCCGGCCGCGCCCGCCGGAGCCTCGGCGAGCGTGTCGACGGCCAGCGCGAACAGGGCGTCGCCCGCGAGGACGGCCGGGCCGGTGCCGTAGGCCCGCCACACCGTGGGGCGGCCACGGCGGGACGTGTCCCCGTCCATGATGTCGTCGTGCAACAGGGAGAAGGCGTGCACGAGTTCCACGGCGACGGCGGCTCTCGGTCCGGCGTGCGCGGGGCCGCCCACCGCCTCGGCGCCGAGCACGGCCAGCGCCTGTCGTACGCCCTTGCCGCCGGAGGAGGTGGCCGGGGCGCCGCCCACCTCGCACCAGCCGAAGGTGTACGCGGCCATCTCCCGCACCCAGGGATGCAGCCCTGCCACGGCCCGTTCCAGCTCCGGGCGGACCAACTCACGGCAGCGGTCCAGCACTTGGACCGCGGTCAGCGGCGCTGTCGAGGGGGCCGCCGTCACCGTACGACCTCCGTGTCGAGCTCCTGCTGGGCCCGGGCCACCATCTCCCGGGCGTGCCGCAGGCCGATGCGGTCCAGGGTGCGGGCCAGCTCCGTCAGTTCGGCCGCCGTCTCGGCGCGGTCCCGGCCAAGGCGGGCCCGGGACTTGGCCAGGCCCAGCCGGGACAGCGCCTCGCCGCGCGGCTCGCTCATGGCGCGGAACTCGGCGAGCGCCTGCTCGTACAGGTCCCGTGCCTCGGCGTAACGTCCCGCGCGGTAGAGGACGTTGCCGCGCATCTTGTGGTTGTAGGCGAGTGCGCTGGAGAGCTTCATCGTGCGGCAGGTCTGCTCCGCCTGGGACAGCAGTTCCAGGGCGCGCTCGGTGTCGCCGTCGCGTACCGAGACGATGTCGGCGAGTCCGCGCAGCGCCCAGGCGTGCCCGCGCCGGTCCTCGGCGCGCGCGGCGATCTCGGCCGCCTCCTCGAACAGCGCGAACGCGGTGTCGTAGGAGCCGGTGTTGCGGTGGATCTGGGCGATGCCCTCCAGGGCCCACACCGTGTGCCGCGCCTCGCCGCGCCGCCTGGCCTCGGCCAGCAGTTGCTCGTGCAGCCGGGCGACCGCCTCGTAGTCGCCCTGGATGCGGCCGGTCTCGGCGAGTCCGGCGAGCGAGTAGCCGCGGACGACGACGTCCCCGCCGCGCTCACCGAGGTCGGCGGCGAGCTGGAGGAGGCGCCGGGCCAGCGGGAACTCACCGCGCTGGCGGGCCAGGGTGCCGCCGCTCCACAGCGCCCATGCCATCGCCCCGGTGTCCCCGGCCGCGCGGGCCGCGCGGAAGCTCGCCTTCCATGCCCGGTCCGCCTCTCCGATCTGCCCGAGCCGCCGGTGCGCCTCGGCGACGGCGAGGCCGGAGCGCGCCGCCTCGCCGTGTCGTCCGGTCCGCTCCGCGGCCCGCAACTCCTCGGTGCCGGCCACCAGGACGTCGGTGAGCGAGGAGTTCACGGACAGGGTGGTCAGCGCGCCCTGGTACTCGGGGGCGAATGCCTTGCCGTACATGGATGCCTTTCGGTCCGTATACACCACATCTATACATCGCACGTATACATGGCGTGTATAGAGCATCGGAAACCAGCCCTGGCCCCCTGTGGGACCAGGGCGGTGTCATCTGTTGTGGATCAAGACGTGGACGGAGCCGAAGGGGTTGCCCGTGAGGCGCAGATCACCTCACGGGCCGTCAGTGCTGCTGAGTTTTCGGCGGGGTCGCCTCGCTCGGCCGTACGACGACGAAGCCCTCGCCGCTGAGCATCAGCTGGACGGCCTCGCCCGAGCCGCCGCGCAGCATCGAGCCGATGGACTGAGAGCGGTGCAGCGAGGTCCCCAGGCCCGCGCTCCAGCCGACCACCGCGTCGGTGTCGACGTAGACCGGATACTGCGCGGACACCGGGATCACCAGCGGATTGCCCTCGCAGACCAGACCCAGCCGGCCCTGCCCGGTGAACACGCTGTTGAACAGCCCGCCGCCGGTGATGCCCGCCCCCTTCACGGTCGCTATCCGGTACGACAGCGTGGCGTCGAAGCACAGCACGTTACGGCCGTTGACGGTGAACTCGTCGCCGGGGTCGACCTCGACGACGAAGCAGTTCTGCGCCTCGTGCGCGAACCACGCCTCGCCCTGGCCGCGCACCGCCATCAGCGGCAGACCCTCCCCGGTGACCGCGCGCTTGAGCATGCCGCCCACGCCCTGGCCCTTGCGCTCGAACTGGAGACTGCCGCGATAGGCGATCATCGCGCCCTGCCGCGCCAGCATTTCGCCGCTCACCGCGTACCGGATGCACTTGGCGTTCTCGACCGTCATGCCCGGCGCGGTGGCGGGCCGGACCATGTGCTCACTGGAAAACAGGTCACCCTTCATGACGGCATCGTGTCCCGGACGATGTCCTTCCGCCCAGATCGCGCCGTACGGTCCGTCAGGCGCCGAAGAGTTGGGTCCAGTACGTGCCGGCCGGGCCGCCGCCCGCGAAACCGATGCCGATGTGCGTGAAGTCGCGCTTGAGGATGTTGGCGCGGTGGCCGGGGCTGTTCATCCAGCCCTCCACGACCTCGGCGGGGGAGCGCTGGCCGCAGGCTATGTTCTCGCCGATCGAGCGGCGCCGGGAGCCCGCGGCGGCCGCCCGGTCCCAGGGCTGAGTGCCCTCGGGGGAGGTGTGGGAGTAGAAGGCCCGCGCGACCATGTCCGCGCTGTGCGCCTGCGCCGCGGTGGTCAGCACCGGGTCCACGGACAGCGGGCGCAGACCGGCCCGGGCGCGCTCGCGGTTGGTGAGGTCCACGACCTCGCCGGTGGTCCTGGCCAGGTCCCCGGCGGAGAAGGGGCGGGCCCACAGCGCCGTCCAGTACACGTCGCCGGAGTGGGCCGCCGGGACGTACGCCAGTCCGGCGTGGGTGAACACCGGGTCGTGCAGGGTGCGTCGGGCCTGGTCGGTGCGCAGGCAGTAGTCGACGAAGTCGGCGGGGGTCCGAGGGCCGGACACCAGGTGCTCCCCGATGGTGAGATACGCGTATCCGGCGGCCGTGACGCGCTGGTGGACGGAGACACCGTCCCGGCCCTCCACGCCCAGGCGTCCGGCCGCGGCCATGGCGGTGGCGTGGGCCCGGGCGGCGGAGCAGAGGCGGGCGTCCAGGGTGACGGGTGGTGAACCGGCCCTCGCGCGGGCGGAGTTCACCAGGCCCGCGAAGCCGTCGGGGTCGGGCGGGGGCGGCGGTGTCGACGGAGACAGTGCCGTGGTGGGTGCGTCGTCGGTGACGTCCACCCCGAAGTCCCGGGCGAGTCCCGCCAGTCCGTCGGCGTACCCCTGGCCCAGCGCCCGGAGTTTCCAGCCGCCGCCCCGCCGGTACAGCTCCGCGAGCAGCAGCACCGTCTCCTGCCGGGGCCGGGGCGGTGCGAACCGGGCGAGGGTGCGGCCGCCCGGGCCGGTGACCTGGAGCGTCGGGGCGGGCAGCGCGCCCAGGGAGGTGCCTGGATCGGCGGGGCTGATGGCGACGGTCACCCGGGTGGCACCCGGGCGCAGCCGCTCCGGATCCACGGTGAGCGTGTCGCCGTGCAGCCGCGCGCCGGGGACGGCCGGCTGGTTGTAGAAGACGAAGTCCGCGTCGCCGCGGACCTTGCCGCCGTCGTCCGTGATCAGCGCGGACACATCGAAGGGGCCGGGCACCCGGACGGCCACGGCACCGCCCGGGAGGGGCACATTGCCCCCGGGGACCAACTCGCTCATCGGGCCGTCCTGGTGTCGTCGTACGCCTTCCGGTGGCAGGTGTCCGGACAACGCGCGCCGCACCGACAGGGTTCCCGGCCCGCGGACTCAGCGCACGGCCGCGCCCGGATCCGCGGCCTCGGAACGCTCGCCGACCGAGGACCCACGCGGCGCCTTGGTCTGCTTGGCCTGCTTTCCGCAGAACGCCGACTCCAGCGTCCCGAGCATCGTGGTGTGCACGGCGCCGTTGTTGGAGGTGTTGACGAACGCCGCCAGGCTGCGGCCGCCGTCCTTGGAGGCGAACGCGTAGGTGTAGAAGCCCTGGACGGCGCCCGTGTGCCCGTACACCGAGACCCCGCACGACAGATCCCGGCGCCGCAGCCCGAGCCCGTACGCCTGCCCCGACCCTGCCGGTACCCACTTGCGCATCTGGGCAAGTTGCGCGGCCGAGGTCAGCCGGCCGCCGAGCAGCGCCGACAGGAAGGTGTTCAGGTCCCGTGCGCTGGAGATCACCGCGCCCGCGCTCTGCGCCCAGGACGCCGTCTGCTCGGTGGCGTCGACCAGCGGTCCTGAGGTGTCCGGGGTGAGATAGCCGCGCGCGTGCCGCCCCGGGATCTTCATGCCGGGGTGGACGTAGAAGGTGTCGGCGAGCTCCAGCGGGCCGAAGATCCGGTTCTGGTACTCGATGCCCACGGGGTTCCCGGTCAGCTCCTCGATGAGCATCCCGGCGACGACGAAGTTGGTGTTGGAGTAGCGGTACGCGCCGCCCGGCGCGGTGGTGCGCGGCTTGCGCAGGGAGCGGTCCACCAGCTGGCGGTAGGTGAAGACCTTGGAGCGGACCGCCTCGAACCCGGGAACGGTCTTTGTGAACATGTCGTTGGTGTAGTCGTACAGGCCGCTGCGGTGGCTCAGCACATGGCGCACGGTGATCCGGTCGTCCGGCAACAGCCCGGGCAGATAGCGGTTGACCGGCGCGTCGAGCTTCAGCTTCCCCTCGTCGGCCAGCTGGAGCAGGACGACGGCGGAGAAGGTCTTGGTGACGCTGCCGATGCGGAAGCGGTCGGTGGTGGCCAGGGCCCGCCGGGTGGTGCGGTCGGCGATGCCCGCGGACGTCTTGGCGACGCTGCCGTGGTTGTCGACGCGCGCGACGGCGCCCGGCGCGCCCTGCTTCATCGCCGTGCTCAGGACCCCGCGCAACCCGGCGAGATCGGGCTCGGGTTCCAGCGGTGCCGCGTGCGCCGGGACCGCGAGGAGCGAGAGGAGGACCGCCGTCCCCAACGCCGTTGCCTTGCCGACCGTTGCCGAGTCCATCCGGGTCCTCTCTCCCTGCTGACACACCGTCACGGTGACGCACGGTAGTGCCAGGGAGAGAAAGAAAGATGGTCATTCAGGACGTATGAGGGCATGGGTCGCCCGCATGGGGGATGCCCGGGACAGCCGGCGGACGGTCAGCCGGAGGCGCTGGGCTCCGGTGTGATCAGCCCTTCGCGGTAGGCGACGGCCACCGCCTCGCCCCGGCTCGCGGCGCCCAGCTTGGCGAGGATGTTGGAGACATGGACGCTCGCCGTCTTGCCGCTGATGAAGAGCTCCTCGCCGATCTGCCGGTTGCTGCGGCCCTGGGCCAGCAGACGCAGCACGTCCTGTTCCCGGGCGGTCAGCGGCGAGGTGCGGTCCGCGGCGGACGCGCGGTCCGCGAGGCGGCCGCGGCGGATCAGGGCGTCCACCCGCTCCAGCAGGGGCCGCGCCCCGAGCCGCACCGCAGTCTCCCGCACCGCGGCCGCCTCCACCGCCGCCTCCTCGCGCCGCTCGGCCGTCAACAGGGCCTCGGCGAACCGGAGTCGGCAGCGAGCCAGCTCGTACAGGTCGCCGTAGTCGAAGGCCGCCACCGCCCTGCCCCAGGCCTCCGCGTCGGGACCGGACGTGGCCCGCAGCCACTCGGCCTCGGCGCGCGCCAGCCAGGCCATGCCCTCCGGCCCCTGCGGCGACCGGTCGCCCCCGCGCACCGCCGAGTCCCGCGCCGACTCCACGAGTTCCGTCGCGATGTCCGCCCAGTGCCGGGCCCCGCCCTCGTCCCCGCCCAGCCGCAGCTCGGCGGCCCGGTCGGCCACGGCGGACAGCGCCAGCGCGGCCAGCCGCACCGTCACATCGGGGTGCGTCCCCGCCTCGTCGGTGAGGGCCGCGACCGTGGACCGCATCCGCTCCACCGCCGCCTCCGGATCGCCCGCCAGCGCGGCGGCGTCGGTCCGTACGATGCCCGCGACCAGCGTGCCCATCCAGTCGAACGGCCCTTCCAGCAGCACCCGCGACCCCTCGGCGGCGGCCAGGTCGCCGCGCGCGACCGCGACGTACCAGGCGGGCCCCGAGGTGTAGGCGCCCGAGGCCGGAAGCACCTGCGCGTCGGCGGTGGCGGCCCGCACGCACTCGTCCCAACGGCCCAGCGTGTACAGCAGCACCAGCCGGAGATAGCGCATCTCCAGGGGATACGCCGAGGACAGCAGCCCGGCGCGGCGGGCGCGGTCCAGGCCCTCCGTCAGCCAGGGCAGGGACTCCTCCAGCTCACCCGCCTCGAAGTGGCCCATGGCCAGGCTGAACAGGGCGCGCAGCTCCACCGGCGCGTTGCCCGAACTGCGCGCCAGCTCCCGGGCCTCGCGCAGCCGGGCCCGGTTCTCCGGGCTGCGTCGGCCGGCGCCTTCGAGAACCGCCAGCGAGATGAGCAGATCGGCTCTGGCGTCGGTGATCGCCAGCTGTTCCGCGACCTTGAGGGCCCGGCGTGCCATCTTCAACGCGGTGTCGTTCTCCCCGACCTGACGGGCCGCCAGGACATGCGTGGCGGCCGCCCACACCCATGTCGGCGTCGGCGGCTCGGCGGGGATCAGGGCGAGCGCCTCGTTGCTGTGGGCGTAGGCCGCGCTCAGATTGTCGACGGTGATCAGATTGCCCGCGAGGGTGTAGCGGACCCGGGCGGCGAGTTCCGAGTTCTCCTCCTGGTCGACGCCCGCGAGCGCGGACCGGGTCAGCGCGACCGCGCGATGCGCCGCACCGGCGTGCGCCGCCGCCGAGGAAGCGCGCAGGGTGAGGGCCACCCGGTCGCCGTGCTCGCCAGAGGGCCGCGCGGCCGGATCCACCGACGGCCACAGATCGAGGGCGGTCTCCAGATGCCGTAGCTCCTCGGCGGGCGCGCCGACCCGGCCGGCGTGGTCGGCGGCTTCCAGCGAGGCGGTGAGCGCCTCGGCCAGGTCATGGCTCTCGCGGTAGTGGTGGGCGCGTTCGGCGGCGGTCTCGGCGCGCCGGGGCCGGGCGGCGAGCAGCCCGGCGAACGCGCCGTGCAGCCGGGCCCGTTCGCCGGGCAGCAGATCGGCGTAGACCGCCTCACGGGCCAGGGCGTGCCGGAAGGCGTACGTGTCGCCGTCCCCGGGGACCAGCAGTTGCCGTCCCAGGGCCTCGCGCAGGGCCGACTCCAGCTCCTCCTCGGGCAGCCCCACGGCCTCCCGCAGCAGATCGTGCTCCACCCGGCGCCCGGCGACCGCGGCGGTACGCAGCACCTGCTGGGCCGTGTCGGACAGTTGCTCGAAGCGGATCAGCAGGACGTCGGCCAGACCGCTCGGCACGCCGCCGGCCTCGGTGTCGGTGGCCGCGAGGAGTTCCTCGGCGTAGAAGGCGTTGCCCTCGGCGCGCTCGACGATCCGGCGGACCGTGGTCTCCGGCAGCGGCCGCACCTCCAGCGCCCGCACCAGCCGGGCCACCTCGGAGTCGGCGAGCGGCCGCAGCTCCAGGCGCTCCACCGAGGGCAGCCGTACCAGTTCGGCCAGCAGGGGGCGCAAGGGGTGGCGGCGGTGCAGATCGTCCGCGCGATAGGAGGCCACCACGGCGACTCCGCCCGCCGGGCGCTGGAGCACACCGCGGCTGAGCAGGAACCGCAGCAGATCCCGCGAGGACTGGTCGGCCCAGTGCAGATCCTCCAGGACGAGCAGCAGCGGAGCCACGTCCGCCAGGTCGGCCAGCAGCCCGGCCATCCCCTCGAACAACTGGAGCCGTGAGTCCCGCGCCGCGTCCGTACCGCCGCCCAGCATCCGGTCGACCACCGGATGAGCCGCCAGCACCTCGGCGAACCGCACGTCACCGGCCACCACTCCGAGCACCTCGGTGAACGGCAGATACGGCAGCCCGACATCCCCCAGATCGACACAGTGCCCGGTCAACACGGTCATCCCGTCCCGAGCGGCCCGCGCGGCGACCTCGTCCAGCACCCGAGTCTTACCGACCCCCGCGTCCCCGGCGACGAGCACAGCCCGAGCCTCACCGGAACGGGCGCGCTCCAGCACACCGAGAAGCCGGTCGAGTTCGTGATCCCGGCCGATGAGCGGAGCGGAGGTTATGTTCTGCGTCACCGCTTAATCCTAGGCACGCTGGTCCGACCTTAGGGGCGCGGGACTGTGCTCATATGCGGCTCCGCCGCGTGGGCGCGACCGGCCACGATGAACCGGCACCCGCCAACGCGCCGGTGTCCGCACCCGATCAGGCGCCCCGCAACACCTGAGCCCAGTCATCAGGCACCCGCCCTGCAGGCCCCGGCGAAGGCTGATCCGCAGGGTGAGCGACCGGAGCCGCCAGCTCCGGCCCCGACTCGTACATATCGGAGCTGCTGTAGTCCCAGAACCACCCCTCACCCGGCTCAAAACTCTGCACGATGGGATGCCCCGTCGCCTTGAAGTGCGCGGTCGCGTGCTTCGCGGGCGAGGAGTCACAGCACCCAATGTGCCCGCACTGCGCGCACCGGCGCAGATGGAACCACCACCCCCCGACCTCGTCGCACTCCACGCACCCGGTACCGCTGGGCGGGACGCTGGGATCGATGCCGTCGGTCATGCGGACTCCTCAGAGTTCTCGTTCTCGGCGTTCTCCGCGGCGGTCAGCGGCAACAGCACCTGGAATCGGGTGTCGCCCGGCTCGGACTCGACCTGGAGCGCGCCGTGGTGCTTGTTGACCACGATCCGCCAGGAGATGTCCAGACCGAGCCCCGTGCCCTCGCCCACCGGCTTCGTGGTGAAGAAGGGATCGAAGATCCGGCTGCGGATGTCCGCCGGGATCCCCACGCCGGTGTCGCCGAACTCCACCAGCAGCCGGTCGTGGTCCCGTGCCGTCCGCACGGTCAACGTCCCTTCCCCGCCCGCGCTCTTGATGGCGGAGACCGCGTTGTCGATGAGGTTCGTCCACACCTGGTTGAGCTCCGCCGGGTACGCGGGGATCTCCGGGAGGGTGCGGTCGTACTCCTTGAGGACCTTGATCGGGCCGATCTTCCCGGAGAGCATCAGCAGGGTGCTGTCGAGGAGTTCATGGACGTCGACGCTGCGGTAGGGGGCGCGGTCGAGCTGCGAGTACTGCTTGGCGGCGTCGACCAGGTGCGAGATACGGGTGGTGGAGTCCTCGATCTCGCTCATCAACAGCTCGGTCTCGACCGTGTAGTTGAGCCAGCCGATCGCCCCCGCCAGGACGTCCTCCTCCACGGCCGCCGCGACCTGCTCCAGCCAGTCGACGTCCAGACCGGCCTGGACGAAGGTCGGGGCGAGCCGCCAGCCGTCCGGGATGTCGTGGTCGTCGAGCCAGTCGGTGAGCGCGTCCTCGCGGTCGGAGGCCTCCAGCGGGCTCAACGCGGGCGCCTTGCCGACGAGTTCGGCGGTGCGCTCCTGGATGTCGATGAGACCGGCCAGGCTCTCCCGCGGATAGGGGCCGGAGGCGATCATCGCCAGCTTGTGCCGCATCTTCGCCACTCGCTCGCGCAGGGTGGAGGTGGCGCGTACGGCCGCCGCCGCGGGGTTGTTCAGCTCATGGGTGAGCCCGGCCGACAACGAGCCGAGCGCCAGTAGCCGTTCACGCTGCCCGATGACGGTCTGGGTGGCTTTCGAGCCGAAGAAGAGCCCCTCCAGCAGATGCACCGCCATCGGGAACCACTCCTGCATGATGGCCGCGAAGGTGTCGGCGGGCAGCACGAAGAACCGGGTCGGCTCCGTCACCCGCATGGAGTTGTTGTAGACCTGCCGCGCCCGGTCCCCGAGATAGGCCTGCATCGCCCCCGAGTACACCCCGGGCTGGGAGTTGCGGATCACCTCCACGTCGTCCCCGCCGACCCGGCGGGACAGCACCACGGTGCCCTCGACCATGACGTAGAAACAGGTCGCCGGATCGCCCTCGGCGTACACCGGACCCGGCTCGAACCGCTCCACCCGGCCCTCGGCGCACAGTCGGCCGAGCTGCTCGGGGGTGAGCTTCTCGAACAGGAACAGCGAGCTGATCTCCGCCGGGCTGCACGGCATGGGCTGTCCGCTCACGACTGCTCCAGATAACGGTGGACGAGCATCACGGCCATCGCTCCCTCTCCGACCGCGGAGGCGACGCGCTTGGCGGACTCGGCGCGCGCGTCACCGGCCACGAACACGCCGGGCACATTCGTCTCCAGGTGGTACGGCGGCCGGTCCAGCTCCCAGTCCGCGGGGGGCCGTCCGTCGGGGGTGAGGTCGGGTCCTGTGAGGATGAAGCCGTTGCCGTCGCGCAGCACGGTGCCGTCCAGCCAGTCGGTCAGCGGGGCCGCGCCGATGAACACGAACAGCCACTGGGCGTCGACGAGTTCGCTCTCCCCGGTCTCCGTGTCACGCAGGCTGAGCTGTTCGAGGTGGCCGTCGCCGTGGGCGGCCTCGACGACCGTGCGCGGACGGACGGAGATGTTGGGCGCCTCGTTGATCTGCTGGATCAGGTAGTGCGACATCGACGCCGACAGATCGGCGCCGCGCACCAGCAGCGTCACCGACTTGGCGCCCTTGGACAGGTACATCGCCGCCTGGCCGGCGGAGTTGGCGCCGCCGACGATGTACACGTCGTGTCCCTGGCAGGAGGGCGCCTCGGTCAGCGCCGAGCCGTAGAAGACGCCGCAGCTGGTCAGTTCGGCGCAGCCCGGTGCCTGGAGCTGGCGGTAGGAGACCCCGGTCGCCAGGATCACGCTGTGCGCGGCGATGGCCGAGCCGTCGGAGAACCGCACGACGCGCGCGGCGCCGCTGATCTCCAGGCCGGTGACCTCGCGCGCGGTGAGGACCTCGGCGCCGAACTTGGCGGCCTGACGGCGGGCCCGGTCGGTGAGCTGGGCGCCGGAGACGCCGTCGGGGAAGCCCAGGTAGTTCTCGATGCGCGAGCTCTGCCCGGCCTGTCCGCCGGTCGCCGACCGCTCCACCAGCACCGTCCGCAGCCCCTCGGACGCCCCGTACACCGCGGCCCCGAGCCCCGCCGGACCGCCGCCGATCACCACCAGGTCGTAGAAGTCGGCGGTCGGCGTGGTCGCGAGGCCCACGTGCGAGGCGAGCTCCGGCACGTCCGGCTCGACCAGCGGCGTCCCCTCCGGGGTGATCACCAGCGGCAGCCGCTGTCCGTCCTGCCCGGCCGCGGCGAGCAGCCGCCGCCCCTCCGGCTCGTCCGCCGAGTACCAGCGGTAGGGCACCTGGTTACGGGCCAGGAACTCCCGTACGTCCGACGAGCGGGCCGACCAGCGGTGCCCGACGACCTTGGTGGCGGGCACCGGCCGGTAGTCACTGCACCGCCAGGCCTCCAGTAGATCGTCCAGGACCGGATAGAGCTTCTCCTCCGGCGGATCCCAGGGCTTGAGCAGATAGTGATCCAGGTCGACGACATTGATGGCGTCGATGGCCGCGCCGGTGTCGGCGTACGCGGTGAGCAGGATCCGCCGGGCGCCGGGATGGATGTCCATGGCCTGCTCGAGGAACTCGATGCCGTTCATCTGCGGCATCCGGTAGTCGGCGAGGATCACGGCCACCAGGTCGCCGCGCAGCTTCAGCTCCCGCAGCGCCTCCAGCGCGGACTCACCGGACTCCGCGCGCACGATCCGGTACGACTCGCCGTACCGCCGCCGCAGGTCCCGCGCGACGGCGCGGGAGACCCCCGGGTCGTCGTCCACGGTCAGGATGACGGTCCGCGCCGATTCGGCGGCCTGTGCCATACGTCTCCCACCCCGAGAGGTCCGTTGCTCCGGCGCGACGACGACCGCCGCCGTGCCGACAGGTGCCATCGTATGTTCGATCGTGTCACTTCGCTCAGGTATGCCCGAGGCGGTCCCGGCCGCGGCTGTCACAGACCCGCACACTGTCCGGTCCTTCTGGTGTGCGCGACCGCGCACCGCGAGAACGGCTGACGGAGACATTGATGAAGATCGTGGTGATCGGCGGTACGGGGCTCATCGGCTCGCAGGTGATCGCTCTGCTGCGCGAGAACGGACATGAGGCGGTGCCCGCCGCGCCCTCCACCGGCGTGGACACTCTCACCGGCGAGGGGCTCGACCAGGCGCTGAAGGGCGCGGACG
This sequence comes from Streptomyces davaonensis JCM 4913, assembly GCF_000349325.1. GTDB lineage: Bacteria > Actinomycetota > Actinomycetes > Streptomycetales > Streptomycetaceae > Streptomyces > Streptomyces davaonensis. The sequence continues at coordinate 9,254,492 of NC_020504.1, forward strand.
TGGTGGTGGACGTGTCGAACTCGCCGTCCTTCGAGGCCGACGCGGCGCTGGACTTCTTCACCGGCTCGGCGCGGAACCTGTTCGCCGCCGAGAAGGAGGCGGGCGTGCGCCACCATGTGGGGCTCTCGATCGTCGGCGTCGACCAGGTCCCGGGCTACGGCTACTACCTGGCCAAGGTGGCCCAGGAGGATGCGGTACGCGGCAGCGGTGTGCCGTACAGCCTGGTGCGGGCCACGCAGTTCTTCGAGTTCATCGGGCCGGTGATGGGCATGTCCACCGAGGGCACCGAGGTGCGTCTGCCGTCGCTGCGGCTGCGGCCCATCGCCTCCTCCGACGTCGCCGCCGCCGTGGCTCGGGCGGCTGAGGGCGAGCCGACGAACGGCATCCGCAGCATTGCGGGACCCGAGATCCACGGTCTTGACCGGCTCGGTGAGCTCACCCTGGCGGCCAAGCCGGACGGCCGCACGGTCGTCACCGACGAGTCCGCGAGCCTGTTCGCCCGCATGCCCGACGTGCTGACCGGCGACGACACCGTGGACGTGGCGGCCACCCGCTACGAGGACTGGCTCAAGCAGCACTGAGCGACGTCGGGCGGGAGGGGCGGCGTGGTGCCCCTCCCGCTACGGCCGTGCGACGGCCCGGTGCGCGGAGCGGTCGTAGGCCCGCAGCTTGTCGGGGGCTATGACCCAGTACAGGCCATCGATGCCGTCCGCTCCCGCCGTGACGCTGACCAGGGCGACGGTGGCCCCGTCCGCGGTGAGCCGCAGGCAGGGCCGCCCGTTGGCCTCGACCACGGAGTAGTCGGCGCCGGGGAAGAACTTGTGCGTGAAGGCGGTGACCCGGGCCGAGCGCACCGCGCCCACGATCTCCAGCCGGGCCACCCCGCGCAGGCCGTTGCCGTCCGCATAGGTGACCACATCGGCCGACAGCACGCTCTCCAGCGCCGCGATGTCCCCGTCCCGTGCGGCGGCGACGAAGGCGTCGAGGAGCCGCCGGTGCTGCGCCGCGTCGACCGCCTCCCGGCGCTCGGCCGACAGCCGTTTGCGGGCCCGGCTGACGATCTGCCGCGTGTTGGCCTGGCTCAGCTCCAGCATGCCCGCGATCTCGTCATAGGCGTAGTCGAACGCCTCGCGCAGCACGTAGGCCGCCCGCTCCACGGGGTTGAGCTTCTCAAGGACCAGCAGCACGGCCAGTTCCAGCGCCTCGCCGCGCTCCGCGCCCACCTGCGGATCGACGCTGGTGTCCACCGGCTCCGGCAGCCACGGCCCCACGTACGCCTCGCGGCGCACCCGTGCCGACTGGGACACGTTGATGGCCAGCCGGGTGGTGGTCTTCGCCAGGAACGCCCCGGAGTCCAGCACCGCGTCGCGGTCGGTGCCCTGCCAGCGCACCCACGCCTCCTGCACCACGTCCTCGGCCTCCACCACCGAGCCCAGGACGCGGTAGGCGATGCCGAACAGCCGTGGCCGCAGCTTTTGGAAGGCGGCCGCGGCCGCGGTCAGTGAGTCGCCGGTGGGCGCCGCTCGCTCGTCCATGTCAGCTGCGGCGGGAGGACAGGACGCAGAACTCGTTGCCCTCCGGGTCCATGAGCACCACCCACGACTGCTCGCCCTGGCCGATGTCCGCGTGGCGGGCGCCGAGCGCCAGCAGGCGGTCGACCTCGGCCTGCTGGTCGTCGGGGCGGAAGTCCAGGTGGAGGCGGTTCTTGACGGTCTTGCCCTCCGGGACCGGGACGAAGAGCAGGCCCGGCAGCCGGTCGGGGGCCGGGCGGATCTCGTACTCGTCGGGCGAGTCGTTCACGACCACCCAGCCGAGGGCCTCGGCCCACCAACTGCCCAGGGCCGCCGCATCGGCCGCGTCGACGTTCACTTGCTCCCACTCCAAGGTCATGGTCGCAGCGTAGTGAAGACTGGGGACCCGGACGTGACCACGACCCAGGGAGGCACCCGCAATGACGCGCCCGATCACGGCAGGATTCGACGGAACCGAGGAGAGCCTCGCCGCGCTGGGATGGGCGGCCCGTGAGGCGGTCCGGCGGGGACTCGCGCTGCGCGTCGTGCACGCCTGGCGGTTCCAGCCGTTGGAGGCGGTCGAGGGGGCCGACCCGGACGCGCAGGCGAAGTGGGCGGGAGAGGCGGTGGCGCAGGCCGCCCGGGAACTCGCCGAGCGGCATCCCGGGCTCGACGTGACGGCCGACGCGCCCGAGGGCGGGCCCGTCGACGCGCTGGTCGCGGCTGCCGTGGACGCCGAGATGCTGGTGCTCGGGTCGCGTGGGCACGCCGCCGTCGTCGGCTTCCTGCTCGGCTCCGTCGGACAGCAGGTGATCGTGGCGGCCGAGCGGCCCGTCGTGCTGGTGCGCGCCGGGGACCAGCCCTCCGCCGAGGTCGCCGGGCACGAGATCGTCGTCGGTCAGCAGGGCGAGCCCGAGGACAGCGCGGCCGCGCTGCGGTTCGCCTTCGAGACGGCCGCGGCGCGCGGCGCCACCGTCCGGGTGGTCCGCGCCTGGACGCTGCCGCCGCTGTTCTCCTACAGCCCGTCCTCGCTGAAGCTGCTGGACGACGCGGGCGGTCTGGAGCCGTACGAGAAGAAGGCGCTGGCCTCGGCGGTGCAGCCGTGGCGGGAGCGGTTCCCGGACGTGCAGGTCGTGGAGCACGTGGAGATGGGCAGTGCGGGGCAGGTGCTGCTGTCGGTGGCCGCGCGGGCCCAGCTGATGGTCGTCGGGCGGCGCGCCCGCCGTACGGCCGTGGGCGCCCGGATCGGCTCGGTCGCGCACGGTGTGCTGCACCATGCCGCCTGCCCGGTGGCCGTGGTGCCGCCTGCCGCCGGCTGAGTCAGTCCGTCTGCCGAGAGGTGGGCTGGAGCGTCTCGCGGGCCTTGGGGAGGATGTTCTCGATGTAGTCCTCCACGGCCGTGTCGAGACCGATGTCGTGCTGCGCCCGCTCCGACAAGTACCAGCGGTGTTCGAGGAGTTCGTGGTAGATCTCCGCCGCGTCCATCGAGCCGCGCAGGTCGAGCGGGACCGCCCGGACGGTGGGCCGGAAGACGTCCCGCACCCAGCGGTGGGCGAGGACCTCGGGGCGGGCGGCGAGGGGGTCGCCCGGGGCGTGGTCGTCCTGGGTGGCCATCCAGCTCTCCAGGTCGTTCAGCAGCCGTCGGGCCTGGTTCTCCTCGGTGTCCAGGCCCGTCAGGCGCAGCAGTTGGCGCTGGTGGTGGCCGGCGTCGACGACCTTGGGCACGAAGGTGACGGTGTCGCCGTTGGAGGAGTGCTCGATCTGCATCTCCGCGACGTCGAAACCGAGGTCGTGCAGGCGGCGTATCCGGCGCTCTATGTAGTGGTACTTCCCGGCCGGGTAGACCGAGGTGCGGGTCAGCTCCTGCCACAGGCCCCGGTAGCGTGCGCAGATCTCGGTGCCGAACTCGATCGGATCGACGGAGGGGTGCAAGGCCCCGGAGGCCTCCAGGTCCAGCAGCTCCCCGCTGATGTTGACCCGCGCGAGGTCGAGGTCGTAGTCGCGTTGCCCGGTGCTGAGTCGGGGGTGCAGATCGCCGGTCTCGGCGTCGACCAGGTAGGCGGCGTAGGCGCCCGCGTCGCGCCGGAAGAGGGTGTTGGACAGTGAGCAGTCGCCCCAGGCGAACCCGGCCAGGTGCAGCCGCACCAGCAGTACCGCCAGGGCGTCCATCAGCCGGTGCATGGTCGCCGGGCGCATCGTCGTCTCGAACATCGAGCGGTACGGCATGGAGCCGCCGAGGTGGCGGGTGACCAGCACCGGCTCCAGGGGTGCGCCCTCGGCGTCGAGGCGGCCGGTGACCACGGCGAGCGGGTCAACCGCCGGGATGCCGAGCCGGTCCAGGTCGCGCAGCAGCTCGTACTCGCGCAACGCGGGCCGCTCGGCGAGCTCCTTGACGGCGATGACCTCGGTCCCGGCGCGGGCGTAGCGGACGACGTGCCGGGAGATGCCGCGCGGCAGCGGCACGAGGTATTCCTCCGGCCACTCCTCCAGCGGCAGGTGCCACGGCAGTTCCAACAGGAGCGCGGGGTGCTCCGGGTTGGTCGCGCTGATCTGAAGGGCCATGGGCGGGGATCCTCGTCTCGCGGGTGATCGTCACTTCACCCTAAGCGGCACGCTCCCGGGCCTGAAGTGCCGCTTCACGTACTGGACCGCGGTGTACGGGGCCGTGGCCGGGCAGGAACACGTCGGCGTCGAGACCGGCGAGCACGTCCAGCGACGCGAGGGCCTGGGCGCGCTCGCGGTGGAACATGTCGAGCAGCAGATGCGGGCCCTTGACCCGGGACGTCGGATGGCCGCTCACCAGCGCGTCTCCCGAGATGAGTACACCCTTGTCCGGGAGGTGGAAGGCGCAGTGGCCGTCGGTGTGGCCGGGGGAGTGCACGGGCACCGGCCGCCCCGGCAGGTCCAGCGGGGCATCCGGCGTGAACGCCTCCGCTGCGGTGACCGGGACATGCGTCTTGCCGCCGGAGCGCAGCGCGTGCACCGCCCACGGCAGCACACCGGGCCGCCAGCCGTTCTGGAGCACCTGTCCGACGGTGACCTGATGGAGGAACTCCCGCCGGGCGTGCGGTACTTCGGCCTCGTGCAGCAGCACCGGCGTCCCGTACCGGGCGCGCAGGAACTCTGCTGAGCCGACATGGTCGTTGTGCGCGTGCGTGATCAGCACGGCCGCCACGGCCTCCGGTGAACTCCCCACCTGCGCAAGGGAGGCGAGCACCTGCTCCCGGTCCCCGGGATACCCGGTGTCGACCAGGGTGACGGCGTCGCCCTCGGCCAGGATCACCCAGTTGGTGTTGGAGCCGTGCACCAGATAGATGCCGTCGGCGACTTCCTGCACGTCCGCTCGCATGAACTTCCCACCGTCCGCTCGACTGCCCCCGTCGGGGACAGCCAACCAGATCGCGAGAACTCACTGCACGCCGTGCGGGCGGAACTGGACGCTGATGCGCGGGCCCGTCGCGCGCGAGGACTTGGGGATGGCGTGTTCCCAGGTGCGCTGGCAGGAGCCGCCCATCACGATGAGGTCGCCGTGGCCCAGCGGGCGGCGCACGGTCTCGCCGCCGCCCGTCGGGCGCAGGAGGAGGTCCCGAGGTGCGCCCACCGAGACGATCGCGACCATGGTGTCCTCCCGAGCGCCCCGGCCGATCCGGTCGCCGTGCCAGGCCACGCTGTCCTGGCCGTCTCGGTAGTAGCACAGGCCCGCCGTGGTGAACGGCTCGCCCAGTTCCGACGCGTAGTGGGCGGTGAGTGCCGCTCGTGCCTCGGTCAGCACCGGATGGGGCAGCGGGTCGTCCGCGCCGTAGAAGGCGAGCAGTCGGGGTACGTCGACCACCTGGTCGTACATCTTGCGGCGTTCGGCGCGCCAGGGGACTTCGGCGGCCAGTTGTGCGAACAGTTCGTCCGAGCCGCTGAGCCAGCCGGGCAGCACGTCGATCCAGGCACCCCGGCCGAGGGTGGTACGGCGGATCCCGTCGAGGGGGCCGAGCCGGAGCTCGTCCGCCTGGTCGAAGAGGGAGCCCTGGAGGTGCGTGGTCATGGATCCAGCGTACTCCCTATTCGAAAATGTGTTCCCATCCCGCATTTCTGGCGCTGCGAGCCTTTTGATGCATTGATGTATCGGATACATTCCCGTATCGAACGGAGGGAGGGCCATGGTGGCGGAGCAGACGACACGCCGGGTGACCAGGCGTCGCGTGCGCACGCGTGCCAATCTCCTCGACGCCGCGTTCGAGGTGTTCGCCGCCAAGGGATTCGGCCGGGTGTCGATCGAGGAGGTCTGCGAGGCCGCCGGCTACAGCCGCGGCGCCTTCTACTCCAACTTCGCCAGCCTCGACGAACTGTTCTTCGCCCTCTACCGTCAGCGCGCCGACCTGATTGCCGAGCAGGTCGCGGGCGCGCTGGCGCAGGACGGTCCCGGCTTCGACGTACCGGCCTCCGTGGACCGGGTCACCGAGGTGCTGCTGCTCGACGTGGAGTGGCTGCTGGTGAAGACGGACTTCCTGGTGCACGCCGCCCGGGACCCGGACGTCGCGCAGAGCCTGCTGGATCACCGTGAGCGGCTGCGCTCCGCCATCGCCGACCGCCTCGCCCGGGCCACCGGGCACACCGCACTGCCCGCCGTGCTCGACGGCATCGACGGCGCCGCCCGCGCGGTCGTCGCCGCCTACGACGGGGTCACCACCCAACTGCTGCTGGACAAGGACGTCGACAGCGCCCGCGCCTGGCTCAAGCAACTGCTCACCGCCCTGCTGACCGACGGCAGCGGCACCCCCGAATGAGGAAGGGAACGGTCGCATGGATGCCGACGTCATCGTCGTCGGCGCGGGCCTCGCGGGCCTCGTCGCCGCACATGAACTCACCAGCAAGGGCCGCCGGGTCGCCCTGGTGGACCAGGAGAACGCCCGCAACCTGGGCGGACAGGCCTTCTGGTCCTTCGGCGGGCTGTTCCTCGTCGACTCCCCCGAACAGCGGCGCCTGAAGATCAAGGACTCCTTCGAGCTGGCCTGGAGCGACTGGCAGGGCAGTGCCGGGTTCGACCGGGTGGACGACGAGGACTCCTGGGCGGTGCGCTGGGCGCGCGCCTACGTCGAGTTCGCGGCGGGGGAGAAGCGGTCCTGGCTGGAGGGGCACGGCATCAAGTTCCTGCCCACCGTCGGCTGGGCCGAGCGCGGCGACCTGAGGGCGCACGGCCACGGCAACTCCGTACCCCGCTTCCACATCGCCTGGGGCACCGGCACGGGAGTGGTGGAGCCGTTCGTCGAGTACGCCAAGCAGGCCGCGCGCGACGGGCTGCTGACCTTCCACCACCGCCACCGGGTCGACGAACTCGTCGTCGAGGACGGCCAGGCGCGCGGCGTGCGCGGCACCCTCCTCGCCGAGGACGACGCCGGCCGGGGCATGCAGTCCAACCGCGACCGCGTCGGCGACTTCGAACTCACCGCGCAGGCCGTCGTCGTCACCACCGGCGGCATCGGCGCCGACCACGACATCGTCCGCCGCTACTGGCCCGAGCGCCTCGGCACCCCGCCCACGCAGATGGTCACCGGCGTCCCCGCCTACGTCGACGGCCGCATGCTCGACATCAGCGCGGCGGCGGGCGTACGCCTGGTCAACCGCGACCGCATGTGGCACTACACCGAGGGCATCCAGAACTGGGACCCGATCTGGCCCGGACACGGCATCCGCATCCTGCCCGGACCGTCCTCCATGTGGTTCGACGCGCTCGGCCGCCGCCTGCCCGACCCGTGCCTGCCCGGCTACGACACCCTCGGCACCCTCAAGTACCTGCGCACCACCGAGGACATCGCCGGGTACGACCACTCCTGGTTCATCCTCACCCAGAAGATCATCGAGAAGGAGTTCGCGCTCTCCGGCTCCGAGCAGAACCCCGACATCACCGCCAAGGACCGGGCGGCGTTCCTCAAGGAGCGGGTCCTGGGCAAGGGCGCGCCGGGGCCGGTGGACGCGTTCCTGCGCAAGGGGGCGGACTTCGTGACCGCCCCGAACCTGGAGCAGCTCGTCGAGAAGATGAACGGCCTGACCGACAAGCCGCTCCTGGATGCCGCCGACGTGCGCCGCCAGATCGAGGCCCGTGACCTCCAGCTCGCCAACTCCTACAGCAAGGACGCCCAGGTGCAGGGCATCCGCAACGCCCGCCGCTACATCGGCGACCGCCTCGGCCGGGTCGCCACCCCGCACCGGATCCTCGACCCCGCAGCGGGCCCGCTGATCGGCGTCAAGCTGCACGTCCTCACCCGCAAGACCCTCGGCGGCATCCAGACCGACCTCGACTCCCGCGCGCTGGGCGCCGACGGGCAGCCGATCGGCGGCCTGTACGCGGCGGGCGAGGTGGCCGGGTTCGGCGGTGGCGGCGTGCACGGCTACAACGCCCTGGAAGGCACCTTCCTCGGCGGCTGTCTCTTCTCGGGACGGGCCGCCGGGCGGGCCGCCGCACAGCAGACCGGCTGACCGGGGCGTCAGCCCAGCAGACGCTTCAGGACGGCCGCGTGACTCTCCTCGGGAGTCTTCGCGGCCGTCAGCAGTGTCACCGGCCCCTTCCGCGTCAACTCCCGCACATGGTCGAGGAGTTCCGCCGCCTCCGGTGCGGCCAGTTCCGCCTCGTACCGGCCCGCGAACTCCTCGTACGACCCCTCGCCCGCGTGGTACCAGCGGCGCAGCTCGGTCGACGGGGTGAGGGCCTTGGGCCACTCGTCCACGCGGGCCGCGTCCTTGGACACCCCGCGCGGCCACAGCCGGTCGACGAGGACGCGGACGCCGTCCTCCGGCTCGGGCGGTTCGTAGACGCGGCGGATGCGGATGCTCACGGTCGGTCCTTCCCACGCGACGCTGACGGGTTCCTCACAAGTGTCCGTCAAGGTCGACGCATGATCACGCCGAACCCCCGGGCCACGGCCCTGCTGGCCGCCGCCCTGTTGCTCACCGGATGCGGCACCGGCGCCGTGGCGCACACCACGAGCGCCGCCGCCCCCACCACCAGCGCGCCCCAGCCCGAGATCTCCCTCGACCTGGCCCCGCAGCAACTGCCCGGACTCGGTCCCAAGACCTGGGCGCAGGTGCCCTCCGACACCCGCCAGGCCCTCGTGGTCACCGGACGCGGCAAGAATTCCCCGCGCTCCTCGGCCGTCCTGTACGAGCGCACCGACGCGGGCTGGGAGGCGGACCGGAACTGGCCCGCGCACAACGCGCTGAAGGGCTGGACCGACGACCACCGGCTCGGCGATCTGCGCAGCCCCGTCGGCGTGTACACCCTCAGCGACGCCGGCGGCCTGCTCCGCGACCCCGGAACCCGGCTGCCGTACGACCAGTCCACCGGATTCACCCTGGGCGGCACCGGATTCGAGGGCGAACCCCTCGCCGGATCCTTCGACTACGTCATCGCCATCGACTACAACCGCAAGCCCGGCACCACGCCCCTGGACTGGACGCGCCCGCTCGGCGCGGACCGGGGCGGCGGCATATGGCTGCACGTCGACCACGGCGGCCCCACCAAAGGCTGCGTCAGCCTCGACCGGGAGCACATGAAAGACCTCCTGCTGGCCCTGGACCCGGACCGCAACCCCGTCGTCGTCATGGGCGACCGGACCTCCCTCGCCCGCTGACGCTTAGGATCCGCCGAGTGTGCGCACATGTGCTGGTCGCCGAGGACGACGAGATGCAGGCCGAACTCATCCGGCGCTCCCTGTTGGCGGAGGGGCACTCCGCGACGGTGGTCCATGACGGCCCCGCCGCCCTGGACGCCGTCCGCCGGCTCCGCCCCGACCTCGTCGTACTGGACCTGATGCTCCCGGTGATCGACGGCTTCGGGGTGTGCCGGGTGCTGCGCCGGGACGACGACATCCCGGTGCTGATGCTCACCGCCCGCTCCGCCGAGGACGACGTGCTGCTCGGCCTGGAGCTGGGCGCCGACGACTACATGACCAAGCCGTACAGTCCGCGCGAGCTGATGGCCCGGATCCGCACGGTGCTGCGGCGCAGCGGACGCGCTGCGGACCGGCGGGAGGACCCGGTCGTACGGGCCGCCGGGCTCGCCGTCGATCCGGCCCGGCACGAGGTGAGCTGCGACGGGGAGCCGGTGGAGTGCACACCGGCCGAGTTCCAGATCCTGCTCGCCATGACAGCCGAGCCCGAGCGGGTGTTCTCCCGGCGGCAGTTGCTGGAGTGCACCCGCGGCACAGACCGGGCCTCCACCGAGCGGGCCGTGGACGTGCACATCATGAACCTGCGCCGCAAGATCGAGGCCGACCCGCGCCGCCCGGCCCGGCTGCTGACGGTGTTCGGGGTCGGCTACAAGCTGAGCGGCGGTCGCGGATGAGCTCCGGCATACCGCTGCGCAAGCGGCTCCTGGTGCGGCTGCTGATCGCCTCGGTGCTGATCGCCGTGTGCTCGGTGGCGGCGACGGCCTGGCTGGCGGTGGAGACCACCACCCGCGCCCTGCGCGAGGAACAGGGGCAGGTCCTCGCCGACGACATGGACGTCCTCACCCGGCTCAGCGGCTACGCGGCGACCCACCCCGACTGGAAGGGCGTCGAGGACAGCCTGCGCGAGCTGTCCGGCCGGATCGGCCGCCGGATCGCCCTGACCACCCCCGACCGCAGGGTGATCGCCGACTCCGCGCCGCCCGGCACGCCGCTGCCGCCGCGCGCCGCCGCCACCGTCGACCCGCTGAGCACCGACACCCACACCGACAGCGGCGCCCAGCGCGGCGGCATCGACCCTCGGGTGGTGGGCCCGTACCGGCTCCCCGCCGGCGAGCGCGCCCGGCTCGACGCACTCGCCGAGGAACGGCGCGCGTGCTACGAGAACAACGGCGTCCAAGCGACCGTGGCGCGCACCCCGACCGGCCGCCCGACCCTCACCGACCAGGACGGCAGCGCCGTCGACTACGTACCGCTGGACTGCGCCGACGGACGCCTCAACACCCCCACCGCCACCGAGGAGAAGGCGCTGGCCGAGCTCACCGAACAGGCCCGCACCTGTCTGGACGAGCACGGCCTGGACTACGTCGAGCCGCTGTTCATCGGCGTGGACGTCACCGACCGGCGGATGGACACCCGCTACGTGATGGGCAAGCTGAAGGAGCACCCCTACGACCGGGCCCAACGGCAGGCGGACGACTGCGTCGACCAGGCCCGCCGGGCCCAGCTCGACCCCTATGTAGCCCCGGCCGCCGACCTGTTCCTGGGGGTCGGGGACCGGCCCGCCGCGCGCTTCGACCTGTCCCCGGCGAACTGGACGAAGGTCGTGGGCGCAGCGGGCCTGGTGCTCGCCGTCACGGTGGCCGTGACCGCCGTCGTCGCCACCCGGCTGGTCCGGCCGCTGCGCGCGCTGACCGCGGCCGCCCAGCAGCCGCCGGACAGGCACGTCCGGGTGCCCGTGACGACCCGCGACGAGACCGGCATCCTCGCCGCCGCCTTCAACGAACTCACCGAGCGCCGCGCCCGGTTGGAGGCCCAGCGCAAGGCGATGGTCAGCGACATCGCGCACGAACTGCGCAGTCCGCTCACCAACATCCGCGGCTGGCTGGAGGTGACCCGCGACGGCGTCGTGGAGCCCGACCCGGCCCTGCTCTCCTCCCTGCACGAGGAGGCGCTCGTCCTCCAGCGCGTCATCGACGATCTCCAGGACCTCGCCGACGCCGACGCCGGAACCCTGCGCCTGCACCGCGAGCCCGTCCGCGCCGACGAACTCCTCGACCAGGTCGCCGCCGCCCACCGCGTCGCCGCCGACGCGGCCGGAGTGACCCTGCGGGCCGCCGCACAGGGCACGCCCTGGCTGGACGCCGACCCGGTCCGGATGCGGCAGGCGCTCGGCAACCTGGTCTCCAACGCCCTGCGCCACACCCCGCAGGGCGGCACCGTCACGCTGGCCGCGCGCCGCGAGGGCGACGAGGTCGTCCTGGAGGTCACCGACACCGGAACCGGCATCGCCCCGGACGAACTGCCGCACGTCTTCGACCGGTTCTGGCGGGCGGAGAAGTCCCGCAGCCGCCGCACCGGCGGCAGCGGGCTCGGCCTGCCCATCGTCCGTCACCTGCTGGCCGCGCACGGCGGTACGGCCGAGGCGACGAGCGAGCCCGGCGCAGGCTCGGTGTTCACCCTCCGGCTGCCGGGCGGTTCCGCACCGGACGACACCTGACCACGGGGGCTAGACCGTATGGAGAACCGGCGCCTCACTCGCAAGTTGGCGCGGGTTGCCGCCACTCTGAGTGGCGGTAGAGCCGCAATTGCGGGAGGTGCCGGCCATGTTCGAGCGTACGTATGCCGGGCTGGATGTTCACGCCCGTTCGGTCGTCGGGGCCGCGATCGATGGAGTTTCCGGGGAGATCCGGTCGCTGCGGCTGGCGCCGGAGACGAACGCGGTGCTGGCCTGGGTGGCGTCGTTGCCCGCTCCGGTGGCGGTGGCGTATGAGGCAGGGCCGACTGGGTTCGGGCTGGCCAGGGCGTTAACAGCGGCGGGTGTGCGGTGCGTGGTGGTGGCCCCGTCGAAGATCGAGCGGCCGCCGGGGGATCGGGTCAAGACCGACCGGCGGGATGCCGAGAGGTTGGCCAGGCTGCTGCGGATCGGGGAACTCCCGGCCGTGCGGGTGCCCACCGAGGCGGAGGAAGCCGCGCGGGATCTCGTGCGAGCGCGCGAGGACGTGCGCGGGGACCTGATGAGGGCGAGGCACCGGCTGTCCAAGCTGCTGCTGCGCCAGGGCCTGGTGTGGCAGGGCACGGCCTGGACGCAGGAGCACGAGGGTTGGCTGCGCTCGCTCTGCTTCGACCGGTTCGGCGTGCGGCTGGCCTTCGAGGAAGCCTTCGACACCGTGCTGAGCACCCATGCCCGCCGCGGGCGGCTGGACGGGGCCATCGAGCAGATGGCCGCCGCCTCGCCGTTCGCGCCGGTGGTGGGGCGGCTGGGGTGCCTGCGCGGGATCAGCACGCTGACCGCCTTCGGCCTGGCCGTCGAGGTCGGCGACTGGCACCGGTTCACCGGCGCCACCATCAGTTCCTATCTGGGGCTGGTGCCCTCGGAAGCATCCAGCGGAGAGCGCCGGGTGCAGGGTCCGATCACCAAGACCGGCAACAGTCACGCCCGCCGGCTGCTGGTGGAGGCGTCCTGGCACCACCGCAAGCGCTACCGTCCCAGCCGCGAGCTGATGCGCCGCCAGGCCGGTCAGCCGCCCGCCGTCCGGGACCGGGCCGAGCGGGGCAACCGGCGCCTCAACCAGCGGTGGAAGCGATTCGACACCCGCAACAAGCGGCCCACCATCGCCGCCGTGGCCGTCGCTCGCGAACTGGCCGGGTGGTGCTGGAGCCTCGCCGTGATGGACGAGCCGTCCTGACACCAGCCGGCCCACAAACAGCCGGTGGGAGACGGGCGCTGGACAGGCAACGCGAGGAGGACCCGCGGCATAGCTATGAGCAGTCACGTCCACATCTGGCGCGGCCACGCTCGACCCTAGACCCGCGGAACACTCCCGACGCACAACCGGTCATGCGGTACCCAACCCGCGCATATCAGCCTGACCGCGCGTCGACCGACACGCCTCACCACACGCCGTCTCCCACCGGCCCTCACACCGACACGACCAAGACTGATGCCCGGACATCGAGTCGGCATCCGCATGCCCACTTGACACCCAGGCCCTCCATATCAGCTGTGCCGTCTCATGACATTGGTTCCTCGCTGTCAGGCTCGGCGGGCACAGGACGTGAGGCGATCGGCGAGCGCGATGACGAGTTCGCGGAGTTCGTCGGGGCGCTCGATGACGAACGGCCGGTCGAGTGCCGCGAGTACCGGAGGCAACCAGTCGAGCCGCTCCGCCCGCAGCTCGACGCGCAGCCAGCGCTCGGTCGCCCGGTCCTCGCCGGCCGCGGGCTCGTGCTCCTCCAGGATCGCGACGCTGACGGGAAGGTGGGCGCGGATCTGCTCAACTGTCCCGTGGATCCGCAAGGTCACCTCATGCCGGTACCCGGCCGTGGCGAATCCTGACAGTACGCGCTGTGCAGGAGCGGGACCCACTGGCGCTTCGAATGAGCCGGGCAGGGTCCGTGCGTCTGCGATGCGATCGAGCCGGAGGGTTCGGTCCTCGCCGATCCGGGCGTCCTTGCCCGTGACGTACCACCGGCCCGCATGGGCGACGATCCCGTATGCGTGCAGCGTGCGTTCGCTGGGCCGTCCGTCACGGTCGGTGTAGCGGATCGAGACCGGTCGGCGGTGGCGCACCGCATCGGCGATGGTGAGCAGGACCCCGGCGTCCGGGGTGTCGAACTCGCCGGGCTGATCCGTGAAGGCGAGAGCTTCCAGGAGTGTGTCGAGCCGACGGGCGATGTGCTTGGGCAGCACCCGCCGGATCTTCGCCGCCGCCGTCTCGTTTGCCGTGCGCTCCGTCGTCGTCAGCCCTGCCCGGCGGCCGGCGATCAGGCCGAGCAGCACGGCCAGCGCCTCGTCGTCGCTGAGCATGAGCGGAGGCAAGCGGTACCCGGGAGCCAGCCGGTACCCGCCGTAGCGGCCGCGCACCGATTCCACCGGTATGTCCAGGTCGATCAGCTGGTCCACATACCGCCGCACGGTGCGCCCTTCGACCCCGAGTCGGTCGGCGAGTTCGGCCACCGTCCTGGTGCCGCCCGACTGCAGCAGCTCCAGGAGTGTCAGCACGCGGCCGGTGGGTCGAGGCATGTTCGCAGCCTAACGCGAATACAGGACCGATTCTGTCCACTATTTCTCCTAGCCTGCGATGTGCACGCCTCCAGCACAGCCAAGGAGATTCCCATGGACTTCATCTCGATCCGCATCATCACCGGCGACGTAGCGCGCCTCGTCGAGTTCTACGAGCGCGCCACAGGGGCGCAGGCGACGTGGGCCAACGAAGACTTCGCCGAACTCAAGACCGCGGGCGCCACCCTCGCGATCGGCAGCACCCGCACCGTCCCGCTGTTCGCCCCGGGCTCTGCCCACCCGGCGGACAACCACAGCGTGATCACCGAGTTCCTCGTCGACGACGTGGACGGCATTTACAACAACCTGACCGGCTTCGTCACCGACTTCGTCACCAAGCCCACCACGATGCCCTGGGGCAACCGTTCGCTGCTGTTCCGTGACCCCGACGGCAACCTCGTCAACTTCTTCACCCCCGTCACCCCAGCGGCCATCGAAAAGTTCGCACGCTGACGCCACGGAACGCCACCAGCAGGGGACATAGGAACGCACCGCTGACCCTCGAAGGACGTCTGCGCTTGTGTCTGCGGATCGACGCTGGACGTCCGATCGCGCACGTGGCTGCGGAAGCCGGGATCTCCCGCCGCTGCCTGGCCAAGTGGTACGCCCGCTGGCGCGCGTACGGTGAGAACGGACTACTCCGTTCACCGCATCCTGATGAGGCGAGGACTCAACCGGCTCCGGGGCCGCGACCCACCGGCCGGCGAGCAGCTGCGCGAGGTCATCCGCTACGAGCACGACCGGGTCGGCGACCTGGTCCACGTCGACGTCAAGAAGCTTGGACGCATCCCGACCGGCGGCGGCTGGCGGATGCACGTACGTCCGCGATTACACAACCGAGCGTGAACGCCGCGTCGCACTCGCGGAGTTCGTGAATTACTACAATCACGAGCGGCCGCACGCCGCGCTCGGCGGCCGGCCGCCCATCAGCCGGACCGCCGGGAGCGACTACCGGATCGTCTTCGACCAGCCGCCCGAACCACTCGCGGACATCCCGCAGCAGCTCACCTTCGAGGACTTCGTGTGACCGAGGTCCCGCGAAACCACAGCTAGCCGCTGCGGCGCACCGCCGTCCGCCGCAGCAGCGCCAGTCGCTCGGCCTCGCTCGTGCCGCCCCACACCCCTACCGCCTGACCGGTGTCCATCGCCCAGCGCAGACATCGCTCGCGCACCGGACAACGCCGGCAGACCGCCTTCGCCTGCGCCGTCTGCATCAGCGCCGGGCCGGAGGTGCCGATCGGGAAGAAGAGGTCGGGATCCTCGTGGCGGCAAGCGGCACGGCCACGCCAGTCATCCATCGAAGTCACCTGCACTAGAAGTCGTACGTGCCCTTTCGGATGCTTTTAGTCGCTTTCGGGTCACCTGTCGATACGGAAGTGAAACCACGGAGTCCTGATTCGGACGCGGTCACTGCTCGCGCAGGCCCCACGGGGAGCCGTAGGCGGTCAGCAGCTCCAGGAAGGGGCGGGCCGGGAAGGCCTCCGGGCCGAGCACCCCGGACCCCGACCAGGCGCCGCCGGCGAGGAGTTCGAGCGCGACCACCGGGTTCACGGCCGTCTGCCACACCACGGCCTGGCAGCCGTACTCGGCCATGGACCACTCGTTGTCGACGACGTGGTACAGGTACACCTCGCGCGGCGCCCCGTCCTTCACGCCCCGCACCCAGGTACCCGCGCAGGTCTTGCCGCGCATCCGATCGCCCAGCGTCGCCGGGTCGGGAAGACAGGCGGCGACCACGTCCCGGGGCGAGACCGCCACCGGTCCTTCGGGGCCCGGCACGGTCACCGGCTCGGTGCGGTCGAGGCCCAGCAGGTGCAGGGTCTTGAGGGTGGCGATGAACTCCTCGCCCAGGCCGTACTTGAAGGTGACCCGGCGCGCGTCGACCCAGCGCGGGACGAGGAGCACCTCCTCGTGCTCCACGTTCACGCACTCCACGGGGCCGATCCCCTCGGGGAAGTCGAACACCTCGGGCTCACTGAAGGGTTCGGTGGTGAACCAGCCGCGGTCGGCCTCGTAGACGACCGGCGGGTTGAGGCACTCCTCGATCGTCGTCCAGATGCTGAAGGAGGGCGCGAAGTCGTAGCCGTCGACGGTGAGGTTGGCGCCGTCGCGGATCCCGATCTCCTCGATCTCGTCGAAGAGTTCATCGGCCGCGTGCCGGGCGAAGACGTCCGAAAGACCCGGCTCCACCCCCATGCCGACCAGGGCGAGCGCACCGTCCTTCGCCCACTCCTCGGCCTCGGCGAACTGCTCGTCGCCGAGCTTGACCCCGCACTCGGTGTACGCGCGCTCGGAGTGCGGTCGGGACAGGGACATCGCCATGTCGACATAGGTGGCGCCGGCCGCCCGGGCGGCCCGGAACAGGGGCATCACGAAGCGCGGGTCGGTGGCGTTGAGCAGCACATCGCACGCGTGCCGCCGCAGTAGCGCGGTCACCGCGGCCTCGTCACCGGCGTCGACGCGCTCGGCCAGGAAGCGGGGGTCGTCGAGGAGGTCGACGGCCGCCGCGGAGCGCGCCGGGTCGAAGTCGGCGACCACCATCGCCTCGAAGAACGGGCGCCGGGCGGCGATCCGGGTGACGGCGGTGCCCACACCACCGGCGCCCACGAGCAGTACACGCATGACGAGAACTCCCTGCTGGAGGTGGATAAAACGTGGGGCCCCTGGCGGAGATACAACGCCCGCGCCTCACGTAAGGTCAATGGCGTTGGCATAAGGGCACTCGTGCGGTGGAGGGAGCGGTCGTGCCGAAAGCGGTGGTCCCCGAGGAGAAGCGGCGCCGGCGCCGTCCGACGAAGAGCGGCACCGTGCTGTCCGAAGCGCTGATTGTCGAGACCGCGCTGCGGCTGCTGCGCGAGCACGGCAGCGCGGGGCTCACCGCCCGCCGCCTGGGGCTGGCCCTGGACGCCGACCCGAGCACCCTGTACCGGTACTTCCGCGGCATGGACGACCTGACACTCGCCATCGGCGACGCGCTGATCGGCCAGGCCCTGAAGGGCTGGCGGCCGACGGGCGAGTGGCGGGCCGACCTGCGCACGGTGGGGCTGCGGATCCACGCCGCCTACCTCGCCCACCCGCAGGCCGCCCTGCTGACGACCAACCGGGTCACCGGCCGGGCCAACGAACTCGCCGCCGACGAGGCCGTGCTGGACGTCCTGCGCACCGCCGGGTTCCCGCTGCCGGAGACCGTGCGCGTCTACCACGCCTTCATCGACCAGACCCTGGCCTTCGCCGCCCTGGACGCCGCCTCCCTGACCCTGCCCAGCGCCTCGCAGCGCGCCGACGAGGCCATGTGGCGCTCCACCTACGCCCGGCTGCCCCGCACCACCCACCCACGCATCGCGGAGGCGGCACGCCTGCTCGCGACCCGCATGGTGACCAGCGCCTATCCGACGGCGCTGGAGATGCTGCTGGACAGCGCGGAGGCGCGGCTGAAGTCAGGTTAGGGGCGCAGCGACTTCGCGGCAGTGCTCGCCACCGCCCGTGCCACCATCGCCAGCGCGGGGGAGTCCAGCTTCCACTGCTGCCAGTACAGCGGAACGTCGAGGACCCGCTCCGGCGCGAGGGAGACCAGGCGTCCGGCGCGCAGCAGCCCGCCCGCCTGGATCTCCGGGACCATGCCCCAGCCGAGCCCGGCGGCGATGGCCGACACGAACCCTTCCGAGGTGGGGATCCGATGGCGGACGGCACCCGCGGCACCCCGGCCGCGCCGCAGCCGCCGTACGAAGGCGTCCTGGAGCTCGTCGCTGCGGTCGAAGGTCACCACCGGCGCCTGGGGGAGCGAATCGCGCAGCGGTCCGTCGAGATACCGCTCGGCGAAGTCCGGGCTCGCGGCGGCGAGGTAGCGCATCTTGCCGAGCGGCCGCACGGAGCACCCCGCCACCGGTTCGGACGCGGAGGTCACCGCCGCCATCACCAGGCCCTCCCTGAGCAGCGCCGCGGTATGGGCCTCGTCCTCGCGGCGCAGTTCGAAGCAGAGCCGGGGCTCGGGCGGTACGCCGGTGAGGGCGTCGAGGAACCAGGTGGCCAGGGAGTCGGCGTTCACCGCGATCGACACCCGGGTCGGCTCCTCCTCGGCGCCGCCCATGCCCAGCTCGGCCCGTGCGTCCCGCTCCAGCCGGGCGAGCTGTCGCGCGAACCGCACGACGACCGCGCCCGACTCGGTGGGCCGCACCGGCTTCGTCCGCACCAGCAGCACCCGCCCGGTGCGCTGTTCGAGCGCCTTGACCCGCTGGCTGACCGCCGACGGCGTCACATGCAGCGCGGCCGCCGCCGCGTCGAACGTCCCCTCGTCCACCACCGCGAGCAGGGTCCGCACCTGGTCCAGCGGCAGCTCCGTCACCATCACGAGCGCTAATGGTACGTAAGAATCTTTAGCTGTACACATGATCCCGGTGTTCTCTAGCGTCGACGTCATGTCCACAGCTCTCGCCACGGCCGCCGCCGGATTCGGCACCGGTCTCTCGCTCATCGTCGCCATCGGCGCCCAGAACGCCTTCGTCCTGCGCCAGGGGATCCGCCGCGACGCGGTCCTCGCCGTCGTCGGCATCTGCGCCCTGTCCGACGCCGCTCTGATCACCCTGGGCGTGGCGGGCGTGGGCGCGGTGGTCGTGGCCTGGCCGGGGGTGCTGACCGCGGTCGGCTGGATCGGCGGCGCGTTCCTGATCTGCTACGGCACCCTCGCCGCTCGGCGCGTGTTCCGACCGGCCGGTGCGCTGCGGGCGGACGGGGACGCCGCGGGGTCACGGCGGCGGGCGGTGCTGACCTGTCTGGCGATGACCTGGCTCAACCCGCACGTCTACCTCGACACCGTCTTCCTGCTCGGCTCGATCGCCGCCGACCGGGGCGAGTTGCGCTGGACGTTCGGGCTCGGCGCGGCGCTGGCCAGCCTGTGCTGGTTCGCCGCGCTGGGCTTCGGTGCCCGGCTGCTCGGCCCGTATCTGTCCCGGCCCGTCGCCTGGCGGATCCTGGACGGTCTGGTCGCCGCGACCATGCTGGTCCTCGGGATGTCACTGATCCTCGGCAGCTGAGATGCGGAAGCTGAGATCCCGCGTCCCGAACTCCCGCCGGGCGGTGCGATAGTGAACCCTGGTTCCAGAAAGATGTAACGAGCAACCAGGATGTCCGTGGATACCGGCGAACAGCAGAAGACCCCTCAGCAGACCCGGCGCGGCGTGCGCCGCTGGGCCATGGACACCCGCCCACTGCGCCGCCCCGCCTACCGTCGGCTGTGGTCCTCCACGATCGTCACGGCGGTCGGCAGCCAGCTCACCGCGGTCGCCGTGCCCAAGCAGATCTACGACATCACCGGCTCCTCCGCCTGGGTCGGCTACGCGAGCCTCGCCGGTCTGCTGCCCCTGGTGGTCTTCGCGCTGTGGGGCGGCGCGGTCGCCGACAGCATGGACCGCCGCAAGCTGCTGCTGATCACCAACTCCGGCATTGCCGTCACCTCGGTGCTGTTCTGGGTCCAGGCCGCCACGGGACTCGACTCGGTGGCCGCCCTGATGGTCCTGCTCGCCGCCCAGCAGGCATTCTTCGGCCTCAACGCACCGGCCCGCAACGCCTCCATCGCCCGGCTCGTCCCGGCTGAAGAGCTGGCGGCGGCCAACGCCCTCGGCTCGACCGTCATGCAGACCGGCCTGGTCGCCGGGCCGCTGCTGGCCGGTGCCCTCATCCCCGCGATCGGGCTGCCCGAGCTGTATCTGCTCGACGCGCTGGCGCTGTGCGTGACGCTGTGGGCGGTGCACCGGCTGCCCCCGCTGCCGCCCCTGGCGGGCTCCGCGGTGCGCCGCGCCGGGGTGCGGGAGATCGGGGCCGGGTTCCGCTACATCGCCCTGCACAAGGTGCTGTTGCTGTCCTTCCTCGCCGATGTGATCGCCATGGTCCTCGGCATGCCCCGCGCCCTGTTCCCGCAGCTCGCCGCCGAGACCTACGCCTCCTACGGCGAGGGCCTCGCGCTGGGTGTGCTGTTCGCCGCGATCCCGGTCGGGGCGGTCCTCGGCGGCCTGTTCTCCGGCACCTTCTCCCGGGCGCGGCGGCACGGCTGGATGGTGATCGGCGCGGTCGTCGCCTGGGGTGCCGCCGTTACCGGGTTCGGGCTGAGCGGCAGCCTCTGGCTCGCGGTGGTGTTCCTGGTCGTCGCCGGCGTCGCCGACATGGTGTCGATGGTCTTCCGCGGCGCGATCCTGCTCTCCGCCGCCACCGACGAGATGCGCGGCCGGATGCAGGGCGTGTTCACGGTCGTCGTCGCGGGCGGACCCCGCCTGGCCGACGTCCTGCACGGCACCGCGGGCTCCGTGTTCGGCGCCCGCCAGGCGGTCGCGGGCGGCGGCCTGCTGGTCGTGGTGGCGATGCTGACCCTCGCCCTCACCGTCCCGGCGCTGCGCCGCTACCGCGTCTGAGATCCGCCTACAGCGCGCTGTTGCGGCGCATCCCGTACTGCTCCATCAACTTGCCCCGGGTGGTCTCCAGTCGGTGCGCGAGGATCTCGGCGACCTGGCGCAGCAGGATCAGCCCGAGCTGCTGGTCCTCGTCGCACAGCCGCCGCACCTCCGCCGCGTCGAACTCGTAGGCACGCACCGGGCTGAAGGCCTCCGCGCCGAAGTCCCACTGGTACGGCGGGAACAGCCACGACCAGCCGAGCAGGTCCCCGGAGCCGAGGGTGGCGACCGTGACCCGTTGCAGCGAGGTCACCCGCTGGTCGAGCGAGACGGCGCCGGAGCGGATCACCCAGAAGCGGTCGGCGGTCCCTCCGGCCTCGAAGATGCGCGCGTCCTCGGGGAAGGAGACCTCCTTCGCGAGTGCCATGAGCCGCTCGCGCTGCGGCGGCGGGAGGGCAGGCAGCAGTTTCGTCGCTTTGGTCATGACACGGGGCTCCTCGCCGGCGTCGGGGTTCCGGGGCTTTCCCTACGCCCATTTCAGCCGTTGCCGACGCGTAGGGCACCTCGACGGACTACAGAACCGGTGGAGATTTCCGCGGGCATGAAAAAGCCCTGGCTGGACGGGGGAAGCCAGCCAGGGCCGTTTGCGGGGTACGGGGGACAGCTGGTGTCAACCCCGCGACCACGTATGGATGAACCGTAAACCATTTATGTCGGCCATGCGAAACCAGCACCAGGTCACGTGACCCGATTCACTCCTCACCCGGGTGCGCGCCCGGCGTCAGGATCTCGTCCAGCACCCGCAGCACCGCCTCGTACGCCAGCATCCGTACGGCGGC
Organism: Streptomyces davaonensis JCM 4913; assembly: GCF_000349325.1. GTDB lineage: Bacteria > Actinomycetota > Actinomycetes > Streptomycetales > Streptomycetaceae > Streptomyces > Streptomyces davaonensis. The sequence goes on from NC_020504.1 coordinate 9,275,942, forward strand.
CTCCCGGGCGCCCTCCGGGTCGCTCACCCGCAGCCCGAAGCTCCGCGTTCGCCAGGCCTGCTCCTCGTGCCGGGCACAGGTGCGGGCGCGCTGGATGCGCCGGAGCAGTTCGTCTGAGTCCACGACATCGGTCATGGCATCCGCGTACCCCGATGCGGCCGATTCGTGCGGCCGGGAGGCGCCGGGAGGTTTGAGCGGCCGGGAGGGGGCGAGCAGACAAGGAGGGACCCGTGGCGCCCAGGAAACATCGAAACCGACCCATCCCTTCACGGAGTCGAACGATGCGCGGGGAGCAGATCACGTCAGAGGTGCGCGCGCCGGGCGAGGCGCGCCGGGCCGTCGCCCACGCGGTGGCCGCCCACTGCCGGGCCACCGGCACACCTTGCGACCGCGAGGCCGTCCAGGACGCGCTGTTGGTCGCCTCGGAACTCACCACCAACGCGATCCTGCACGGGGGCGGAGTCACCGACTTCCGCGTCGACCTGGTCGAGCCCGGTGTCCGCGTCTCGGTGAGCGACCGCAGCGAACGGCTGCCGGTGGTCACCGACCCCGGCGAACGCCGGGTGCACCGCCGCTTCGGCGGCCACGGCTGGCCGATCGTGTGCTGCCTGGCCAGCGATGTGGAGGTGTCGGTCCTGCCCGCGGGCGGCAAACGCATCAGCGCGGTCGTGCCCCTCGTCCGACCCGCCTTCTTCCGCGAAGTCGGACAACGCGTCTGAGACGCCGTGTACGGGGAACGCGGCACTCATGAACGACTACGAGCTTTCGCCCGACGGCCGGCCCGTGGACCTCTACCTCGGCCTGCTGCGTTCGCGGATGGAAACCGAGGACTTTCAACGCCTGCTCGATCTCGTCGAGCCGGTCCTGCGAGCCATCGACGAGCGGCGCCCGCCACCCGCCGACATGGCCCTGGACAGTGACGAGGGGCTGCCGCAGGAGATGCGCGACCAGGCCGCGCTGGTCATCGCCGCCGCGGTGACCGGGCGGCTGGACAACGAGATCGTCGAGATCGACCTGGGGACGACCGGCTCGGTCCGGGTGGTCACCGACGCGACCACCGCGGCGGACCCCGTCCGCCTGGGCGAGATCGCGTCCTACCTCCTGGACCGCCGCCACGACGACGAGGAACTGCGCGGCATCGCGGAGGCGAGCGGCCTGCCCACCGACTTCTGACCGACGGGACGGGACCGCCTACGACGTCCTGGCCGGCGCCTTCCCGACCGGCACCTTCAGCGGCCGCGCCAGCCCCATGACCGACTCGTCGAGCCGCTGAAGGTGTCGTAGCACCCGGTCGGTGACTCTGCCGTATCGCGGCGTGCCCGGGAGTTGGGGTTCCAGGAGCGAGGCGATGCTCGGACCGGTCTCGACCCGCTCGTCGGTCCGCTCGCCGGCGACATGCGCGGCGAGGGCCTCGATGTTGTGCGCGATCCGCCGCCCGGCCCCGCGCAGCCGGGGATCCGCCGCGATCGAGGGATGCGTGGGCAGCAGCTCGGCGGTCGCCGCCAGCGAGCGCGCGTGATAGGCCGCCGTCTCCAGCAGTGCCACCACATAGCGGGCGGTGTCCCGCCGGGTCCGGAGCGGGGTCACCGGATGGGTCAGCGGCTGCACCGCCGCCCGCAGGTCGGCCAGCGCCTGGTCCAGCTCGCGCGCCTGGTCCAGCAGCTCCACCGGAGGACCGCCGCTGAGCTGGTCCACGGCCGCCCCGGTGACCTCGCCGAGCCGGTCGAGCACGGTCCCCAGCAGCTCATTGGTCCGCCGGTCGGTGGCCACCGGCAGCACCACCGCCGCAGCGAACACCCCGCACGCCGCCCCCAGCGCCGTCTCGGCGATCCGCACCACCAGCACCGACATGCTGTAGGTGTGCAGCAGGGTGTAGAGCAGCCCCAGCGCGGCCGTCACGAAGAACGACATCAGCGTGTACGACAGGGGCGCCGTGTAGAACATGCAGAACACGAACAGCAGCACCAGCGCGAACGCGGTCCACGTGTGCTGCCCGACCAGCCCCGCCAGCAGAATGCCCGCCACCACCCCGAACACCGTGCCGAGCAGCCTGCGATAGCCCTTCACCAGGATCTCGCCCGTGGAGGAGGTGTTCAGGAAGACGATCCAGCAGGTCAGCACCGCCCAGTACCAGCGGTGACTGGACAGCAGCTCACCGCCGACGATGGCCAGCGACGAGCCCACGGCGACCTGCACGGCGGCCCGGGTGGTCGGCCGCCGCAGCCCCGTCGGCTCCTCGCGCTCGGTGTCCTCCACGGCGTCGATCGCGACGTCCTCGGCGTCCAGTTCCTCCCGGGAGCGGGCCGTGGCCGGAGTGTCGTCCGACTCGTCCTGCGGCCCGTCGAGCGCGATCCTGAGGCCCAGCACCGCCCGCGCGGCCTCGCCGACCCCACGGAAGACGTCCTGCACGGCCGGGGCGGCGGCGGGCAGATTCTCCTCCTCGCGGTAGGACAGCAGCCGGTTGCGCACCTGGGCGAGGCCGGTGCCGCCCGCCTGCCGCACGAGCAGGCGCAGCGCCCGCAGATCCCGCCGTAGCGCCTCGACCGCCGCATCCCGCACGGGCTGTCGCCCGGCGGACGGGACGGGCGCGCCGGGCAGGTGCAGGGTCAGGGTGTCGGTGCGTTCGGCGCTGCGCGCGGTCAGCAGGAGCAGGCCGAGCCGCTCGGCGGCGATCTCGGCGTCCGCCACCCGGCGCTGCACCAGCCGGGCAGTGGCCTCGTCGGCCGTGCCCTCCTCCAGCCGCCCCTGGATCATCAGCGCGGTCTCATGCAGCCGGGCGGTGCCCTCGCGTACGTCGTCCAGCGCCCGGTCCGCCTCCTCGGGACCGGCGTCGAGCAGATCGAGCTGTGCCGACACCAGCTGCGCGAACCGGGCCCGGAACGCCTCGCGCAGCCGTTCCAGGGTCCCGGCAGGGGTCTCCGGCACGAGTGCGAACCGCACCACGGCACTGCACACCACGGCCGTCGTGACCGCGCCGTACAGCTCCGGGAGATCCTCGACCGTGGCGCCGACGAACAAGGACACGAAGTACAGCTGGAAGCCGATCAGCCCGAGCGCGGTCCCGCGGTCACCGAACCGGCGCCCGTAGACGGCACTGAAGATCAGCGCGACGAAGAACAGATCACCGGCGACCACATGGGAGTGCAGCAGCGCGGCCAGGCTGACGGAGGCGAGGGCGACCGGCAGACCCAGCGCGAGCGTGACGGCCTGCGGGCCGCGCTCCTTCTCCCGTACCGCGAAGGTGGAGACCATCGCCGCCATGGCCCCGGCGACCAGATGCGGCACATCGGCCCCGGCCAGGGCGAGCACGACCAGCGTGAGCGCGATCGCGCCCACCGTCCGCAGCCCCGCGGCCAGCCGCAGCAGCCCCGGATCGGAGGCCGCGACCCGGTCCCGCAGCCGCGCCCACCCCGTACCGGTGCCTATCCCCGACCCTCCGCCGCCGTCACGTGCTCTTGCAGCTGCTCCGGGGTCAGATAGGCGTCCGTGTACTCGAAGTCCTTCAGCCGGGCGGGCTTGCGGTGCTGGAAGCCGGTGCGCACGAAGTCGTCGCCCGCGATGGCGTTGAGCGTCCAGTTCGTCAGCACCCGCACCTTGGCGACGTTGGTGCGCAGCGCCGACCAGTGGTAGCCGCGGGCCACGAACTGGGCGGGCAGCCCCTTCAGTTCCACGCCGAGCGGCTTGGACACCGCGTCCGTGCCGCCGAGGTCGACGACGAGACCGAGGTCCTTGTGCTCGTACGGCCGAAGCGTCTGGTTCCTGAGGGTGGCGATGAGGTTGTCGGCGGCCACCTTGGCCTGCCGCATCGCGTGCTGGGCGGTGGGCGGGCAGATGGCGTCCTCGTCCGGCTTGGCCAGGTCGGGCACCGCCGCCGCGTCGCCGAGCGCGAACACGCCGTCCTGTCCCGCCAGGCTCAGCTCGGGTGACACCGCCAGCCGTCCGCGCACCGTCTTCTCGCCGAGGGTGCCGATGAGCGGGCTGGCGACGACGCCTGCCGTCCAGATCAGGGTGCGGGTGGGGATGACCCGGCCGTCGGTGAACGTGACCTCCTCGGGGCCCGCCTTGGCGATGGAGACCCCGAGCGAGATCTCGATGCCGCGGCGGCGCAGGATCTCCTGGGCGTCCTTGCCCAGCTTGTCGCCGAGCTCCGGCATCAACTTCGGCGCGATGTCGATCAGATGCCACTTGATCAGCGCCGGGTCGAGCCGCGGGTACCGCTTGACCGCGTTGTGGGTCAGCTGCTGAAGACAGGCCGCGGTCTCGGTGCCCGCGTAGCCGCCGCCGACGACCACGAACTGGAGCCGCGCGGCCCGCTCGTCCGGATCGTGGCTGGCGTCGGCCAGATCGAGCTGCGAGATGACGTGATCGCGGATGTAGGCGGCCTCGGCGAGGGTCTTCATGCCGTACGCGTGATCCGTCAGACCCGGGATGTCGAAGGTGCGGGTGATGCTGCCGGGGGCCAGTACGAGGTAGTCGTACCGCTCGTTGACGATCTCGTCGGTGATCGTGCGGATGACGCACACCTTGGCGGCGAGGTCGACGCCGATGGCGCCGCCCGGGATGATCCGGGTGCGGTACTTGCTGCTGCGGCGCAGGGACAGCGCGATCGACTGGGGCGTGAGCACGCCGGAGGCGACCTGGGGCAGCAGCGGCAGATAGAGCTGGTAGGCGAACGGTGTCACCAGGGTGACGTCGGCCTCGTCGGCGGCGAGCCTGCGCTCCAGCCGGCGAACGCACCCCACTCCGGCGAAGCCTGCGCCCACCACCAGGATCCTGGGTCGTGTCACGGTGCTCATCCCTTCTGCGGCTCCCCATCGATCCCACCGCGCTCCCGGCCGCTGCGCCAGTCGGGGGCGGCAGGCAGATGAACGACTTGTTCCAGCCATACCGCTTGTTCCAGCCACCCTGCCCCAAAGGATCTGCGTGCACACGGGGTTCCCCGATATCGGCGGCCGACTCACCAGGGCAGGAAGACATGGACGTCCTTGCCCTGCTCATGGGTGATGACACCGACCTGGTGGCTCAGGGTCTGCACCAGATACCAGCCGACTCCGCGGCCGCCCCGCCCGGCACGCGGCTTCGGGGGCACGGGACTGGTGTCGCGCAGGACCACATGGACGCCGTCGAAGGCCCGGCTCAGCCGCAGCTCGAAGGGGCCCGGCGCGTACTCCACGCAGTTCGCCGCGAGCTCCGTGACCACCAGCAGGATGTCGTCGCGGTGGTCGGGCACGGCGGGCGGCAGGATGCGCGCGAGGTCACGCAGGTACGCCTCGGCGGCCAGCCGCGCTCCGGTCACATCCCCGAGCGCGCCGGTGAAGCGGACGAGACGGTCCGCGATCTCCTGTGCAGCCAAAGCGTGGTCGTCCGTCTCTCCCCCCGGGCGCCTTGGCTGTCCGGCTTCCCCGCTCGCCGCGATCCACGCGTGCTCACCGGAAGACGTTGTCGGTGTCGTCCCACGCGGCGAACTCCTCCGGCACCGGCCGGCTCCGGGTCTGCGCGCGGGCCTGGTACATCGCATCGATCTCCAGCGCGTAATGGCGCACGATCACGTCCCGGCGCAGCTTCATCGACGGCGTCAGCAGGCCGTTGGCAGGGTCGAACGGCTCCGGCAGCACCCGGAACACCCGGATCGCCTCCGACCGCGACACCGTGCTGTTGGCGGCCGCCACGGCACGGGTGATCTCCTCCCGCAGCGCGTTCTCCTCCCGGGCGTCGCGGGAGTCCCGGCCGCGCGGGTCGGCGCGCGGCTCCAGGGTGCCGCGCCAGTACGCCAGGAAGTCCGGGTCCAGGGTGAGCAGCGCCCCCACGCAGGGGCGGTTGTCGCCGACGACCACGGCCTGGTGGATCAGCGGGTGCATCCGCAGCCGCTGTTCCAGCGCGGCGGGGGCGATGCTCTTGCCGTTGCTGGTGATGATCACGTCCTTCTTCCGGCCGGTGATCGTCAGGTAGCCGTCGGAGTCGAGGACCCCGAGGTCCCCGGTGGCCAGCCAGCCGCCGCGCAGCGCGTCCCGGGTCGCAGCCTCGTCGTTGACATAGCCCTGGAACACCGACGGACCGCGCACCAGGATCTCGCCGTCGTCCGCCGTCCGGACGTCCATCCCGGGCAGCACCTTGCCCACCGTCCCCGAGCGCTCCTGGCCCGGCGGCTGCGCGGTGACCCCGCCCGCCGTCTCGGTGAGCCCGTAGCCGTCGTTGAGGTAGATGCCGATGCCCTCGTAGAAGAGGGAGATCTCCCGGTTCAGCGGCGAGCCGCCGGAGGTCGCCCGGCGGATCCGGCCGCCGAGCGCGCCCCGCAGCCCGCGGTACACCGTCCGCTCGTACAGGGCGTGCTGGAGCCGCAGATCGAATCCCGGCCCGTGCCCCTGGCCGAGCCGGTGCCGCTCCACGGCCAGGGCGAAGTCCCGTGCGGTGTCCGCCGCCCGCTCGAACAGGGTGCCGCGGCCCGTCTCACGGGCGGAGCGCAGGAAGTTCTTGTAGATCTTCTCGAAGACCGACGGGACCGCGCAGAAGTACGTCGGACGGAACGACCGGAGCGCCGCCTCCAGGGCGCCCCCGCTCGGCTCGGACTCGTGGCCCATCAGCATGCCGCCGCGCAGACACAGGCCCTGCACCATCAGCCCGTACACATGGGAGAACGGCAGGAAGGCGAGCACCGACGCCTGCCCGCCCGGCGGCACGACCAGATGCCCCCAGCCCTCAAGGAGCGTGTCGACCGGGCTCGCCAGGCTCCGGTGGCTCAGTGCGCAGCCCAGCGGGCGCCCCGTGGAGCCGGAGGTGTAGGCGATCACGGCCGTGGAGTCCGGCAGCACGATCCGGCGCAGCGAGTCGACCGTGGCGAGCGGCACGAACGAGCCCCGCTCCACCAGCTCGTCCAGCGCCCCCGCGTCCAACTGCCACACATGGCGCAGCATCGGCAGTGAGGCGCACACCGAGCCGACGGTCATGACCGACTGCTCGTCCTCCACCACCACGCCCACGCACCCGGCGTCCCGGAGGATCCACTCCACCTGCTCGCGCGACGACGTCGGGAACACCGGCACGACCTCGGCGCCCACCGCCCACAGGGCGTAGCTGAGGACCGTCCACTCGTACCGGGTACGCGCCATGATCGCCACGCGGTGGCCCGGCGAGATCCCGGAGGCGATCAGGCCCTTGGCCAGCTCCACCACCGTGTCCCGCAGCTCCACCGCGGTGATCTCCGTCCACAGCGAGGAGCCCTTCAGGCGCCGGGCGAGCACCGGCAGGGTCGGTTCGATCAGGGCCCGCTCGAAGACGCTGTCGGCGAGACCGCCGACCGGCGGCGCGGCGACGGAGGGAGCCAGGGCGAAGTCGCGCATGCGCAGCTCCTGTGATGTACGCGGTGTGACGCCACCGACGAGCAGGGTTATCGGCGGTGCTCGAATCTAGCCGAGGTACGAGCGAACCGTACCGGAATCCGACAAGCCGACCGCCCTGATGATCTCGCCGAGTCGGGGGCCGGCGTGGACGGGCCGCGCTCAGGGTGTGACCGGCGCCGGCCTCACTCCTGCGTCCGCCGCACGCACTCGGTGACGACGTCCCGCAGACCTCCGCTGCGCCGGAGCAGTTCGCGCTGGGTCCGGGCGCCGTTTCCGCGGGCCAGCAGGTGGGCGACGCGGTCGCGGGCGTCCTCCAGGTCACCGCTGTCCGCCAGCGCCTCCCCGACGTGGTCGAGCAGCGCGCGCAGCACGGCCGGGGCCGACCTGCGCCGCATGGTCACAGGGTGCAGCAGGGTGTCCGAGACACCGGCGCGAGCGGCCTGCCAGGCAGCCAGCCGCAGCACGCTCACCCCGTGCTCCGCGGGCTCGAGACCGGCCCGCCACTCGCGCGCGGCGGTCTCGACCAGACCGCGGGCCAGGGTGGCGAGCAGCACGGGCGTGTCGGCGTGCAGACAGACGTCCGCGACCCGGATCTCCACCGTCGGATGGTTGCGGCACAGCCGGGCGTCGAAGTAGACCATCGCCTCGTCGAGGATGACCCCCGTGTCGATCATGTTCGCGACGACCTCGCGGTAGCGCTCGGGCGACCCGAAGACCTCGGTCGGACCGGCCGACGGCCAGCGCTGCCACACCCGGCTGCGGTAGCTGGCGTAACCGGTGTCCTTGCCCTGCCAGAACGGTGAATTGCAGCTCAGCGCCGACAGCACGGAGAGCCACGGCCGCATCCGGTCGATGACCGCGACACCCTCGTCGTCGGAGTCCACGGCCACATGGACATGGCAGCCGAGGACGAGCTGTTCACGGGTGGCGATGCCGAACTGATCCGCCATCCACTGATAGCGCTGGTGCGGCCCGATGCTCGGGCTGACCGGCAGCGGGGAGGTGGCCAGCGCGGCCACCGCGCAGCCGAACTCACCGGCGTGCCGTGCCGCCTCCTTGCGGCAGCGGACTATCTCCCGGCCCAGGTCGTCCATGTCGGACTGCGGAGCTGTCGCGTACTCCAGCATCTGCTCGTGCAGTTCCTTCTCGAACGGGTCGTTGCCGTCCGCGCTGTCCAACGCGGCACGGGCGAGGATCGCGGCCGACAGGGGCCGCGCCTCGCCCGACTCCGGGTCGACCAGGAGGAGCTCTTCCTCCACTCCGACGGTGCGCACCTGAGGCACCCCTTCTGTGGCCCGATGCGAGGACGACGAGGTTTCGCCGTACGCCCCGACTGCCCATTTGCGGGCATTAGGACACCTCGCACCGACTTGCGGGCCTCAGCAGGGGTACGGCGTCAGCCACACCGTCGCCAACGGCGGCAGCGTGATCCGGATCCCGTCGTCCTCCGGCTTCAGCGGGCCGGGGTTGGTGACGTCGCCGCCGCCGTACTTCGCCGCGTCGGTGTTGAGCGTCTCCTCCCACACCGGACCGTCCTCGGGCACCCAGATCCGGTAGTCGTGCCGCACGACGGGGGAGAAGTTCGACACCGCGAGCAGGGGGGTGCCGTCGGCGGCGTACCTGAGGAAGGCGAAGACGTTGTCCTCCGCCGCGTCCCCGGCGACCCAGCGGAAGCCGCCCGGGTCGGTGTCCCGCTGCCACAGCGCCGGGGCGGCCCGGTAGGCCGAGTTGAGATCACGCACCAGATCGCGCACGCCCCGGTGATCGGGCTCGGCGCCGTACGCCGGGTCCAGCAGCCACCAGTCGGGGCCGTCGGGCTCCGACCACTCGGCACCTTGGGCGAACTCCTGTCCCATGAAGAGCAGTTGTTTGCCGGGGTGGGCCCACATGAAGCCCAGATAGGCGCGGTGATTGGCGCGTTGCTGCCACCAGTCTCCGGGCATCTTCGACACCAGCGCCTGCTTGCCGTGGACGACTTCGTCGTGCGAGATCGGCAGGACGTAGTTCTCGCTGTAGGCGTACACCATCGAGAAGGTCATCTCGTGGTGGTGGTACTTGCGGTGGACCGGCTCGTGCTCCATGTAGCCGAGGGAGTCGTGCATCCAGCCCATGTTCCACTTCAGGCCGAAGCCGAGTCCGCCGCTGTCGGTGGGCCGGGTGACTCCGTCCCAGGCGGTGGACTCCTCCGCGATCGTCACCACACCCGGTGCCCGCCGGTACACGGTGGCGTTCATCTCCCGCAGGAACGCCACGGCGTCCAGGTCCTCCCGGCCGCCGAACACATTGGGCGTCCACTGGCCGGAGTCACGGGAGTAGTCGAGGTAGAGCATCGAGGCGACCGCGTCCACCCGCAGCCCGTCGATGTGGAACTCCTCGCACCAGTACACGGCGTTGGCGACGAGGAAGTTGCGCACCTCGACCCGCCCGAAGTCGAACTCGTACGTCCCCCAGTCCGGGTGCTCGGCCCGCCGGTCGTCCCCGGGCTCGTAGAGCGGCTCCCCGTCGAAGCGGGCCAGCGCCCAGTCGTCCTTGGGGAAGTGGGCGGGCACCCAGTCCATGATCACGCCGAGGCCGGCCCGATGGAGCGCGTCGACCAGGAACTTGAAGTCGTCGGGGGTGCCGAGGCGCGCCATGGGCGCGTAGAACCCGGTGACCTGGTAGCCCCAGGAGCCGGAGAACGGATGGTGGGCGACCGGCATCAACTCCACATGGGTGAAGCCGAGATCGTTGACATAGGCGGGGAGCACCTCGGCCAGCTCACGGTAGGTCAGCCCGGGCCGCCAGGACGGCAGATGGACCTCGTACACCGAGAACGGCGCCACATGCACCGGCACGTCCCCGCGATGCGCCATCCACTCCTCGTCGCCCCACTCGTACTGCGAGGAGTGCACGACGGAGGCCGTGTCCGGCGGTACCTCCGCATGCCGTGCCATCGGGTCGGCCTTGAGGAAGCGGTGCCCGTGCCGGGAGTGGATCTCGAACTTGTACCGCGTGCCCTCGGCGACCCCGGGCAGGAACAGCTCCCACACGCCCGCCGCGCCGAGGGAGCGCATCGGGAAGGCGGTGCCGTCCCAGTAGGTGAAGTCCGTGGCGACCCGCACCCCCTGGGCGTTCGGCGCCCACACCGTGAACCGGGTCCCGGTCACGCCCTGATGGGTCATGGGCTCGGCGCCGAGCGCCTTCCACAACTGCTCGTGCCGCCCCTCCCGGATCAGATGCAGATCCAGGTCGCCGAGGGAGGGCAGAAAGCGGTACGGGTCCTCGACCTCCTGCTCCCCGTCCTCGTACGACACGAGGAGCGTGTACGACGGGATCCCGGCCAGCGGCAGCACGCCGGAGAAGAGCCCCTCGCCCTCGGAGGCCAGGGCCCGGCGCTCACCGTCGACGACCACGCTCACCGCGCGCGCGAACGGGCGCAGCGCCCGGAACACGACCCCCTCCGGGACCACATGGGCCCCCAGCAGCGCGTGCGGATCGTGGTGGGCACCGGCCAGCAGCCGGCCCCGGTCGGTGGGATCCAGCGGCGGAGCCGTCCCGCACCGGGCGGGGCCGGACGGCTCGGGCAGGGAGGTGTCACGCAGCGCCATGGGGTCAGCCTCCTCGTACGGCGAGACGTTCGATCGCCGCCATCGGTACGGGAAGCCAGTCCGGACGGTGTCTGGCTTCGTACAGCACTTCGTACACGGCCCGGTCGGTCTCATAGGCGCGCAACAGGCCGTGTTTCTTGCGCGGATCCCAACCGGCGGCGGACGCGTAGCCCGCGCAGAACGCCTCACGGCAGCGGCGCGCCCACTCCGGACGCCACGGACGGCGCTGCCGGGCCGCGTAGTCGAAGGAGCGCAGCATCCCCGCGATGTCCCGCACCGGGGAGTGCGGGCTGCGCCGCTCCGCCAGCGGACGTGAGGGCTCGCCCTCGAAGTCGATCACGAACCACTCGCGTCCGGCCCGCAGCACCTGGCCCAGATGCAGATCGCCGTGAATGCGCTGCGCGGGCGGACCGGAGTCGCAGGTGCTGAGCGCCCCGAACGCCGTCCGCAGACCCGGCACGAACGGCCGCAGCGCCGGTACGGAGTGCGCCGCGGCATCAAGACGCTCGGTCATCCCCGCCGCCGTAAGACCGTTCTCGTGCAGGGTCTCGCACGGGAACGCCGAGGCGAGCGCAAGGTGGACCTCGGCGGTGGCCCGCCCCAACTGGTGCGCCTCCGCCGTGAAGTCGTCACCGGAGGCCAGCGCCTGGAGCGCCAGCGCCCAGCCGTCGGTCGCGTCCCGCAGGAAGGGCTGGAGCACGCCCAGAGTCGCCTCCCACGGGCTGGTGGTGCGGAACCAGGCGATCGGCTCGGGCACCCGCGGGCAGCCCTGCCGGGCCAGTGCGCCCGGCACCTCCAGGTCCGGGTTGACGCCCGGCTGGATGCGCCGGAACACCTTCAGCACGAAGGCGTCGCCGTACACCAGCGAGGAGTTGGACTGCTCCGCGTCCATCAGACGCGGCGTCAGACCCGGGGGGACCGGCACGGACGAGCAGGACTCGAAGCGCAGCGGCCCCGCAGTCCCGGGGTGGCGCAGCCGGTCCAGGAGCATCTGTGCGGAACGGAGGTCCTGGAGCGCGTCGTACACCGTCAGCCCCGCAAGCGGGCCCTCCTCGGCCCGGCCGATGAGGCTGCGGCCGAGGCGCGGGGAGGGGTGCTCGCGCACGCCGAGCAGCAGCTGGTAGCAGTCGCCGGCCGGGGGCGCGGTGGTGCCGCCGGGCGCCGGCACCGGGACGTGGCCCGCGTGGACCAGCAGATGCAGACAGCCCGGGAACAACTCGGTCATGGACAACAGGGCCAGGTCGGTGACCGGCCGGTCCTTGCCCGCGAACCACCGCTGCCGCGGCAGCCACTGACGCAGCAGACCGCCGAGCGAGACCATGATGTCGGCGACGGCCGGCGCACTCGGCCTGAGGGATGCGGTCTTCGTCATGGTGACGCGTCCTTTCGTCGGCACACGCTCAAGGGCACACGCACAAGGGGCAGACGCTCAGGGTCGGCGGCCGATGCGGGAGGCGACTCGGGAGAGCCGGAACCAGTAGAAGCCGTGTCCCGCCAGCGTCAGCAGGTACGGCAGCTCGCCGATGGCCGGGAAGCGGACCCCGCCGAACAGCTCCACCGGGTGCCGCCCGTCGAACTCGCGCAGATCGAGCTCGGTCGGCTGGGCAAAACGGGAGAAATTGTTCACGCACAGGACGAGATCGTCCTCGTACTCCCGCAGAAAGGCCAGCACCGCCGGGTTGGAGGACTGGAGTTCGGTGAAGGAACCGAGTCCGAAGGCCGGGTTCTGCTTACGGATCTCGATCATCCGGCGTGTCCAGTGCAGCAGCGACGACGGCGACGCCATGGCCGCCTCGACGTTGATGACCTGGTGACCGTAGACCGGGTCCATGATCGTGGGCAGGTAGAGCCGGCCGGGGTCGGCCGTCGAGAAGCCCGCGTTGCGGTCCGGGGTCCACTGCATCGGGGTGCGGACGGCGTCCCGGTCGCCGAGCCAGATGTTGTCGCCCATGCCGATCTCGTCGCCGTAGTAGAGGATCGGCGAGCCCGGAAGGGAGAGCAGCAGCGCGGTGAACAGCTCGATCTGGTTGATGTCGTTGTCCAGGAGCGGCGCCAGGCGGCGGCGGATGCCGATGTTGGCGCGCATGCGGGGGTCCTTGGCGTACTCCGCCCACATATAGTCGCGTTCCTCGTCGGTGACCATCTCCAGGGTCAGCTCGTCGTGGTTGCGCAGGAAGATGCCCCACTGGCAGCCGGAGGGGATGGCCGGGGTCTTGGCGAGGATTTCGGAGACCGGGTAGCGCGATTCGCGGCGGACCGCCATGAAGATGCGGGGCATGACCGGGAAGTGGAAGGCCATGTGGCACTCGTCGCCGCCGGCGCGGTAGTCGCCGAAGTAGTCGACGACGTCCTCGGGCCACTGGTTGGCCTCCGCCAGCAGCACAGTGTCCGGATACATGGCGTCGATCTCACGCCGGACGCGCCTGAGGAACTCATGAGTGGCCGGGAGGTTCTCGCAGTTGGTGCCCTCCTCGGCGTACAGATACGGCACGGCGTCCAGCCGGAAGCCGTCGATACCGAGGTCGAGCCAGAAGCGCAGGGCGCCCAGGATCTCCTCCTGCACGGCCGGGTTCTCGTAGTTGAGGTCCGGCTGGTGGGAGAAGAACCGGTGGAAGAAGTACTGCTCCCGCACCGGGTCGAAGGTCCAGTTGGACACTTCCGTGTCGACGAAGATGATCCGCGCGTCCGCGTACTGCTTGTCGTCATCGGCCCACATGTAGAAGTCGCCGTACGGCCCGTCAGGGTTCTTCCGGGACTCCTGGAACCACGGGTGCTGGTCACTGGTGTGGTTCATGACGAAGTCGATGATGACCCGCATGCCGCGCTGGTGGGCGGCGTCGACGAACTCCACGAAGTCGGCGAGGTCGCCGAACTCGGGCAGGACGGCGGTGTAGTCGGAGACGTCGTAGCCGCCGTCCCGCAGGGGGGACTTGAAGAACGGGGGCAGCCAGAGGCAGTCCACGCCGAGCCACTGGAGATAGTCCAGCTTGGCGGTCAGGCCCTTGAGGTCACCGACGCCGTCGCCGTTGCTGTCCTGGAAGGAACGGACGAGGACTTCGTAGAAGACGGCGCTCTTGAACCAGTCGGGATGCCGGTCCTTGGCCGGGGTGTCCTCGAAGGTGTCATGGACGGGCTCGTTGACAGTCATGACGCGGTAGACCCTCCGTTCTGCGGCGAGGCGGGCGAGGTGCGGACGTGGAGTACGTGCGCGGGTGCCCGGCCGGGCTCGAGGCGCACATAGTTGGTCCTGCCCCACAGATAGGTCTCACCCGTCAGTTCGTCGTGCACGGACAGGGATTCATCCCGGTCCAGGCCGAGTTGCGGCATGTCCAACGAGACCGTCGCCTCCTGGGTGTGGTGCGGGTCGAGGTTGACGACCACCACGACCGTGTCCTTGCCGGTGCGCTTGCTGTACGCGAGCACGGCGTCGTTGTCGGTGTGGTGGAAGCGCAGATTGCGCAGCTGGTGCAGCGCGGGGTGGCGGCGCCGGACGGCGTTCAGCTTGGTGATGAGTGGAGCGATGGTGTCCGCCGTGTCCCAGTCACGTGGACGCAACTGGTACTTCTCCGAGTCCAGGTACTCTTCGCTGCCCTCGCGCAGGGCGCGGTTCTCGCACAGCTCGTAGCCGCTGTAGATGCCCCAGGTGGGGGAGAGGGTGGCCGCGAGGACGGCGCGCAGGGCGAACGCGGGGCGGCCGCCGTGCTGGAGGAAGGCGTGCAGGATGTCGGGGGTGTTGGCGAAGAAGTTCGGCCGCATGTAGGCCGCCGACTCGCCCGACAGCTCCGACAGGTACTCGGTCAGCTCCTGCTTGGTGTTGCGCCAGGTGAAGTACGTGTACGACTGCTGGAAGCCGACCTGGGCGAGGGTGCGCATCATCGCCGGGCGGGTGAACGCCTCCGCCAGGAAGATCACATCCGGGTCGGTGCGGTTGATCTCCCCGATCACCCGCTCCCAGAACAGCACCGGCTTGGTGTGCGGATTGTCCACCCGGAAGATCCGCACCCCGCAGCCCATCCAGTGCCGCAGCACCCGCAGCGTCTCCGCGACGAGCCCGTCCAGGTCCGCGTCGAAGGCGATGGGGTAGATGTCCTGGTACTTCTTCGGCGGGTTCTCCGCATAGGCGATCGTGCCGTCGGGGCGGTGATGGAACCACTCCGGGTGCTTGTGCACCCACGGATGGTCCGGGGAGCACTGGAGCGCGAAGTCCAGCGCCACCTCCAGCCCGTGCTCGCGGGCCTTGCCGACGAACCAGGTGAAGTCCTCCAGCGTGCCCAGCGCCGGGTGCACGGCGTCGTGCCCGCCCTCCGGGGAGCCGATCGCCCACGGCACCCCCACATCCTCCGGCGCGGGGTCGAGGGTGTTGTTGCGGCCCTTGCGGAACGTCGTGCCGATCGGATGGATCGGCGGCAGATACACCACGTCGAAGCCCATCCGGGCGATCGCCGGCAGCCGACGCGCCGCCGTGCGGAACGTGCCGTGCGGCACCTCGACCGTGCCCTCCGAGCGCGGGAAGAACTCGTACCACGACCCGAACAACGCCCGCTCCCGCTCCACCAGCAACGGCAGCGGATCCGAGACGGTCACCAACTCCCGCAGCGGATACCGCGACAGGACCCGGTCCACCTCGGGCCGGAAGGCCGCCGCCAGCCGGGAGACGACCGGCTGGGAATCGTCCCGGAGGTCCTCGACCGCGCGGAGGAGAACCGGCCGCCGCTTGGCGGGAACCCCGGCCGCCGCGCGCTCGAAGAGGTCGGCGCCCTCCTCCAGGACCACCCCGGTGTCGATCCCGGCCGGCACCTTGATCCGGGCGGTGCGGCGCCAGGTGGTCACCGGGTCGCTCCAGGCCTCGACCTGGTAGGTCCAGTTCCCGGTGGCGGTGGGGGTGACCTCCGCGCCCCAGCGGTCGGTGCCGGGGGCGAGTTCACGCATCGGGGTCCACGGGCCCGGACGGCCCAGCGGGTCCCGCAGCACGACATTGGCGGCCACGGCGTCGTGCCCCTCCCGGAACACGGTCGCCGAGACCTGGAACGTCTCGCCCACGACCGCCTTCGCCGGGCGCCTGCCGCACTCCACGGCAGGCTGGACATGCCGTACCGGGATACGGCCGATGGCCGCGGTTGCCTTCATGGTTGCTCTCGCCTCCGTCGTGCTGGTGGCCGGGCCCCGCAAGGCCCGGCCGTGGGATTCAAGCTGTGCCGGAAGGGGTCTACCTGCCGGCCCGGGAACGTCGCTTGGCCGTCGGTGGACTCCGTCGGACGGCGACGCCGGCAAGGGGGCGTTCGTCCTGCTCGCTCAGATAGGCGCCCACGCTGCTGCGCAGATAGCGCTCGGCGGCGTCCGCGGCCTCGCGCGCGCAGCGCTTCCCCATGAGCACGCACAAGGTGTAGCCCGAGTCCTCGAAGGTGGCCCGCACCGAGCGGTCGGCCGGGGACGCGAGCATGACGCGCTCCCAGGCCCGGTACCGCCCCAGCTGGCGGGCTACTTCGGCTTTTGCCGGTAGCAACATGACGCCGTTCACCTCTCGGGTTTCAGGGCGCAGGTCCACCGGTCGGTCGGGGGTGGCCGTGCGCGGACACACGCATGCCGCACGGGCGCGCGGGTCTTCACTCATGGTGCATGTGTGACGACTCAGCGTCTTGTTAGAGCTTCAACCATGTCGCCGGTTGCTCCCGGTGCTCGTGTTGCACGAATGGCGTAGCGCTCCCACTCTTGAGGTGACTCAGAAGCGATCGACGCTCACGCTTCGCGTTCGGGGCCCGTCCCGCGGGGACGGAGGAAGCGCCGAGCCTCGCCGGTGAGGAGCCAACGAGATGAAGACCGCAGTGCCTTGCTACTACCACCTCGACGTGGAAGTGAGCCCGGAGCGCGTCGGACAGGTCAGGCGCATCCTGGCCGCTCACCTCCGGTACTGGGACCTGGAGAACCTCGTGCAGCCGGTCTGTGGCGGTGCCGAACTCCTGCTGACCGCGATCGACGAGCACGCGACGGACAAGAACACGTCGATCGAGATGTGGTGGAACGGCCAGCACCTCATCACGGCCATCGGGGACAACGACCGTGATCTGCGCCCGGACCAGGAACTGCGCGGCTGTCTGGAGCAGATCGCCGCGATCAGCGACGGCTGGGGCTGCTGCGCCACGGACACCGGCAGCAAGGTCATCTGGTTCTCGCAGCGGGCCCGCGCCGGCGAGCGCGTGCCGCTGGTGCCGACCGCCCCGGCGCCCAGCCTGCGCGAGGTGCGCCAGGTGCCCCGCGAGGTGCCGGCCGCCGCGCTGGCCGCCCCGGCTCCCGATCGGGTGCTGGAGGGGGCGCGGTGACGGCCCGCACCAAGCGCTCAGGGGTGCCCGCATGGAGCGGGCACCCCTACCCGTTGGGCGCCTCCTACGACGGACAGGGCACCAACTTCGCCTTGTTCAGCGAGGTCGCCGAGCAGGTCGAGCTGGTCCTGGTCGACGACCGGGGACGGCACAGCACCGTGGAGATGACCGAGGTCGACGGCTTCGTCTGGCACTGCTTCCTGCCCGGCGTCGGCCCCGGCCAGCGCTACGGCTACCGGGTGCACGGCCCCTGGGCACCGGCCGTCGGCCACCGCTGCAATCCGGCGAAGCTGCTCCTCGACCCGTACACCCGCGCCGTCGACGGCCAGCCGGACAACCACGCGTCCCTCTTCGAACGCGGCCCCGACGGTCCCTCCGCGGGCGACAGCGCCGGGCACACCATGCTCGGCGTGGTCACCGACCCGTACTTCGACTGGGGCGACGACCGGCCGCCGCGCCGCCCGTACGCGGACACCGTCATCTACGAGGCCCATGTGCGCGGTCTGACCCGCACCCACCCCGCCGTCCCCGACGAACTGCGCGGCACCTACGCCGGGCTCGCGCACCCCGCGATCGTCGAGCATCTGACCTCGCTGGGCATCACCGCGGTCGAGCTGATGCCGGTGCACCAGTTCGTCCAGGACGGCGTGCTGACCGACCGGGGCCTGACCAACTACTGGGGCTATAACACGATCGGCTTCTTCGCCCCGCACAACGCCTACGCCGCCCACGGCACCCGCGGCGAGCAGGTCGCCGAGTTCAAGTCGATGGTGAAGGCGCTGCACGCGGCCGGTCTCGAAGTGATCCTCGACGTCGTCTACAACCACACCGCCGAGGGCAACGAGAAGGGCCCGACCCTGTCCTTCCGCGGGATCGACAACGCCTCCTACTACCGGCTGGTGGACGGCGACTGGTCGCACTACTACGACACCACCGGCACCGGGAACAGCCTGCTGATGCGGCACCCCTACGTACTTCAGCTGATCATGGACTCGCTGCGGTACTGGGTCACCGAGATGCATGTCGACGGCTTCCGCTTCGACCTCGCGGCCACGCTCGCCCGGCAGTTCCACGAGGTGGACCGGCTCTCGGCATTCTTCGACCTGATCCAGCAGGACCCGGTGATCAGCCGCGTCAAGCTGATCGCCGAACCGTGGGACGTCGGCGAGGGCGGCTACCAGGTGGGCAACTTCCCGCCGCTGTGGTCGGAGTGGAACGGCAAGTACCGCGACACCGTGCGCGACTTCTGGCGGGGCGGCGAGCACACCCTGGGCGACTTCGCGTCCCGGCTGACCGGCTCCTCCGACTTGTACCAGCACAGCAGGCGCCGCCCGCGCGCCAGCGTCAACTTCGTCACCGCGCACGACGGGTTCACGCTGCGCGACCTGGTCTCCTACAACGACAAGCACAACGAGGCCAACGGCGAGGGCAACAGGGACGGCGAGAGCACCAACCGGTCCTGGAACTGCGGTGTGGAGGGTGGCACCGACGACGCTGCCGTGCTGGAGCTGCGCGCCCGCCAGCAGCGCAACTTCCTCGCCACCCTGCTGCTCTCCCAGGGCATCCCGATGCTCTGCCACGGCGATGAACTCGGCCGCACCCAGCGCGGCAACAACAACGCCTACTGCCAGGACAACGAGGTCTCCTGGATCGACTGGCGGCTGACCGGCGAACAGCGCGACCTCGCCGACTTCACGCGGTACGTCATCGGCCTGCGGGCCGCCCACCCCGTGCTGCGCCGCCGCCGCTTCTTCCGCGGCCAGACCGTCACCCATGCGGGCCAGCCGCTGCCCGACCTGGTGTGGCTGCTGCCCGACGCCCGCGAGATGACTGAGGAGGACTGGCAGCGCTCCGACGCGCACTGCGTGGGCGTGTTCCTGAACGGCGACGCCATCGCCGAGCCGGACCGGTGCGGCCGCCCCGTGGTCGACGACTCGTTCCTCCTGCTGCTCAACAGCTACTGGGAGCCGGTGGAGTTCCAGCTCCCGGACACCGCCTACGGCGAACGCTGGACCACCCTGATCGACACGGCCGAACCCCAGGGCGCCCCCGACGAGACCGAGCACAAGGCCGCCACGACGATGACGGTCACCGCCCGCAGCCTGGTCCTGCTGTCCCGCCCGTCCCGATCGCCCGGCCTCTAGCGCTCGCGACGCGAGGTCACCGTGAACTGCGCCCCGTCAGGGTCGCGGAGTACGGCCTCGTCGTCGGACTTCGACAGCACGCTGCCGCCGTTCTGCTCGGCGGTCCGGGCGCAGGCCGGCACGTCATGGACCGCGAAGTGCACCTGCCAGTGCGGGCGGATGGTGGGGTCGGGAGCGGCGCCCAGGGCGCCCGACACGATCCGGGCCACCACATCGCCCCCGCTGCGCAGCACGACCTCGCCGCCCTCGTAGTGCACCTCGCAGCAGCCGGGGCGCTGCGAGGCCCAGTCCAGGACCTCGCCGTAGAAGATCGCGGCGTCGAAGGCGTCGCGGGTGTGCAGGCGGATGAAGGCCGGGCTGGAGCGGCGCCAGGTCTCCCAGTCGCTGACCAGCTCGCCCTCCCAGATGCCGAACGTCGCGCCGTCCCGGTCGGCGAGCAGGGCCGCCCGCCCCGGCGGGAAGGAGATCGGCCCGACCGCGGAGGTGCCGCCGCGCTCCTGCACCCGCGACACCGCCTCGTCCGCGCTGCGCACGGCGAAGTACGGGGTCCAGGCCACCGCCATCTGCCACATCGAGGCGACCGCGGCGATCCCGGCGACGGGATGCCCGTCGGCCAGGGCGATCCGGAAGCGGTCGCCGAGCCTGCCGGTGCGCCAGCGCCAGCCGAGGACGGCGGTGTAGAAGTCCTGCGTGGTCTCCAGATCCCGGCTGGTCAGGCTCACCCAGCAGGGGGCGCCGAACACGGAGTGCGTGGAGACGACCTCACGCGTGCCGCGGGGGAGCTTCGTGTCGTGGTTCATGGCTGTCGCGTCCTGGTCTCGCCGGGCCGGCGGCCACCGGCGTCTCTTCCCAGTGTCCGGCCGTTACCCCTGGGGGCGCCTGCCGAGTACCCCGGCCGGCTTGCCGAAACAAAGATGATTCCACTCCGGGCAGTGGCATACCGCCGCGCGAGTGACGAGTATGGATACGTGCCCCGCGTTCCGCATGAGCCAGCCGACGAGACCGGCCGGATGTCCGAGCTGCAAGAAGAGGTGGCGCAGCTCAAGGAGGCCGTCACCTCGCACGCCGTGGTGGACCAGGCGATCGGGATGGTCGTGGCGCTGGGCCGGGTCTCCCCCGCCCAGGGCTGGGCGGTGCTCAAGGACGTGTCCCAGCACACCAACATCAAACTCCGCCAGGTCGCGGACCTGATCCTGATCTGGGGCCGCGACGGGGAGATGCCCCCGCAGATCCGCGCCGAACTCGAGGACGCCCTCGACCGTCACGGCCCGACGCAGATCCCGGGGCGGACCGAGGAGCTCTAGCTCCCGCACGGGGCCCGGGCGAGTCTCATGGGGCCTGGACGAGCAGCTCCTCCCGCAGGTGCGCGAAGCAGCCGCTGAGCAGTCGGGACACATGCATCTGCGAGATGCCGAGCTGCTCGGCGATGCGGCTCTGGGTCATGCCGCGGAAGAACCGCAGGTAGAGGATGGTGCGCTCGCGTTCGGGCAGCCGTTCCAGACACGGTCGGACGGCCACCCGGTCGACCACGACGTCAAAGCCCGGGTCCGGTTCGCCGAGCGAGTCGCCGAGGGCGTACCCGTCGGTGCCGGGCATCTCCGCCTCCAGCGACAGCGCGGAGAAGCAGTCCAGTGCCTCCATCCCGGAGCGGACCTCGGCCTCGGTCAGCTCGGTCAGCTCGGCGATCTCCCGGACGGTCGGGGGACGGCCCGGGGTCGTCTGCGACAGTTCCTTCGTCGCCTGGCGCACCCGGTTGCGCAGATCCTGGATCCGGCGTGGCACATGCAGCGTCCACATGTGGTCGCGGAAGTGCCGCTTGATCTCGCCGGTGACGGTGGGCACCGCGTACGCCTCGAAGGCGCAGCCGCGGTCCGGGTCGTAGTGGTCGACAGCCTTGACGAGGCCGAGCGCGGCCACTTGGTAGAGGTCTTCAAGGGCCTCGCCGCGGCCCTTGAAACGGACCGCGATGCGTTCCGCCATGGGCAGCCAGGCCCGGACCAGACGATCACGCAGTTCCTTGCGCTCCGGGCCTTCGGGCAGCCGCGCCAGCAGCTGGAAGTCGGCCGCGGTGTCGGGGGCGTCGTTGTGCGGGTGCTGCTTCGTTCTGCCGGCGGTGGGCATGAAGCGCACCTCCCTCAGCGGGTGAAGGTGGGCTCACACAGACGTGCCTCCGGTCCGAAGCACTCTTAGAGCCTTCCCGGCAGCGACCACTCAAAACTTTTGCCCCGATATGAGGGAAAATGGTGCACATTCTGACATCGGTCGACCTCGGTGCGTGAGAGCACCCGGCAGGCCCGGCGCCCGACGTGATGTGCGGCACGCTCGCGTGCCCCTCGGCCGGGCCGGTCGGCGGATAGTCCCTGGGCAGCGCTTGATCAGCGATCAAAGGGGGTGAATCCGCTGGCCACAGCGCATTCTGCTCATTTGACAGTGCGCTGAGCACACAGATAGGAAGCAGCTCTCTGAGGTCGAAGAGGTGCAGTGTGTGCGAGCCGAACGTGGTCGGGGACTGGCAGGAGTACGACGAGCATGCCGGTCTGCGCGTCCGCGTCCACCGTCTGGAGAACGCCGAGCCCCCGCGCGGACGTGATGACGCCGCCGAGGGTCTGACGTATTTCTGCCTGCGGGTGACGGTCGAGAACCGCGGCGAGCGGCACTACGGCATCCATCTGGAGGACGGGCAGATCGACGTGCGGGTCGGTCCGGACGGGGAGAGCGCCTTCATCGACTGGCGCAACACCCAGTTCATCGAGGGCTTCGACGTCTACCCGCTGCGCCGGGCCACGGCCGTGCTGTACGGGGCCGGACCGGAGGCGAGCCTGAGCCAGATCGACGTGCAGATCCAGCTGCGGGTCGAGGAGGAGTGGGCCGAGCGCCGGCTGTGGGCCGGCGGCATCGGGCTGCACGAGGGGCCCGTGCATTCCGGCGCGGGCCGGGAGTGCCTCGCCCACCAGGTCAGCAACTTCCTGCGCGACCAGGCGGAAGAGGGCACCGCCTGACCCGCCGCGGGTTCAGTGCGGGATGCCGTCGATGATCTCGCGGGCGCCCTGACGCAGCAGCGCCACGGCGACCGAGGTGCCGAGGGTGGCCGGATCCAGTCGCCCCGCCCACTCGTGGGCGTTGAGCCGCGTCTTGCCGTCCGGAGTGAACACACACGCCCGCAGGGACAGCTCCTCGCCGTGGTCCACGCGCGCGTACCCGGCGATCGGGCTGTTGCAGTGGCCCTGGAGGACATGCAGGAACATCCGCTCGGCGGTGGCCTCCCGGTGGGTGTCCGGATCGCCGAGGCCGCTGACGGCGTCGATCAGCTCCGTGTCACCCTCCCGGCATTGCAGGGCGAGGATGCCCGCGCCGATCGGCGGCATCATCGTCTCGGGGGACAGGATCTCGGTGATCACATCGCTCCGGTCGATGCGCTCCAGACCGGACACCGCGAGCAGCAGCGCGTCCGCCTCGCCCGCCGCCAGCTTCGCCAGCCGCCGGTTGGCATTGCCGCGGAAGGGCACGCACTCCAGCTGCGGATGGGTCGCGGCGAGCTGCGCGACCCGGCGCACCGAGGAGGTGCCGATGCGGGTGCCGTCCGGCAGCTCGTCCAGGGTGAGGCCGCCGGGGTGGATCAGGGCGTCGCGGATGTCGTCGCGCTTGAGGAACGCGGCGAAGACGGTGCCCGCGGGCAGCGGCCGGTCGGCGGGCACGTCCTTGACGCAGTGCACCGCGAGATCGGCCTCACCGGCCAGCAGGGCGGCGTCCACCTCCTTGGTGAACGCCCCCTTGCCCTCGACCTTCGCCAGGTCCCCCAGCCACTTGTCGCCGGTCGTCTTCACCGGCACGACCTCGGTGCGCACCCCCGGGTGCAGGGCCGTCAACTCGGCGCGGACACGCTCCACTTGAGCGAGCGCCATGGGCGAGTCGCGGGAGACGATACGGATCAGTTCGGGGACGGACATGCCGACACGATAGACCTTCGGATCACAGGTTCCCTGCGGTACCGCTCGATTCCCGTCGGATCAGGACAGTTGCCACCCGAAGGGGAAGTGGGACTCCTGCCAGCCCTCGCCCAGGGCCGACAGCCCGGCGATGTCGTCCGGCGCGCGCACCAGGCTGCGATGGATGAGCAGTTCACGCCGCTCCGCGGAGGTCAGCAGCTCGTCGACGTCGCTCACTGTGTCCATGCCGCCCTTCTCGCACACATTGAGGTGCGCGCCCTCCGGGGTGCGCACATCGACCCGGAAGTCCGTGCGCCACTGCGAGTTGTGCCCCCAGCCCTGTGACAGGTCGACGGTGGGCCGATGGCGGCGCACATACGTCCAGTACAGCGGCGCGCGATCGGCGACCCCGCGCTCGGCGTGCCGGACGCCCGCGCGGACCCGGACTCCCGCCCGGCCGAACAGGACGTGCCCGTGCCACAGTCCGGGCCACACGACCTCGGTGACGCTGATCGGCTCGTCGGGGTCCGCGGCCTGCTCGACCTCGACGATCTCGTGCAGGAACGGATCGAAGGCGGCGGCCTGTTCGAACGGTGCCATGCCGAGCCGGGTGAACAGCTCCCGGTACTGGGCCCTCGTCACCGCCGGCCACCCGTCGAGCGGGTCGGAACCCTGGTCGAGGCGCGGCTGGAACGCCAGCAGCAGCACGTCGCTGACCCGGCTGAGCGCGTACAGCTCCCACAGCAGGTCCGCGGCCCGCTCGTCGAGTTCCTCGCCGGGCGAGCGGGGCAGTCTCGCGACGTCCTCGGCGAGGACCCCGACGTACTCCCTCTCGGCCCGCCGAAGCCACGGCTCCACGACGGCCGGGAACGCGTCGGGGCCCGGGTGGTCGCTCAGGTCTCTGAACAGTTCCCGCGCGGCGACCCATGTGTCTTGCGTATCCATGTGCGGACCGTAGCGGCGGCCGGTTCGTCGGATCCACACGATTTCCGCAGCCTCGGGCGGCCGTACGAGAGCACCGCGAGCGCCCCGGCCGTGAGCAGGCCGCCCACGAGGAAGGCGCCGCGGACCCCGAATCCCGTGAGCGCGGCGCCGCCGAGGAGGGCGCCCAGGGCCACGCCCACGTTGAAGGCGACCGAGTTGGCCGCGAGGGCCGATTCGGTGCGGCCCGGGGCCACTTGGAGCACCTGGCTCTGCGAGGCCATGAACGCCGGGCCCACCGACGCCCCCAGCAGCATCAACAGGGCCACACACGCCACCTTGTTCTGCCCCGTCGCGTACAGGCCGAGCAGGGCGAACAGCTGGGTGGTCACCGGTACGGCGAGCGTGGCCCGCGGGAACCGGTCGAGGAGCGGTCCGGTGACGGTGACCCCGGCCAGGCCCGCGGCCCCGAAGGCCAGCAGCACGGCGCTGACCGCGTCCTCGTCGAAGCCGCTGACCTCGTCGAGGAAGGTGGCGACGTAGGTGAAGGCGGTGAACACGCCCGTCACCGATAGGGCGGTGGTGGCGACGACGACGAGGAAGCGGCGCCGGTCGGGGGTGACACCGTAGGCGGAGTGGCTCTCCTGCGGGCGGGAGGTCGGCAGCAGCACGACGATCGCGATCAGCGACACCACCGCGAGCGCGCCGAGCACCGCGAACGGGGTGCGCCAGCCCGCGTGTCCGCCCAGCCAGGTCCCGGCCGGCACACCGAGCACCGTGGCCAGGGAGCCCCCGACCGACAGCAGCCCGATGATCCGGCCGCGCCGCTCGGGCGGGTACAGGCCGACCGCGACCGGTCCCATCACCGACCAGAACAGCGCCTGGGCGAGCGCGGTCGTGGCGCGGGCCGCGAGGAGTGGGCCGTAGGAGACGAACTCCAGGGCCGAGGCCCAGCTCGCGGCGGTGAGGAGGCCGAGCAGGACGGTGAGGAGGTGGCGGCGGGGGATCGCCCGGGTGGCGTGGGCCAGCGGCAGCGAGACCACGACGACGGTCAGCGCGTACCCGGTGACCAGCAGGCCCACGGACGGGAGCGACACCCCGAGGTCGTCGGCCATGAGGGGGAGCACGCCGACCGGGAGGTTCTCGGTGGTGTTGAAGGTGAACGCGCCCAGCATCAGCGCCGCGACGACGCCACCCCTGCGCCAGGCGACGCCTCGGGCGGTGTACTCAGGGGAAGTTGATCGGTAGTCGGTCATCGGGGCCAGCGTGCGCGGCGGGCGAACGCCGCTCTACTCTTTCGTCCCAGACCGAATCAAGGAGGGAGGCCGCCTTGCCCCTCACCCTGGACCTGGGCACCGACGACCTGACCCGCTGCCGGTTCGCGATCTCACCGCTGTGCCAGACCCACGAGGCGCTACGGCTGCTGCGCCGCCCCGCCCGGCACGGCTACCACCGCGGCTGGCTGCGCCGCGTCGGCCGCACCGTCGCCGGTCTCGACCTGTCGCCGCTGTGGCTGTTCATGCAGCCGCCCGGCCGCTACACCCCCGACTTCCTCGGCCCGCCCCCGCCCGAGCCGTACCCGGCCATCGAGGACGAACTGGCGCGGATGCGGGCCACCGACCCGTCCCTCGCCCATGCCGAGATGGTCCGCTCGCTCGCCGGTACGCCCGGACTGGCCGCGTCCGCCGAGGGGCGCGCGGCGCTCGACGACCCCGCCGCCACCGTCCGGCGCCTGGCCGACCTCACCGAACGCGCCTGGCACGCCCTGCTCGCGCCGGACTGGGCCCGCCACCGCGCCGTGCTGGAAGCCGATATCGCCCACCGCTCCCGGCAGGCGGCGGACGGCGGACTCGACGCGCTGCTCACCGGACTGCACCCGGGCATCGGCTGGGCCGGGCACACGCTCACGCTGCGGATGTCGGGCGACCACGCGGACGCCCAACGCGCCGACGGCCGGGGCGTGTTGCTGATGCCGAGCGTGTTCGTCTGGCCGGACGTGGTCAGCGGCTTCGCCCGCCCCTGGCAGCCCACCGTCATCTACCCGGCGCGCGGCATGGGCCGCCTGCACGACACCGCCCCGCCCGACCCGCCGCAGGCCCTGGCCCGGCTCCTCGGACATCAGCGCGCCGCGGTCCTCACCGGTCTGGCCGTCCCCGCCTCGACCACCGAACTCGCCGCCCGCCACGGCCTCGCCCCCTCCACCGTCTCCGCCCATCTGGCGGTGCTGCGGGAGGCCGGCCTGCTGACCTCGCGGCGTGAAGGGCACTACGTCCTGTACGGGCGGACCGAGTTGGGCGACTCGCTGACGGTCACGCGACCAGCGGCTCGCTGATCTCGATCGCCCGCTGGGCCGCGGCGAGCGCGAGGTCGTCGCCGACGTCCAGGGCCGTGTCGGTCAGCTTGATGACGTGCTCGTCGCCGTGCGCGAGCGCCCGCTCCATGACCTCCTCGGCGGTGAGCCGAGCGGACGCCCGGTAGGCGACCGGCTCCGCGGGGGTGTACATGGCGGTGACGGCGGCGGACGCGGTCCAGGCCGCGTGCAGGCTCGGCACCCACAGCTCGCGCGGCAGCGAATCCAGGGCGCGCAGCACGGCGTTGGGGGCCGTCGCCGCGTGCACGAGCATGGTCGGCTCGCCGTGGCCATGGGTGGCGTAGCGGTGGGTCGCGGCCCGGACCAGCTCGGTGAGCCGGTCCCGCGCGGTGTCCGGGTCGGTGACGTCCTCCGCCCAGGTGGGCAACTGCTGCACGGCGGCCAGCCGGTTGCGGAACCCCATGTGCCCCGGCGGGATCGGGGGTACGGCGGCCAGGGCCTCGCTCGCGGCCGGCGTGCCCGGCAGGACGTCGAAGCCGGTCAGGGGCTGATGCCGGGCCGCCCAGTAGCCCAGCGCGTGGGCGAGTTCGGCGCTCCGGGGCGCCGACTCGCCGGTTTCGAGGGCGCGTACGGCGTGGCCGACCCGGATGATCACATGCGTGGCGCCGCCGTACATCCCGGGGAGCAGGCGCGGCCACCACTCGGTGAGGACGTCGCGCCAGGGGCGGTCGGCGAGGGCGCGGGCGAAGTGGTCCGTCCAGTCGGCGATCCGGCGTGGATCGCCCAGTGCGGAGGGCCAGTTGTCGTCCGTGACCGGGGCCAGCCGGTCCGGGAAGTCCTCCAGCCGGTCCCGGTACAGATCCACCCAGCGGTGCAATGCGCCCGCCTGCCCGTTCGCGGCGAGCGCCTCGACGACCATGGGAGCGTGGTTGGTCAGCCAGCCCTCGCGTTCCGGGCCGGCGGCGTGCAGGCGTTCCAGGGCTTCTTCGAGCGATCCGCTCGTGTCGGTGGAGTTCATGCCGATCACGCTAGACAGCGGGCGACACCACCGGATCGGGCCCGGGGCGGAGGCGCCGGACGGCGCTGGTCCTAGTCCCCGGGCCCGAGGCCTCACGCGTACGGGTCGAAGGTGATGCCCGACGGCTTGGCGGACGACAGGTGGTTGCCGAAACTGGCGTCCTTCAGACCGAAGTTGGCGCTGCCGAAGTCGTAGGCGACCAGCTTGTCGCGCACGCCCGACGGGTAGCCGTTCCAGCCGACCAGCGGCGGGTACTGCCAGGTGCCCTGGTGGTTCTCCGGCGGCTCGTCATTGGAGTTGGCGAGCCGGAAGCAGTGCGTGCTGATGCCGTCCTTGTGGTACACGATCTTCGCGTGCGTGCCGGAGAAACGGACGGACGACGCCGCGCTCACCGTGAACGAGCCGTGGTTGGACGTCGAGACGTACTTGACGGCGCCGCTCTGCACCCAGATCACGACGTGCTCCCAGTCGTGCCGGTGCCCGCCGATGCTGCTGCCCGCGATGGCCTGGTCCTTCTCGAAGTACAGGCCGTACAGGTACGCGCACCAGCCGTTGTTGCACTTGTAGCGCGAGTAGCTGTTGGTGTTGGTGAGGTCCCAGGCGTCCCGGCAGCTGCCGTTGAGGGCGCCGGTCGGGTTCAGGCCGCCGTTGACGGTCCCGTCGGGGCCGATCGCGGGCGTGGAGTAGCAGCCGTCCGTGTCGTAGTCGAACGCTGGCTGGTAGGTGAACTCGGCGGACTCGGCATTGGCGGGCAGTGCCTGCGGCGGGGCCGCGAAGGCGACGGAGGGGAAGGCGATGACGAGCGCGGCGGCACCGGCAAGACCGGTGAGCCATCTTCTGCGGTGCTTCTTCGACGACGGTGACGACACTGCGTCCTCCTCGCGGGCGCAGCCCAACGGCTGTGGGGGAATGGGGAGTTCAGCTTCCCGGCTTTTCATGTCCGCGCCAAGAGTGAAAAGGCATCACTCCGGTTACGCCCGACCCAACAGTTTGGATCTTGAAGAAAGGTCAGTCGACGTCGTCCGGCAGATCGGCCGCCGACTCCTCCGGCGTCAGGTCCGGCCGCAGCCGCAGCCACGACGGCTGCCGCAGCAGCCCGGCCCGGGTACGCGTGCTGAACCGCACCTCCCCGACGAGCCGCGGCACGACCCAGCGCGCACCCGGCACCGCGGGCACGGGATCGAAGGGGCATACGTCCGTCTCGGCGGCCAGGAGCAGCACGCCGAGCTGCTCCCGCTCCCGCGCGCTCCACCCGGTGCCCACCCCGCCGACGTACCGCAGCCGCCCGCCGGCCCGTTGGCCCACCAGCACCGCACCGGGCAGACCCGTGATCCGCCCCTTCCCCGGCAGCCAGCCGCCCACCACGACGTCCGCGCTGCGCATGTTGCGGATCTTGATCCAGTTCCGCGACCGCACCCCTGGCTCGTACACGGAGTCCAGCCGCTTGCACACCAGCCCCTCAAGACCGTGCTCACGGGTCGCCCGCAGGGCCTGCTCACCGTGGCCGACCAGCGCCGCGGGTGTGGACCAGTGCGGGCCCTCCAACCCCAGCCCTTCCAGTTGCTCCCGCCGCCGCAGGTAGGGGAGTCGGAACAGTGACCGCCCACCGAGGTGCATGACGTCGAACAGCGCGTAGTGCACCGGCACCTCGGCGGCCCGGCGTGCCGCCCGCTGCGGCGCGTGGGCCAGCCCCATCCGGGACTGGAGCAACTGGAAGTCCGCGCGGCCCTGTTCGTCGAGGGCGAGCACCTCCCCGTCCAGCACCGCGGGCGTCGCGCCGAGCATGCCGGAGAGGGGGCTCAACTCGGGGTAGGCGGCGGTGACCTCCTCCCCGGAACGGGCCCGCAGGACCAGACCGCCGTCCCCGTCGAGGTAGGCCACCACCCGCTGGCCGTCCTGCTTGGTCTCGTAGGCCCAGCGCGCGTCCTGCGCGGCGGGCGGCAGGGTGCCGGGCGTGGCGAGCATCGGAGGGATCAGGGGCAGACTCACGGGTCAGATGTCGACGGGCGGAGGGTCCCTCACGCGCTCCCGCCTCGGGTTTCGCCTGAACGGCCGCCGCGCGCGCCCCGCCGGGCGCCCCGTAGGCTGCCGTTCTTGGAACAACGCCGCGCGGCGGCCGTAGGGACCGGCCCGTGCGGAAGGATTGAACGGTCCCGGTGCGGAGACGATCATGGCAGGCAGGGCGGTCCGGGCGGAGCAGGTCAGCGCGACCCGGGGACTGATCCTGACCGCAGCCGAGCGGCTCTACGCCGAGCACGGGGTGTGCGCGGTCTCCAACCGCCAGGTCGGCGAGGCCGCCGGACAGGGCAACAACACCGCCGTCGGCTACCACTTTGGTACGAAGACCGACCTGGTCCGCGCGATCGTCCGCAAGCACGCGGCGCCCATCGAGGAGATCAGGACCGGCCTGGTCGAGCGGGTCATCGGCTCCACGGACCTGCGCGACTGGGTGGACTGTCTGGTCCGGCCCGTCTTCGAGCACCTCGCCGCGCTCGGCAGCCCCACCTGGTACGCCCGGTTCTGCGCCCAGGTCATGACCGACCCCGCCCTGCACCGGATCATGGTCGAGGAGGCGCTCGGCTCCCCGGCGCTCCGCGAGATCGTCGAGGGGCTGCGCCGCAGTCTGCCCGAGCTGCCCGACGAGGTCCGGGCCGAGCGCGGCGACATGGCCCGTCAGCTCATCGTCCACATGACCGCAGAGCGGGAACGCGCGCTCGCCGAGGACACCGCCACGCCGCGTGCCGACTGGCAGGACGCCGCGACCGGCCTGGTCGACGCGCTCGTCGGTATGTGGCGGGCCCCGGTGAGCCCGAGGGGCTGACCCGCGCGCGGCGGCCGGCCTGCTGGAGCTGCGTACATTAATTGAGTTAGGCAACGAGACGGTAAACTGGCGGGTATGCCCACCCCACCGCTCCCGGACGTCCCCGCCTCCGCAGAAGTGACCGAGATCGAGCGTGCCCTCACCCGGATCACCTACCTGAGCACCCGCGCCCGCCGCCACGAACGCCTGATGGCCCTGGCCGGCGTCCCGCTGGACCGCGCCGCCGTGGCGCTGGTGCGGCAGATCGCCGAGTCCGAGCCGCTGCGCCCCGGTGAGCTGGCCAACCGGCTCGGAGTGGAGGCCTCGCACGTCACCCGCACCGTGCAGCAGCTGGAGAAGTCCGGCTACGTCTCCCGGGTCCCCGACCCCGCCGACCGCCGGGCCCAGCGCATCGAGCTCACCGAGACCGGCCGCGCCGCCGTCGCCCGCGTCCGGGACGCCGGGGCCCGCGGTATGCAGCTTGCCCTGGCCGACTGGGAACCCGAGGAACTGCGGCAGCTCGCCACCCTGTTCCACCGTATGGTCGACGACTTCCTCGAGTGCGCCGTCGACGAGGAACCGGAGCAGCGGACCGCCCCGGCCTGACCGGAAGCCACGGTTCTACCCTCCGGTAGCATCGCGCCGCAGACGGTCCGGACGACGGAAGGACAGAAGTTGAGCGCACGCGTGGAGATCGGGGACGCGGTCGAGGACTTCACCCTCCCCGACGAGACCGGTACCGACCGCAAGCTGTCCGAACTACTCGCCGAGGGGCCGGTGGTGCTGTTCTTCTACCCCGCCGCCCTGACCCCCGGCTGCACCGCGCAGGCCTGCCACTTCCGGGACCTGGCCGCCGAGTTCGCCGCCGTCGGCGCCCGGCCCGTCGGCGTCAGCGGTGATCCCGTCGAGCGTCAGCAGGAGTTCGCCGGCCGGCACACGCTCGGCATGCCGCTGCTGTCCGACCCCGACGGCACGGTCCGTGAGCGGTTCGGTGTGAAGCGTGGCCTGTCGCTGGCCCCGACCAAGCGGACCACCTTCGTCATAGGGCAGGACCGCAAGGTGCTGGAGGTCGTGCGCAGCGAACTGCGCATGAACACCCACGCCGACCGCGCGCTGGCGGCGCTGCGCGGCCGCGAGGGCTGAGACGCGCGGTTCCCCTGGGCGCGGATGACGCGGCCGCCATGCTCGGTCGGTGCCGCTCGTCGCGGTTGATGCCCCGCGCCAGGGGGACCATTCTGGACACTATGGAACAAGTCGCCGCGGCGGCGACCATCGATGCCCACGGCACGGTGACGGCGTGGAGCGAAGGTGCCCGGACACTCACCGGATACCCGGCCGAGGAGGTCGTAGGACGCCCGGCCGCCGATCTGCTCGCCGAGGAGGTGGAGTCCGCGGCGCTCGTGGCACGCGCCGGGCGGGTGGTCCTTCGCCACCGTGACGAGGGCACCGTCACCGTCTCCGTGTCGGCCTGCCCGCTGCTCGGCCCCGACGGCTCCGACGCGGGCCATGTGATCACCACCGAACGGCATCGCGAGGGCCCGGAGGCCACCCTCGGCGCCCGCGCCTTCGAGCAGGCGTCGATGTCGATGTCCGTCTTCGACACCCAGCAGCGCTATGTACGGCTGAACGCGGCCGCCTGCCGGGTGATGGGCGTACCCGAGGAGGCCCTGCTGGGCCGCCCCTTCCTGGACACCGTCGAGGACGCGGCGCACAGCCACGGCTTCCACGGCAATCTGCGCCAGGTCGCCGAGACCGGCCGGCCCGTCCACTACGAGAGCTTCACCGGCGCGCCCGCGCTCAACCGGGAGCACGCCTGGAGCATCGAGATGTGGCCGGTCCGGGACGACGACGGCGCGGTGGACGGCGTCGCGCTGGCGGCCTTCGACAGCAGCGACCAGTACTGGTCCCGGCGCCGCCTCGCCCTCCTCAACGAGGCCGCCGCCTCCATCGGCACCACCCTGGACGTGGTCCGCACCGCCGAGGAACTCGTCGACCTCATGGTGCCGCGCTACGCCGACTTCGTCAGCGTCGACCTGCTGGAGTGGGTGCTCGGCGCCGATGAACTGCCCACCGTGGCGGCCGGCGACATCGTGCTCAGGCGGGTCGCCCACGGCTCCGTCCACGACGGCACCCCCGAGGCCGCCGTCCGCCTCGGCGCGAACGACGTCTACCCCTCGTTCTCACCACCGGCACGCGCCCTGCACACCGGGCGGGCCGTGCTCAGCCAGGCCGGCGAGCCCGACTTCGTCCGCTGGGTCGCCGAGCGCAACGCCCGCGCACCCGCCGGACGGCCGTACCGCAAAGGCGCGCACTCGATGATCGCCGTGCCGCTGCGGGCCCGCGGCACCACTCTGGGCGTGGTGGTGGGGGTGCGGATCGCGCATCCGGAGGAGTACAGCGGCGACGACATCGTGCTGGGCGAGGAGCTGGCCAGCCGGTCCGCCGTCTGCATCGACAACGCCCGCCGGTTCGCCCGGGAGCGCAGCACCGCGCTCGCGCTCCAGCACAGCCTGCTGCCGCGCGGGCTGCCCGGGCAGGTGGCGGTGGAGGTCGCCCACCGCTATCTGCCGTGCGGTTCACCGGCCGGGATCGGCGGCGACTGGTTCGACGTGATCCCGCTCTCCGGCAGCCGGGTCGCCCTGGTCGTCGGCGACGTGGTCGGCCACGGCATCCCCTCGTCGGCGACCATGGGACGGCTCTGCACGGCCGTACGCACCCTCGCCGACGTGGATCTGCCGCCCGACGAACTGCTCACCCACCTCGACGACCTGGTCACCCACCTCGCCTCGGACGGCCATGACGACGAGGTCGCCGAACTCGGCGCCACCTGCCTCTACTCCGTCTACGACCCCGTCTCGCGCCGTCTGACGATGGCCTCCGCCGGGCATCCGCCCCCGGCCGTCCTGCTGCCCGACGGCACCGCGAGCCTGGTCGAGCTGTCCGCCGGGCCGCCGCTCGGCGTCGGCGGACTGCCCTTCGAGTCCGTGGAGTTGCACCTGCCCGAGGGCGCGGTCGTCGCCCTCTACACGGACGGGCTGATCGAGGAACGCGACCGCGACCTCGACCACGCGGGCGCGGAGCTGTGTCGTGCGCTGGCCACGTCCGCCGAGTCGCTGGACACCCTGTGCGACACCGTGCTGAAGGCGGTCATGCCGGAGGAGCCCAGCGACGACGTGGCCCTCCTGCTGGCCCGCACCCGCTCGCTGGGTGCGGACCGCGTCGCCACCTGGGACGTGCCACCGGACCCGGCCGCGGTGGGCCTCGCCCGGCAGTCCGCCACCGAGCAACTGGCCGCCTGGGGCCTGGAGGAGACCGCCTTCGTCACCGAACTCGTCGTCAGCGAACTGGTCACCAACGCCATCCGCTACGGCGAACCGCCCATCCAGCTACGGCTGATCCGCGACCGCAGCCTCATCTGCGAGGTCTCCGACGGCAGTTCCACCTCGCCGCATCTGCGCCGGGCCCACGCCTACGACGAAGGCGGTCGCGGACTCCTCCTGGTCGCCCAGCTCACCCAGCGCTGGGGCAGCCGACAGACCGGCCGCGGCAAGTCGATCTGGGCCGAGCAGGCGCTCCCGCCGGCCTGATCACTGGAAGTCACAGCCCGGGTTCGGTGCGTCCTGAGAGAACGGCGCCCCGTGCGGCAGCACGTACAGCACCTCAAGGACGACGGCCGTGTCACCGAGGTTGGACCCGAGGTGCACATTGCCGGGCCCGGCGGGCTCCTCGATGAAACTCCCCTTCGGATACACGCCGTCGGAGGCGCAGGTGGAGTCGAAGTGGCTCAGCGTGCCCTTCTTCACGACCGCGTACAGCGGACCGTCGTGGAAGTGCCATCCGGTGGCCTGACCGGCCGGGATGGTGACCTCCCGCAGTATGTAGTCGGTCCCGCCGACCGTGGCCTGACTGATGACCCGCCCGGTGACCCCCGGTCCCGGGGGAGTGGCCTGGGCGGTACCGGCACCGCCGACGAGAAGAGTGGCGGCGGCCACCGCGGAGGTGACGGCGGAACGGAGCGCGAAGCGCATACGAGGCCTCCCGGCCGAGAGCGAACAGCGTCGACTTCGCGGTGAACATAGGCACACGGAGGGCCAGTTGGGGCCGGAACCGTAAGATCCGCCCGCCCGCCGTTCATGAACATCCCGTTGCCGAACCGTCCAACCGGTGTCCGGCGCACCGATAGTGGGCAGCGGCGGCCGAGGAGTGGGGGAGCGGCGATGGACTGGACGGTGTGGACGGGCCTGGCCGTCGGC
The DNA here is from genome assembly GCF_000349325.1 of Streptomyces davaonensis JCM 4913. Classification (GTDB taxonomy): domain Bacteria; phylum Actinomycetota; class Actinomycetes; order Streptomycetales; family Streptomycetaceae; genus Streptomyces; species Streptomyces davaonensis. The sequence continues at coordinate 9,310,556 of NC_020504.1, forward strand.
CTGCTGATCGCGTCGGTGACCGCGCCGGTCGGCGTGTCCGGCGCGGTGTTCCTGCTCCCGGTCCACCTGAGCGTCTTCGGTGTGCCGAGCCCGGCGGTCACGCCGACGAATCTGCTGTTCAATGTGGTGGCCGGGCCCGGTGCCCTGTGGCGCTACCGCCGCGACGGCGCTCTGCGCGGCGGCCTGTCGCGGCGCCTGATCATCGGCACCCTTCCCGGCGTCGTCACCGGCGCGGCGATCCGTGTCTTCGCTCTCCCCGGGCCGGGCGTCTTCCGACTGCTGGTCGCCGGGCTGCTCCTGCCGCTCGGCGTATGGCTGTGCCTCCGCACCCTCGTCCCGCCCCGCCACCGGTCGATCACAGCGGCGGAGCCGTCCCCGGCGGGGCTCACCCTGCTGGCCGTGGCGGTGGGGATCGTCGGCGGCATCTACGGCATCGGCGGCGGATCCCTGATCGGACCGATCCTCGCCGCACGGGGTCTACCGATGGCGCGGGTGGCGCCTGCCGCGCTCGCCGCCACGTTCGCCACCTCGGTCGTCGGCGCGGGCGCCTACGCGCTGCTGTCCCTGATCGGTCCCGGCGACGCCGCACCCGACTGGAGGCTCGGGCTCGCCTGTGGGCTCGGTGGGCTGGTCGGCGGCTACCTCGGCGCCCGCCTCCAGCCCCACCTGCCCGAGACGGTTCTGCGCCTCCTCCTCGGCGGCCTGGCCGCCACCGTCGGCGCGCTCTACGCCGTGCAGGCTCTGGCATGAGACCTCAGTCGCGGAACCGCCTTGCCGGGCACCCCCGTCCGCGCGGGGCCCGGATAAGGTGAGAGTGATCAACCGACGGGTGGGGACAAGGGCGGCGGGCGGTATGGGCGCAGGTGAGGAGAGGCAGCCGGCGGGGTCCGCGCGGCCCACGTCACGGGATGTCGCACGGCTCGCCGGGGTGTCGCACACCGCCGTGTCCTTCGTCTTCAACGGCCGCGCCGAGGGCAACCTCTCGCCCGCAACCCAGGAGCGCATCCGGCAGGCCGCCGCCCAGCTCGGCTACCGGCCGGACCCCGTGGCCCGCGGCCTGCGCCGCCGCCGTACCGCCGTGATCGGTCTGGTCACCGACGAGATCGCCTCCTCGCCCTTCGCGGGCCGGCTGCTGCGCGGCGCGATGGAGACGGCCTGGGACAGCGACCACCTCGTGCTGACCGTGGACTCCGGCGGCGACCCGGCCAAGGAGGACGCCGCGGTCGCCGAACTCCTCGACCGGCGCGTCGACGGCATCATCTACGCGGCCATGTCGCTGCGCCGGGTCCGCGTCCCCGAGGGACTGCACCGCACCCACTCCGTCCTCGCCAACTGCCTGCCCGAGGACGACTCCCTGCCCGCCGTCATCCCGGCCGAGCGCGCGGGCGGGCGCACGGCGGCGCGACTGCTGCTGGAGCAGGGCCACCGCCGCGTCGCCCACATCGGCGGACTCGACGACATCGCCTCCGTCGAGCGGCTGCGCGGGTTCCGGGACGCACTGCGGGCGGAGGGGATCACCGTCCCCGACGAATGGGTCGTGCGGACCGGCGGCGAGATCTCCGGCGGGTACGAGGGCGCGCTGCGGATCCTCGCCGACGTCCCCGCCGACCGCCGCCCGACCGGCATCTTCAGCTACAACGACCGGGTCGCGGCAGGCGTCCTGCACGCCGCGACCCGGCTCGGCATCACCGTCCCCGGCGAGCTGTCGGTGGTCGGCTACGACGACCAGGAACACATGGCCGCGTTCCTCACCCCACCCCTGACGACGGTGGCCCTCCCGCACCGGGCCATGGGCGAGGTCGCGACCCGGCTCCTGCTGGACGCCATCGACACGGGCCGCACCCCGCCGGCCACCACCCGTCGCCTCGCCTGCGACGTGGTCACCCGGTCGTCGGTGGGACCAGCTCCCACCCCGTGACGGCGGCCCCCGCACCGGTCACCACGAGCGCCGGTACGTCGTCCGGGCGCCGATAGACCCGCTCGGTGACCGTCGCCCGGTCCCCGACGAACAACTCCAGCAGGGAGCCGTCCAGCAGGATCCGAACGTCCAGGCGCGGTCCGCCGGGCACGCGCACCTCGATCGGCTCCGCCCTCTCGCGGCCCGTCCGTGGCCACCCCGAGCGGTCCAGCGTCACGCCCCCTCCGGCCGGATCCAGCTGTACTGTCAACTCCGCCCCCGTGGCGGACCGCAGCAGAGTCACCGTCGTCGGGGCGACCGCGATGACCGTCAGGTCGTACGCGTCGGGCGGCGGAACCTTCTCACCCGGTGCCGTCACGAACGGCTCTGTCGCGCGCAGCAGTTCCAGCTCCGGCGCCGGTGCGACCCGCAGCGCCCCGTCCTCGTGGACGTCGACGACCCGCGGCGCGCTGAGGACCCCGGCCCACCCGGCCCGGTCCACCTCGCCCTGCTCCCGCGCCTCCCAGGACCAGCCCCACATCAGCGCGCGGCCGTCCTCCTGGAGCACCGCGGGCGCGTAGAAGTCCCGCCCCTGGTCCAGCCGCCCGCCCCCGCGCGCCTGGAAACGCAACTCGCCCTCGCTGCAAGGGACCAGGCTGCCCGTCAGATACCCCGTCGCCCAGGGATCGCCGTCCCACAACGACACCACCAGGACCCATTCCCCGCCCGCCGTCGCATACATCTGCGGGCACTCCCAGCCCACCGCACGGTCGCCGAACGCCTCAACCGCCACCGGGTCGTTGCCGTCCAGCAGCACACACGCGAACCGCCAGTCGGTCAGGTCCTCGCAGTCGTACAGCAGCACCGAGGGCGTTCCGTCGGCGTCGCCCGCGCCGAGCAGGGCCCAGCGTCGGCCGCCGCTGCGGAAGACGAACGGGTCGCGGAACATCACCACGTCCAAACCGGCGGGCGGCCCGGAGACCACCGGAGTGGGCAACGGCCGCCACTCGGAGAGTGTGGGGTCGTCGGGGTCGGCGGCCCGTGCCAGGCAGACCGTGCCGAGACCGGTGTGGCCGTGGTCGATGCCCGTGTACACCGCGGTCGGCACCCCGTCGTCGTCGACCACGCACCCGGACCAGCACCCCGCCTCGTCCGGCCCGCCCGGTGTCGGCGTGAGCGCGATCGGATGGTGCTCCCAGGTCACCAGGTCGGCGCTGGAGACATGGCCCCAGTGGACGTTGGCGTGTACGGGAGCGTCCGGGTTGTGCTGGTAGAAGAGGTGGTGCCGACCTCGCCAACGGAACGGTCCGTTGGGGTCGTTGACCCAGTTGGCGGGCGGACGGACCCGGAAGCGGGGGGCGTTGGGGTCCAGGGACGCGGGCGCGTGGCTCAACGGTTGACTCCTGCGGACGTGATGCCCTCGCGCAGAGGGCGCTGGCCGACGACGAACACGGCGACGGCGGGGATCATGGAGAGCACGACACCGGCGAGCACGACCGAGATCGAGCCGGTGCCGAGATTGCCCTGGAGCGAGACCAGGCCCAGCGGCAGCGTGTAGTTCTGGCCGGACGTCTCCAGGATCAGCGGGCGGAAGAACTCGTTCCAGTGGTAGTTGAAGGCCAGCACGCCGACGATCGCGAGCCCCGGTGTGGCGAGCGGGGCGTAGACCGAGCGGAAGGTCCGCCAGGGTCCGCAGCCGTCCAGCATCGCCGCCTCGCCGAGGTCCTTCGGCATGCCGAGGAAGTACTGGCGCATCAGGAAGGTGCCGAACGCGGTCGGGAAGGCGGGGATGATCAGGCCGAGCAGGGTGTCGGTCAGGCCCATCGACTTCAGCACCAGGAACACCGGCACGATGGTGACCTGGAGCGGCACCATCATCGTCGCCAGCACCAGCCCGAACAGCGGCTTCTTGAACCGGAACTCCAGGCGCGCGAACGCGTACCCGGCGAGCCCCGCGGTGATCATCTGGCCGACCGCGATCAGCGCGGTCACCAGCGTGGAGTTCAGCGCGAGCAGCCAGACGTCGAGCTGCTCGAAGACCCCGCGGTAGGAGTCCACGGTCGGATCCGTCGGGATGATCCTCGGGGGCAGGTCGAAGGATTCGGCCGGGGTGCGCAGGGAGGTGGACACCGTCCAGATGACCGGGCCGAGGGTCAGCAGGGCGCACACGGCAAGACCGGTGATCCGCGCCCAGGGCGCGAGCGAGTGCCGGGCACGGCTGAGGTTCAACGTCGCTTGGCTCATGGGGATTCACCGGCTCACTGGTAGTGGACGAAACGCCGGCTGAGCCGGAACTGGAGGGCGGTCACCGCCATGATCAGCACGAACAGCAGCACGCCCACCGCGGACGCCTCGCCGAAGCGGAGCTGCTCGAAGGCGCTCTCGTAGATGACCATCACGACGGTGCGGGTGGAGTCGCCGGGTCCGCCGTTGGTGAGGACGTACGGCTGCTCGAAGACCTGGAGCGCGTTGATGATGCCGACCACCGAGGCGACCAGCAGCGTCGGCGAGAGCAGCGGCAGGGTGACGGTGAGGTGCTTGCGCAGCCCCGTCGCGCCGTCCAGGGAGGCCGCCTCGTGGATCTCCTTGGGGATGTTGTTCAGCCCGCCGACGAACAGCAGGAAGGAGAAGCCGAACTGCTGCCAGACATAGACGAGGACGACCGCCGTCATCGCCGCGTTCTCCGATGTCAGCCAGGGCACGGGGGCGATCCCGACCAGCCCGATCAGCCAGTTCACGACCCCGAAGTCCTGGTTGAACAGGTACTTCATCACCACCGAGATGGACGCCGCGGACAGCACCAGCGGGAAGAAGAAGGCCGACCGGAACACCGAGCGCAGCCACATCGGCATCCGCCCGTTCACCGCCAGCGCCAGCACGAGGGCGATCAGCAGTTGCAGCGCGACCGCGAGCACCATGAACACCAGGGTGTTGCGGAACGATACGAGCACGGTCGAATCGCTGAACACCTCACGGTAGTTGGCGGCCCCCGCGAAGCTCGGGTCGTCGATGACGTTCCAGTGGAACAGGCTCAGCACGATCGATCCGGCGATCGGCACGACGGTGAAGACCACGATGCCGACGACCGTCGGCGCGAGGAACAGCGCGGCCAGCAGCCGTGTGCCCCGGTCCCGCGCGGAAGGCCGCGGGGCCGACGCGGCGGGCGCCGCCGGACGCGGCCGTACGGCCTGGATCTGGGTGTTCGTCATACGTCACGCTCCATGGCCTTCTCCAGGTCGCTCTGCATCCGGCGCAGTGCGGGAGCCACCGCGCGCCGGGAGGCCAGGGCCGTGCCGGTGTGCTTGAGCAGCACCTGCTCCACCTCGGCGACCTGCGGCGGCGCCGGGATCGGCCCGGTGTCGGGGAACTTGTCGAGGGTGTCGTAGAAGACCTGCCAGTGCTGTGGGCCGGTCTCCCGGTAGCGGGCCGCGTCGAGCATCGAACGGCGCGCGGGGGTGGTCTGGTTGGTCTCGAACAGCCGCATCAGGGTGTCCCTGCGGGCGGCGTACTTGATGAACTCCCAGGCCTCCTCCTGGCGTTTGGAGGTGCGCAGGAGTGCGTAGCCCGCGGCGCCGAACTGCATGCGCTGGGTGCGCCAGCGGGGGAAGTACTGCACGTCGTAGTCGCTCGCCCCCATGCCGGCCAGATGCAGACCGCCCGCCCAGAAGCCGCCCGCGGGCGTGACGCCGACCCGGCCGGTGGAGAACACGCCGACGAGGTTCTGGCCGTTGCCGCCCTCGGGCCGGGTGCACAGGTCCTCCTGGATGAGGGAGGCGAGATAGTCGTACGCCTCCTCCACCCGCGCGTCGGTCGCCTGCGGGGTCGTCCAGCGGAACCCGCCCCCGCGACCGGACCGGTCGGCGGCCGGGTAGAAGCCGTCCCACAGCCAGGCACCGCCCGGCGCCTTGGACTCGGTGAGGAGGTTGGTGCCGTTGGCGAACAGCCAGGGCACCACCCCGCCCCACAGGCGGTTGGTCCAGAAGTAGGGGGTGAATTGCGAGCCGCTGGACTTCTTCATGTCCCGGAGCAGTGCGGTGAAGTCGTCGCGGGTCCAGTCGGGGGCGGGGAAGCTCGCGCCCGCGCGCTTGAGGACCTGGTGGTTGAGGTACATGTCGGCCGCGTTGAACTCGACCGGCAGCTGGTACAGGCTCCCCTCGTACATCATCGACTCCACCAGCGAGGGATGGACGTCGGCGAAGTACTCGCGCAGCTCGGCCGCGTCCCGCTTCACCCACTTGTCGAGTGCCACTCCGAGACGCTGGGCGAAGAGCTGGACTCCCTCGGTGGCGACGTAGACCAGGTCCGGGGCGGTGCCCGCGGCGATCTGGGTGAGGATCTTGGCGAAGAAGTCCGACCAGTCGACGGCCTGCACCGCGTTGATCCGCAGCTTGATGTCGGGGTGGAGCTCCTTGAAGCCGTCGGTGAGCGTGCGGATGGCCTCGGGGCCGTACGCGGGGCCGAGGGTGGCGACGGTGAGGGAGCCGTCGTCGCGGCCGGGGATGTCGGCTCCGGTGAGCCGGTCCCAGGAGGCGGCGGTGCCGGCCAGGGAGGCGGCTCCCGCGCCGTAGGCGCCGTATCGCAGCAGGGTGCGGCGGGTGAGGTGCGAGTCGGTCATCGGGCGGGCCTAACTCGTGTTAGTCGAGCAGTGATGCCCCGAATGATGTGGACCGTGTTTCGTGCCTGTCAAGAGTCGTGCACCCCTTGACCTTTAACGTGTTAGGTCCCAGAGTCCTGGAGCACATGAGCCGCCGTGCCGACGGAAGGGACCGTTGCCCGATGCGAGGCATGACCAGGAGAGCGCTGTTCGCCGGATCGGCCGCGGGGACAGCGGCCGCGCTGCTGCCCGTCACACCCGCGAACGCCCGGCCCCGGCGGGCCGCCGCGGACGCGAGCTACCGCGCCGAGTACCACTTCACCGTGCCCGACCAGTGGAAGAACGACCCACAGCGCCCGATCTGGATCGATGGCGAGTACCTCTACTTCTACCTCTACAACCCCGACTACTTCGCGGGCGGAACCACCGCCGGCACCGCCTGGCGCCTGGCCACCAGCACCGACCTGGTGGCCTTCCGGGACCGGGGCATCGCCGTGCCGAAGGACACCACACCGAACGGCGACGTATGGTCCGGCTCGGCGGTGGTCGACACCGGGAACACCGCGAGCTACGGGGCGGGCGCGGTCGTCGTCCTGGCCACGATGGAGCCGGACGAGACCGCCAACTCCCAGGCCCAGTACCTGTACTACTCCACCGACGGCGGCCGCACCTTCACCCACGACGGCACCGATCCGGTCCTGCCCAACCCCGGAGTGAAGGACTTCCGCGACCCGAAGGTGATCCGGGACGAGGAGCGCGGCCGGTGGGTGATGGCGCTGGCCGAGCACACCAAGGTGGGCTTCTACCACTCGGAGAACCTGCGCGAGTGGACCTACGCCGGCGGCTTCGTCAAGGAGGGGATCGGCGTCCTGGAGTGCCCCGACCTGTTCCGCCTCACCGCCGAGGACGGCACCGCGAGATGGGTGCTCGGGGTGAGCGCCAACGGCAAGGGCTCCGGACTGCCGAACACCTACGCCTACTGGACCGGCGACTTCGACGGCAGCGCGTTCGCGCCGGACGCCCCGGAACCGCAATGGCTGGACCACGGCTGGGACTGGTACGGAGCCGTCACCTTCGACAAGCACCGCGCCGACGGCTCGGTCGACCCCCGGGCCCGCTACGCCATCGGCTGGCTGAACAACTGGGACTACGCCAACATCACCCCCACCATCGACACCGACGGCTTCAACGGCACCGACTCCATCGTCCGCGAGGTCACCCTGAGCCGCACCGCCTCGGGCACGTACTACCTCGCCTCACGCCCCGTCGCCGCCCTCGACCACCACGTCTCCCGCACCGTCGAGCTCGGCGACCTGGAGGTCGACGGCACCCGCGTCCTGGACTACCGCGGCACCGCCTACGAACTCTCCTGCGAGATCACCTGGGAGCAACTCACCGGCGCGGGCGTGCAGTTGCGCCGCTCCGGCGACGGCTCACGCCACATCGACGCCGGGATCTACGGCGACTACGCCTTCCTCAACCGCCGTAACACCGTCAACCCGGACGTCTCCGGCCGCTGGCAGGAGAGCAAGAGCCCCTTCGACCCCTCGGCGGGCCGGGTGCGGCTGCGCATCCTCGTGGACCGGACGTCGGTGGAGATGTTCCTCGACGACGGCCGGTATGTGCACTCCTCGGAGGCGTTCCCGTACCTGATCGACACCGGTCTCGCGCTGTTCTCGATCGACGGGAAGGCGGTGTTCCGGAACACGGTGATACGGGAGTTCAGGATCTGAGCCCGAACCAGGCCTCCGCGAGCGCGGGCAGCGTCTGCTGCTCGGGGGCGCCCAACTCCCTGAGATACCAAGGCAGATCGCTGTACACGTGCAGCAGCGTGTAGGCGAGCAGCACCGACGGCTCGAAGGTCCTGCCGTATGACTCGCCGAGCAGGGCCAGCAGTTCGGGATCGCCCCCGGTGACGAACAGGCCGACGCTCACGAAGTCGTAGGCCGGGTCCCCGATCATCGCCGGTTCGAAGTCGAAGAGTCCGGTCAGGCGCCGGCCCTCGGGATCGACGAAGAAGTGCTGCCGCATGACCTCGGTGTGCAGCAGTGACCGGCGCGGGGCGCGGGGGAGCGGCACCGAGGCCAGGAAGTCGGGGATCTGCTCCAGCCACACGTCCGGGAGCGCGTGCGCGCGCTGCTGTTCCACCGCCTTCGCGCTCTGGCGGTCCACGAAGGCGCCCCAGTCGCCGGGACCGAGCACATCCTCCAGTGGCCCGGCGTCGAGCGAGTGCAGCACGCCGAGGGCTTCGCCGATCGCGGCCACGAGCCGTTCCCGGTGGGCCCTCGGCACGCGCTCCCAGGAGTGCGCCAGGTTCTCGCCCCGCAGCCGGGACATCAGGACGAACTGCCAGCCGTTCTCGTACACCCCGAACTCGCGTACCTGGGGCGTCGGTACCGGCAACCGCCCCTGGAGATACGACAGAACCCGGCCCTCCGCGATGCCGCGCTCGGCGGAGGACGCGGGGAAGAGCTTGAGCACGTGCTCGTCGCCGACGGCGTAGACCGGCTGCGATCCGTCCGCGAAACGGATCAGTGGTGCACCGGCGAGGCCGAGGCGTGCGCACAGTTCGTGCGCTCCGGGGCGCATCACGCTCTCGTCGGGGACCACCGCGTCCCATGCCTCGTCAGTTTCCACCAGGGGCAGCATGATCGGGACCGTAGACGGCCGTCCGCCGCCTCCACAACGCGTTATCGACACCCGGCCCGCCCTCGCCACGCCCGTCGATTCCTGTCACGATCTTGAGGGGAACCGGCGGTCACCGAAGCCGGTGCTGACGAGCGACGGAGTGCGCATGACGACGGACAGGGGCACGGCGCAGGAGGCGGAGCGGATCGAGGGGACCGGGCCGGTCGCGGGGATCGAGGTGAAGCCCGCCGCCGGGCACATCGGCGCGGAGATCACGGGCGTGGACCTGACGGCCGACCTCGACGACGCGGTCATCGCCGCGATCAGGGCCGCGGTGCTGCGCTGGAAGGTCGTGTTCTTCCGCGACCAACGCCTCGACCACGCCGGACACGTGGCGTTCGCCCGACGGTTCGGCGAACCGGTCGTCCTGCCCCGCCGCGGCAAGGCGTCCCCACCGGACTTCCCCGAGGTGGAGACCACGGCGGACCGCCTGGAACTGGGCGGCCGCTTCGGCATGGACCACGACGAGTGGCTGCGCCGCCGCCGGCACACCCTGCTGCGCGGCTGGCACTGCGACCACGGCGCCCGCGTCGACCCACCCGCCGCGACCATCCTGCGCGCCGAGACGGTCCCGCCGTACGGCGGCGACACGACCTGGTCGAACCTGGCCGCGGCCTACGCCGGACTGTCCACCCCCATAAGGGAGTTCGTGTCGACCCTGCGGGCCGAGCACCGCCTGGGCGTCGGCTACCAGCCACGCCCCGGAGACGACGCCTACGTCCGCCACCTCCTCGACCATCAGGTCGCCACCCTCCACCCCCTGGTACGGGTCCACCCGGAGACCGGCGAGCGGATCCTGTACATCAACGGCTACTACGTCGACCAGATCGCCGACCTCTCCCGCGCCGAGAGCCAGGCCCTGCTCGACCTCCTCCTCGACCAGGCGGTCCGCCCCGAGTACACGGTCCGCTTCCGCTGGGAGCCGGGCAGCGTCGCCTTCTGGGACAACCGCGCGACCATCCACCTCGCACCCAGCGACACCGCCCATCTCGACCACCCCCGCACCATGCACCGAGTGATGCTCACGGGAGAGGTACCGATCGGCGTGGACGGAAAGCCCTCGGAGCCGATCGTGGGCAGCGAACCGGGACGCTGGTGAACCCTCAGACGCAGGTCCGGCAGTACAGATGCGCCCCCGCCGCCCGCGCCCGGCGCGCCAGAGCGGTGAACGTCTCGACGGCCTCCCTGGCGATCCGGAAATCCCCGAAGTCGACCTCCTCGATCTCCTGCCACCGCGCAGCCACCATCGCGACGGCGTCCTCGGGCAGCTCGGCGAGGACGTCCCGCCAGCGGTCGGGCAACTGCTGGAGGACCAGCCCCGTGCTCCAGGGGGAGTCAGGACCTATGGACTCCCCCTGGGGGTACGGCGGTTCGGGCCACACCAATTCCGGCTCGTCCACCAGGTCGGTGAAGGGAACACCCTCGGCGTGGGCCACCAACTGGCCCAGGACGATGTTCGGGTCGAGCCCTTTCGCGTCGACCCAGTCCACACCCGCGTCCTCCAAGGACGTCCCCTGAAGCCAGTCGCCGTCCGGGCCGATGGCCTGGTTCACCGCCGTGGCGTGGTCGCTCGCGAGGAAGTAGTCGTGCAGTACACCCATTCCGGTCTCCGTTGTCGATCCGGTCCTGTGTCGAGTAGAGCAGACGCCACTGACACTGCCCCTGGTCGTGCGACGTATCGAGGCAGGCCCGCCCGTGATCCGGGCGCGGGCTACTCGCCGTCCTCGGAACCGTCTCTCCTCTCGGTCCAGTCCTGCACCAGCACCGCGCCGATCGTCACCGAGGCGACGACGGCCGCGCTCACGACGATCAGCCAGGACAGCAGGGTCAGGATCAGGCCGAGGGAACCGTACTCGGCCAGCGCGCGATTGAGCGCGGTGGGGATGTAGATCCGGGCCGTCAGCGCGAGCGCGCTCGTGGCGCCCGCGGCCAGGAGCGCGCCGGGCAGCAGCGGCAGCCAGGGCATCCGGCCGGCCAGCAGCAGGTGCTGCGTCAACAGCCACACCCCTGTGCTGACCAGGAAGAACAGGATGGTGCCGAGCCACAGACCTACCCCGAACCCCTCGCGGACAGGGCCCTGGAGGAGGACGACCAGCACCAGGACGAGCAGCCACGCCACCCACCGCCATGCCGCGATCCTGGTCTTCGCCCGCGGCAGCCGCCAGGCACGTTCGCAGACCCGGGCCATGACCCGGCTGAAGCTGGTGGCGGAGGCCAGCGCCACGACCAGGCCGACGAAGCCGGTGGTCTGACGCAGGCCGTCGTCGGAAGGGTGCTCCAGCACCTGGCCCAGCTCCAGATCCGACCGACCGGTCAGCCCGAACATCGCCCGCAGGGATTCCCGGAGCTGGTCGCGGATGCTCTGCGGGGTGAAGGCGGCGATGGCGAAAAGCAGCGGCACCGCGGCCAGGAACGCCTGCGCCGCGAGCCTCGTCGCGGAGTCCAGCAGGTTCGCCGACACCAACCGGCTCGTCAGCTCGCTCAGGACGGGGAAGCGCCGCTCCGTGCGGGCATGCAGGAGCTTCAGCCGCGTCATCCACGCCATGCCGCCTCCCGCTCGGCCACCGAGCCGTCCACGACAGTCAAGGCGCCGCCGGCCCGGCGCGTCGAGCGCTGCTGAGCCGATCGGGTCGCGAGCCGACCCGGGAGGTCCGGGCCGGGCCCGCCTCCCTCGAACGGCCTGCACCGCTCGTGGCGCCCGACGGGCCCGAGTGAGGGTGGCACTGGCTGCATGCGGCAGGAAGGAGGCGATGACCATGAGGCGCTACCCGCCCGTCGCGGACCACGGCATGGTCGGCGATCTCCAGACCGTGGCCCTGGTCTCCTCCGACGGCGTGATCAACTGGTTCTGCGCGCCGAGATTCGACTCGCCCAGCTTCTTCGCGTCCCTCCTCGACCACGACCGCGGGGGCCACTTCGCGATCACCGTGGACGGCGCGGACGTGAGCACCCGCCAGCTGTACCTGGCCGACACCGCCGTGCTCATCACCCGCTTCCTCACCCCTGAAGGCGTCGGTGAGGTGGTCGACTTCATGCCTGTGGACCGCTCGGAGACGGCCACGGACCGACACCGCCTGATCAGGGTGATACGGGTGACCCGCGGCCGGATCCGCTTCTCCGTCGCCTGCCGCCCCCGCTTCGACTACGCCCGCGCCGGCCACCGGCTCACCCTCCACGAAGGCGTCGCGCACTTCAGCGGCCCGGGCATCGACGTCCACGTCCAGCCGGCGGGCCCGCTCACGCTCCAGCGGGACGGCGTGGACGTCGTCGCGGACGTGGAGCTGGCGCAGGGACAGGTGGCGGCGACCGTTCTGACGGTGTGCGCGGCAGGAGGGCAGCAGCCCCCGCCGCCGACGCGCGACAGCATCCGCGCGGACTTCGAGGCGACCTGCCACTTCTGGTACCGGTGGATCCACCGCAGCACCTACCAAGGGCGCTGGACGGAGTCGGTCAACAGATCCGCGATCACCCTGAAACTGCTCACCTACGCCCCCAGCGGAGCTCCCGTGGCGGCCGCGACGGCCGGCCTGCCCGAGCAGATCGGCGGCGAGCGCAACTGGGACTACCGCTACACCTGGGTACGCGACGCCTCCCTGTCCCTGAACGCGCTGTTCGGACTGGGCTTCGACGAGGAGGCCCACGCCTTCCGCCACTGGATCGGCGAGCGGCTGCGCGAGGGCCGTACGGTGACCGGTGAGCCGTTGCAGATCATGTACCGCATCGACGGCGACCCGCACCTTGCCGAGGAGACCCTCGACCACCTGGAGGGCTACCGCTCCTCCGCACCCGTCCGGATCGGCAACGGCGCCGCCGACCAGCTCCAGCTCGACATCTACGGCGAGGCGACCTACGCCTTCACCCGCACCGAGGACCTCGCGCACCACATGCACTACGACGGCTGGCTCGCCCTGCGCGACATGCTCGACTGGCTGGTCGACAACTGGGACCGCGCGGACGAGGGCATCTGGGAGACGCGCGGCGGAAGGAAGGACTTCACCTACAGCCGCCTGATGTGCTGGACCGCCTTCGACCGCGGTATCCACGTTGCCCGGGACCTGGCCCGCCCCGCCGACCTGACCGCCTGGACCACCGCACGGGACGCCATCCTCGCGCAGATCATGGACCGCGGCTGGAGCACAACGCGCCGGGCCTTCGTCCAGCACTACGGCAGCGAGGTCCTCGACGCCTCGCTCCTGCTCATGCCGACGGTCGGCTTCATCACGCCCCGCGACCCGCGCTGGCTGTCCACGCTCGACGCCATGGACACCGAACTCGTCTCCGACAGCCTTGTCTACCGCTACGACCCGGCCGCCTCCCCGGACGGCCTGCGCGGCAGCGAGGGCACCTTCTCGCTGTGCAGCTTCCTCTACGTCGACGCCCTGGCCCACTCCGACCGCCTCGACCAGGCCCGCTACGCCTTCGACAAGATGCTCACCTACGCCAACCACGTGGGCCTGTTCGGGGAGGAGATCGGCCCCACCGGCGAACAACTGGGCAACTTCCCCCAGGCCTTCACCCACCTCGCCCTGATCACCGCGGCCCTGACCCTGGACGAGGAACTCAACCGGCCGGTGCACCCGCGCTGGAAGAACTGAGCACTCACACCTTGGCGAGCCAGTCCGTCAGGATCCCGTTGACCTCGGCGGGGCGTTCCTGCTGGATCCAATGACCGCAGCCGTCGAGAAGGTGGGACGAGACCAGGCCCGGCAGCGTGACCGGGTACGCCTCGATCGCCTCGGCCAGCCAGGTCGTCGAGGCGTCCAGGGTGCCGCCGGCGAACAGGGACGGCTGGGTGATGGGCGCGCCGTCGAAGGCCGCGAGATCCTCCCAGTCACGGTCCATGTTGCGATACCGGTTGAGCGCCCCGGTCAGCCCCGTCCGCTCGAACTCTCCAGCGTAGACGTCGAGTTCGCTCTCGCTCAGCCAGCCGGGCAACCGGCCGAGCGGGAAGCGGTCGCGCAACGTCCCGCCCCTGCCGACGAAATGGGGATCGGGGGCGCCGGGAGCGGGCATCGTGTCGGCGGACAGCGCGGCGTAGAAGCCCGCGAGCCAGCCCCGTACATCGGGTTCGATCTCCGCCTCGGCGCGGCCCGGCTCCTGGAAGTACGAGACGTAGAACTCCTCGTCCCCGCCCATCCCGGCGAAGACATCGCTCGGGCGCGGCCCGCCGCGCGGGGTGTAGGGAACGCTCAGCAGCCCCACCGCGCGGAACACCTCGGGCCTGAGCAGGGCGGAGTTCGCGGCGATCGTGGCACCCCAGTCATGGCCGACCACGATCGCCGACTCCGCACCCAGGGCACGCACCACGGACACGTTGTCCTCGACCAGATCGAGCATCCGGTACGCCTCGGTCGCGGCCGGCTTGGAGGAGCGGCCGTAGCCACGTACGTCGATGGCGACCGCCCGGTACCCGGCCGCGGCGAGGGCCGGCAGCTGGTGGCGCCAGGAGTACCAGCTCTCCGGGAAGCCATGGATCAGCAGCACCAGCGGCCCGGAGCCCGACTCCGCGAGGTGGATGCGGCCTGCCGGGGAGGGGATCAGTCGGTGTGTGACGGGGGCGGGGTGCTGCGGCATGGTCTCCTCCAGGCGGGTTGATCCGGCGGACGGGTTGATCCCGAGCATGCGGAAGATCCGGCCGCGAGGACGAACGCGTTTGCCAGTTCAGCAAGTTCTCGGCGCGGCTCGTACGCCATGCTGTTTCGGCCGCAGGAAATTCACTCGCCCGCCCTCACCCCGGCGCACTACGCTCCGGCTGCACGACACAGGTGCGACATGCGACGGCGAGGGGAGCCGGCATGGAGGTCCCGGGCGTGCGGACGGACCGTTTGGGTGTGCTGATCGACCAGTTCGACCGCGCCAAGGAGATGGCCCAGGTACGGCTGACCGGACTCGGCGACGAGGAGTACCTGTGGGAGCCCGTCCCCGGGTGCTGGTCGCTGCGGCGCCGCAGCGAGGCGACGACGCCCAGGGCGTTCGGGCCGGGGGAGTGGGTGCTCGACCTGGGCGCGCCGGACATCCCGGCCAACGAGTACGACGAGATCGCCCGGCAGGCCGCGAGCGGTATGAGCGTCGCCAAGATCGCCGAGGACTGGAGTGTGAGCGTCGAGCGGGTCCAGGACGTCCTCGACCACACCGGCACTCCGGAGCCCGACAAGACCGCGGTCACCACCATCGCGTGGCGGCTGGCCCATCTGCACGTCCAGTTCGCGGGCCAGTGGGAGTGGACCTTCGGCGACCGTCGCCAGGACCCCAAGCTGATGGTCGACTTCACCCCCTCAGCCGCCCTGACCCTGGAACGGTTCTGGCCCCTGGTGGACCGCTGGCGAGACCGCGTCGCCGCCCTGACCGACGAGGAGCTCGACACGGTCGGCCTCTCGCAGTACCCCTACGGCTCCGACCCCGACGAACCCTTCATCAGCGTCCTGTCGGGCAGCAGCCTGGAGTTCATCCACCACATGGCCGAGATCGCCCTGCTGCGCGACCTGTACGCGGCCCGCTAGCTCTCGCCCCGGCGCCGAGCCGAGTCGACTTTCGCGGCCAGCACGCCCATCTCGTGCAACAGGGCGAAGTACTTGGACGCGTATGCGTCGTCTCCGATGGACGGAAGGACATTCCCCAACACCGCGGTCTCTTTGCGCAGGACGCCCTGGCGCCACTCGTCCAGGGGCCCCTCCATCGCCGACGCGACACATCCGGCGAGAGCGGTGTCGAGCGACACCATGCAGGTGCCTTCGGGCTCACGCCGGTAGAACCCCCGGGGAAACGGCAGCGCCATGAACTCGTCCCAGAGCCGCGACAGTTGATCCGCCTTCGTTTCCGCCATGCACGTGATCATCCCGCATGACCAGGGGTCAGTCCATCGGCGTCAGGACGTCGTCCTCGTCGAGGAAGTAGCTGCCCTTCGCCAGGCCGTCCACGGTGTTGTTCTTGAGCCACTGCCTGGACATCCGGTGCACCGTCTTGTGCCTGTCTTCCCAGGGGATCTGATGGCCCGCGCAGGCGACGCGGAACATCAACTTGTGCGAGCCGGGAATGGCGTCGTAGAGCGCGGGCACCGAGAAGTGCAACAGGCCGAGGTCGGGAGCCGTGTTCACGATGGAGTCGAGGTCCCCGTAGATGATGAGCACGGGGACGTCCGCGCCGAGGATGCCGTCCAGCGGCACGGTGGTGGAGTTCCAGCCCCACCAGTAAGGGTTCTTGACCCGCATGATACCGCCGGGCACCCCGGGTGCCCCTTCCTCTTCGGGACCCCAGGTCGCGCCGATGGAGTCGTTCTCCATGATGGCGTCCCACACGACGTCGACCATGCCCTCTTCCTGCTGCTTGTGGCACTCCACGTCCCTGTTCCACGAGGATTCGAGACCCCCCTTGGTGGTGAGGGTCATGGGGAAGCCGAACACGGCCGCGGGGGCACTCACCGCCAAGTCCACGGGCGCGTCCCATCGCGTCCCGGGCTTGCTCTCCCTGCCGCCCGGCGGAAAGATCGGCGCGAGCAGCAGCAGGCTCCTGACGTTCTCCTTGTGCTGGATGGCGTACGGCCCGAGCTGCTGCGAGGCGGCCGACCAGCCGATGAGATCGACCTTCGACGCGCCTGTGAGGTTCGTGATGTAGGTGACGACCTTGTGCACCTCGTCCCAGTTGCTCTGCGAGTTGTCCAACTGGCGGGGGTACTGCACAGGACCGGAAGCGCCACCTGGATGTGTCGCCAGAAGGTGCTTCTGAGTGGGGTTCACATTGCGTGGGTCGGACATCTCGGGGCGGGTGGACCGGCCGGACCCCTGGAGGTCCATGATGAAGACGTCGTAGCCCGCCTTGGCCAGGTCATCGGCCCAACCGTACTTGCCGTACTGGAGATCGAACCCCGCCAACGCCGGCACGCTGCGGCCGTGCAGCATCAGAACCGGCTCACGCGGATGGTTGTCCTTGGTGCCGTTGCGCTCCCTTACGAAGAGCGTGGCGGGCTTGCCCTTGTTGGCGGGGATGGTCGATATCCACGCAATGGAGTGATCAGTGAGGATCGGTTCTGCCATGACTGCGCTCCGACGGTGATACGTGGGGGATGGCGCGCGGCAGTCTCAATAGGCGTCGGGCAGTGCACCTTCGCCGCCCGCGTCGGGCCGCCCCTGTGCCACATCGTCCTTCCTTCACGATAACCCCAGGCCAGGGGCCATGCCCTGTCCAAGATTCAAACTCACCCCGGAGACGTGTCGGGCGTGATCCCCATGCCAGGAACCAGCCCCGTCCCGGACAGCGGCATCCGATACGGCCCACCCACCGCGTTGCTCGTGACGATGAGCTCCCCGTTCCGCGGCCCTCCGCCGGTGGGCCGGAAGAGAACCCTGACCATGCACTCACGGCCAGGCCGGACACCCCCGACACAACCGGGACCGTTCACGAAGTCACCCGTGGTGTGCAGGGAGTTGACGACGAGGACGGCATTGCCGGTATTGCGAACCGTGATGTCGCGCCGGTCCGTGCCGCCGATCGGCAGCGCCTCGAAGACCAGCGCGGCGGGCTCGAAGGTCACCAGCGCTCCGGAACCGCTGCCGGACAGCGGGACTTCGTACCGTTGGCCGTGGGCGTCGGTCATCGCGAGCACGGCGGACCGGCTGCCGACGGCGACCGGGGTGAAGGTCACGGCGACGCGGAGGCTTCCGCCCGACGGTACGGGTTCTCCGGGTGGGGGAGTCACGTCGAAATCGTCGTCGTGGCCGGTCACTTCGATGGTCCGTATCTCGACCGGGGCGGGACTGTTGTTGCGGAGGGCGACGGTCACCGCCGCGGAGGCCGTCCCGACGGCCTGCGAGCCGAAGTCGACGCTCGTCGGGTCGATTAGGACGGCCGGGGCGGCGGCCCCGACACCGCTCACCGGGATGCCCCGGGCCGGGCCCGTCACATTCGTGACCAGCAGGAGCTCGGCGCTCCGTTGCCCCAAGTCCCCAGGCCGGAAGCCCACTTGCACGCGCGTCGACTGCTCGGGCTTCAACTCCGCCCGGATGCCCGGCCGCCCGTCCTTGTCGGCGAACGTGAAGTCGCCGGCGTGGGCGCCGGTGAACGAGGCGCCGGACAGGAGTAGATCGGCGCGACCGGAGTTGGTCAGCTCGATCCACTGCGGCGACCCGGACGTCCCGACAGGCTGCGGACCGAACGAGAAGGACCCCGGGACGGCCGTGAGTTCGGGCTCGGCCACTCCCTCGCCGGTGAGCGCCAACCGCTGCCGACCGCCCTCGGCGTCGGACTCCACCACAAGAACTCCCGTACGGAGTCCGGGCATACGGGGCCGGAACACGACGTCCACCTCGCAGCTCTGGCCAGGCGCGAGGAGGCGTGGATAGGGCGCGCAGCCGGTGCGTACGACCTGGAAGTCGTCGCCCGCGACGGCGTCGGCGAGGGTGAGGGGTACGGTCGGCCCCGCATTGCGCACGATCACCGTACGAGGCGGCGACCGGTGCCCGATCCAGGTGACCGGGAAGGCGAGCCCGTCCGCGGCGGTCGGGCTGAACTCGAGCCGGGGCCGGACACCGGTGCCCGTGAGCGGGATCTCGATCGTCCGGTCGGGAAGGTCCGTCGACAGCAGCAGGGCGGCCTGATGGACGCCGTCGGCGGTCGGCGCGAACACCACGTCGATGGCGCAAGTGGAGCCGGGGGCAAGCGTGTTCCCGCAGGGCGGCCGGCTGCCGCGGGTGAGGGCGAAGGCGGAGTCGGTCGTGTCGATCCCGTTGATGACGAGCGTGGTCTCGCCCAGGTTGCGCAGGGTCAGGGTCTGCGGTGCGCTGACGGTGCCGGGAATGGCGACGAAGGTGAGGCTCTCCGGCGTCAGCCGCGGCACGGGACGCAGGTCGAGTGCGTGCGGGACCTCAGTGTTGTCGGCCCGGTCGGTCGACCAGTAGACGACCGTGGTGAGACCGGGCGCGGTGACGCTGAACCGGACCTGGGGCTGCGTAGTGGTCGTGCGCGGCAGCGGCTGGGCACCCATGGCCTCGTACGTCAGACTCCGGAAGCCGGACAGCGACCCGGGGTCGGCGCCGTTCAACTCGATGGTCACATGCCCCGGGACGGGGTGGCTGACCTTGCGGGTGGTCGTCGGACGGATCTTGTCGATGTTGATCCGAAGCGTCCTCGGCAGCTCGCCCGCGCCGGTGTCGTCCTCGGCGGCGTAGCAGAGCGTGGTGCTGCCCTGCTCGGTCACGGTGACGGACGCGGTGGGTCCGGTGACGGTGGTCGGGGAGATGGGGTTGGCGCCGGTGGCGCTGAAGGTGATCCGGGGTACTCCGCCGCCCGGGGAGGCCGTACTGGCCAAGCGGACCTCGACATCGGAGTTGTGCCAGCCGTCCGCGTTCGGCAGCGGCGACAGCCTGGCACCGGTGAGCAGACCGACCGGCGGGCGGGGGCCGATGTGCACGGTGGCGGTCCGCTCCTCCAGGTCGAAGCCGAGCACGCTGATCACGAGGTTCTCGTGCGCGTCGGCGAAGTAGTCGCCGGGCTGCATGTCCTGGACGCGGCTCATGGACTGCCGTAAGTGCGGCACGCCGTTGCGTACGTGCCGCACCAGCACCCCGGGCCGGTCGATGCCGCTGTCCCAGCCGGTGTCCTGGGGCATGCGCAGTTCCACCGCGTAGTACTGGGTGGAGGAGCCCAGCCAAATCCGGATGAGCCGGATGCCGGGCGGCGGCTTGTCGAGCGCGCTGAGGGTGATGGTGCCGCCGCGACCGAGCGACGAGAGGTCGAGCCTTTCATTGCTGCGGAACCAGCCGAGCCGGTCCTGGTAGACGCCGCACAGGGCAGGCCCGCTCTTGGCGAACCGAGGATGGGTGTAGGTGGGCGACTTTCCGCCGAAGGTCTCCGCGCTCATGATGTCCCACCCGTCGCCGTACTCCCTGAAGGTGGGTTCGTCGCTGAAGGAGTGCGGCAGGCCGTAGCCGTGGCCCATCTCGTGCGCGGCGAAGGTGTTGGTCCAGGCTCCCGGATCGAGGTTGACGAGTCCGAACTCCTGCTCTCCGTCACCGACTTTGACGACCCGGCGCATCGAGGAGCCCGAGTCGATGGGTGCGTTGACGAGCGCGATGATGCCCTGGAACGCGCTGAAGTCGACCGCTGTGTCCGCCGCTTCGATGCACGCGTACACGAGATCGGTCCGGGCTCCGGGCCAGGTCCAGGTCTTGGCGGTGGCCAGCGACAGTTCGAGTGTGAACCAGCCGAACACCGCCGACCCGGCCAGCGAGATGGCCCCGCCGGACATGGCCCGCCAGTAGTCGGCCATGCCGCCCTTCCCGGCTCCGGCCATCGTGAAGAGATCCTCGAAGAACGGCGCCTCCTGCGGCTGGTCCGCGACATCGGAGAACTTGCACATCAGAACGGCCCAGGGGGTGGGGCCGACGGGACGATACACGGCGGCCTGCTCGCCGCCCCTCGCGTCCTCTTGCGGTACGGGAAGAACGCTCATGACTTGGCCCCCGATGCGTTGTCGGACTTCCCCGCCGGACAACAACTCCCCTGCTTCCGAGGGCACCACCGCGCCGGAGGGGAGTCAATCCGACGCTTCCGAACGCCGCGTCCGCAGCGGCGTCATGAGGATGACGCAGAGAAGGGCGAGCAGGGGCCGCCGAGGGGGAGCGTCAGTGCCGGGCCGTCACCCATCCCGCTCCGGCAGGGACGTGTACCCGTTCGGCCCCGGCGTCCGGCCCTCCGGAGGGTATTCACAGTCAATGCTGGAGATCTCGTAGTCGTCGCCCTCGCTCTGCTCCTGGTCGACGACCACCGCGGCCGTGCAGACCCGGCCGTGCTTGTCCGTGAACGTGACTATCTCGCTGTAATCCGTCGGCTGGCTGCACCCCGTCAACACCATGGCCGCCACTCCGGCGACCACGACCACACCGAACCCCCACCGCGGTTTCATCCCTAGCCCCTCCACACCGACTCGCGACCCGACCCACCAGCCGCTCCGAAGCCCACCGCCTCCGAACACGCATCAGCCGCGCGCCCGGTTCCGGGATGACGACCGCACTGACGCACGGGCCGCCGCTAGTCCGTAGCGCGCAGCCGGTCCAACTCACCGGCGATCGCGTCCCGCAGCGCATCATGCTGCGGACCGAGCCGGAATCGCTCGTCATGCCACCGGTCAGGCGGGTACAGCCACACCGGCTTGCCGACCGACTCGGCCGGCTCCCAGTCGAATCGAGGCCAGATGTGCGCGTGCAGGAAGGGGTCAGTGTTGCCCAGGATCTCCAGGTTGACCCGGCGGAAGCCGGGGTTCAGGCGCCGGCAGGCTGCCTCCACCGCTTCGCCGAGCCGGTCCATGTCGGACAAGAACGCCAGCCGCTTGGCTCTGGGCAGTTCGGACAGCCGTTGAACGCCGGGCTCATCCACGAGAAGAACCGAGTATCCAGGCAGGAACTGTACGTCGCCGATCACCGCGAACCCTGACTCGAGCCGCCGCAGCACCGTGGGGTTCTCGCCCCGCAGCGCGGCTCCGATCCGGTCCGCCCGCCAGTCCGTGACCATGGTCCCCCGACCCAGGTATGCACAAGTGATGGTGCCCGCACCCGGAGACCCACCGGGTGCGGGCACCGGACTCAGCTCAGCGGGTCCAGCGTGACATACGCCTGTTGAGGGTTGCCGTCGTGGACGAGGGACTCGTGGTTGCCGACGTCGTCGAAGGCGAATGCGTATGCCTTGCCGTCGGTCATCTGGGCGTGGATGACCCGCGCGTAGTGATTGGTCACCGCGTCCCGGTAGAAGTTCGCCGACGAGGTGTCCGGCTGGTTGGGGTTCGTCAGCAAGGTGGAGCGGTTGAAGCCCGCGCACAGGGTGCGTGAAATCGGCCCGCGTACGGCGTCGTTGGGCGCGTCCAGCAGCTTGTGGCAGCGGAAGATGCTGTCCGCGTCGGGCTTCTGGAAGCTGGTGACGACCGCGCCGGATCCGTTGGTGAAGTTCATGACGTTGCCGGAGACTCGGCCGTAGTACTTCGTGTTGGGCTGGTTGGCGAACGGCGTGACCGTCAGCGTCGAAGTGGTGTACCGCTGCCAGACGCGGTTGACGTAGTCGTTCATCACGGAAGCCGGGAGCCCGCCGGTCTCCAGCCCGTGGCCTGGGGACAGGACCCGCAGCACGCTGCCGTCGGTCCGGGTCTGGATCAGGTTGGCCCACCCGCCCGGCTGGGCGCGCAGCGCGGCGAAGACGGCGTTGTATCCGCCGGACTTGAGGCGGCCGGTGCTGATCGTGGTGCCGTCACCGCGCCGGACGCCGACCGCGTAGGGCGCGGAGAACATGTCCACCTGGGTGCTGTTCAGCCACAGCCCGCCGTCGTTGAGCGTGTACTCGGACCAGTTGAAGAGAATGTTCCGGTTGGGGTCGCTCGGATTCTGCACGGCCGGCTGGACCAGACCGCCGGTGGTCAGGCGGAAGTCGAGCTTGCGTCCGTAGGAGAAGTAGATCCGGCCCGAGAACTTCGGCATCCGGATCGTCAGCGACTGCCCGGCGGCCGGCCCGGCGATGGACGCGTCCGGCGCGGGGGTGGGCGGGTTGCCTCCGGCGGGCCAGGCGTGGAAGGTGCCGTTCGCATCCGCCCAGCCCTGTTGGCCGGTCGTGAGCGAGGTCCCGATGTTGTAGACGTACACCGGCTCGCCGCGACCACTGCTGTTTTTGATCGTCAGCGGAATCGTGGCCGGGACCGCGGCACGTGCCTGCGACGGCGCCGCCCACACAAGCAGCGTGCCCAGCAACGCGACCGCCGCGGCCACGGCGACTAAGGGGTGCTTGATTCTGTGGAGCATGCTCGGACCTCCGTGGGGGTGGGAGTGGGGTTGGTCCGTACCTGCTTCTGAGAGCGCTCTCAGCGTTGCGCCGAGATGACGGCCTGTCAATGAGTGGGTCGTAAGCCGGTTCAACCCAGAACCACGAACCAAGACGACGACCCAAGCACCACGAACCACGGGCCCGGCATCGGGATACTCCGACGCCGGGCCCGTGAGGCTCTGGGACAGGGATTACGTCGCCGAGTTGCGGCGCGCAGTGCGGCGGTCGGAACCGCGGCCTGCGCTGCCGGTCGCTCCGCCGGACGGCGCCCGTCGGCCCGATCCACGGACGGACTTGCCGGCGCCGTCGGCAGCTGTACGGGACCCCGACCGGCGGTCGGAACCGCGACCGGTCGCGGCGCCCGCACCACCGGTGGAGCCGTCCGCTCCCGCCCGCCGCGCTGAACCGTGCCGGCCGTTCGCCGTAGCCGCACTGCTGACCGTCGCCTCGCCCGCGGCCCTGCGCTCCGAGCCCCGGTTCCCCGTTCCGCGAGCGGCACCTGCCGCCGCTCCGGCCCGGCTTCCGCTGCGCCGGCGGGACGACTTGCCGGGCTCGGTTCCGGTCTTGCGGCCCGCCCGGGACACCGGCGCCGCCGGCTGGGGGACCTCGATCGTGACGGGCACGCCGGACGGCTCACGGGCGCCGGTGATGGTCGACAGTTCCATGTCGCTCGACGTGATGCGGGCGGTCCGGGGGCGGATGCCCGCGTTCGACATGAGCTGGGTGACATCCCGCTTCTGGTCGGGCAGGACCAGCGTGACCACGCTGCCGGAGCCGCCGGCGCGGGCGGTACGGCCACCCCGGTGGAGGTAGTCCTTGTGATCCGTGGGGGGATCCACGTTCACCACGAGGTCGAGGTCGTCGACATGTATGCCCCGGGCCGCGACGTTCGTCGCGACCAGCGCGGTGACCTGACCGTTCTTGAACTGTTCGAGCGTGCGGTTCCGCTGCGGCTGGGAGCGGCCGCCGTGCAGTGCCGCGGCGCGGACACCGACCGCCAGGAGGCGTTTGGCGAGCCGGTCGGCGGACCGCTTGGTGTCCAGGAAGAGGATGACCCGGCCGTCCCGCGCCGCGATGCGCGTGGTGACGGCCTTCTTGTCGGTCTCGTCCAGGACGTGCAGCACGTGGTGCTCCATGGTGGTCACCGCCCCCGCGGACGGATCCACCGAGTGCACCACGGGGTCGGTCAGGAATCGCTGCACCAGACGGTCGATATTGCGGTCCAGGGTGGCCGAGAAGAGCATGCGCTGGCCGTCGGGCCGCACCTGCTGGATCAGCTTGGTGATCTGCGGCAGGAAGCCCATGTCGGTCATCTGGTCGGCTTCGTCCAGCACCGTGATCCGGACGTCGCCGAGCCCGCAGTCACCGCGTTCGACCAGGTCATTGAGCCTGCCGGGGGTCGCTACGAGCACCTCGGCGCCGCGCCGGAGGGTACCGGCCTGCTTGGTGATGGACAGCCCGCCGACCACGGTGGCCATCCGGAGATTGACCGCGGTCGCGTAAGGGGTCAGCGCGTCCGTCACCTGCTGCGCGAGTTCACGGGTGGGCACCAGCACGAGGGCGAGCGGCGCCTTGGGCTCCGCGCGCATCCCGGCCGTACGGGCCAGCAGCGCGAGCCCGAACGCGAGGGTCTTGCCGGAGCCGGTACGGCCCCGTCCCAGCAGGTCACGACCGGCGAGCGAGTTCGGCAGGGTGGCGGCCTGGATGGGGAAGGGAGTGGTGACGCCCTGCGCGGTGAGCGTCTTCAGCAGTCCCGCGGGCATGTCCATGCCGGCGAAGTCCTCGACGGCGGGAAGCGGGGGCGTGGTGCTCTCCGGCAGCCGGAATTCCCTGGGGGCCGCCGGGGACGGTGTGGGGGACGAGGCGCGCCGGTTCGGCTTCTGGGACCTGCGGGGCATGCAGCTATTGCCTTCCTGGAAACAGCACAAACCGGGGTCCGCACCAAGACGGTGCGGACCCCGGCAGAGCGGATACGCGTCCGGGCGATCAGGCGGGGACGATGTTCTCCGCCTGCGGGCCCTTCTGGCCCTGCGTGACGTCGAAGGAAACCCGCTGGCCCTCGTGGAGCTCACGGAAGCCCTGCGTCGCGATGTTCGAGTAGTGCGCGAAGACGTCGGGGCCGCCGCCGTCCTGCTCGATGAAGCCGAAACCCTTTTCGGCGTTGAACCACTTCACGGTTCCCTGTGCCATGACCTTCTCCTTCTGTAGGCAGAGGCCCCATCCGGAGATGCCGGAAAAACAAATAATGCGCCCGATGGATAAACATTCCCGTCAGGCGCACATAGGTTCATGGGTACCACAACTGCAACACCAAAACGTTACCACAACTCGATCGGCGATGGTGGATCTTCGAGTGTCATGCGTCATTCGCATGACACATGAGGTTTACGGGGTAGAGTCGCCGTCGTGGGTATGAGTCTGGATGATCGGGTGCGGTCCGCAGTGGCCGCCCTGTTGCACGCGACGGGCGAGTCGCAAACGGAACTCGCGGCCGCTCTCGGCGTGAGCCAGGCCCAGGTGAGCCGCCGTCAGTCCGGCACCGCCGCCTGGAGCCTGGTGGACTGCGACGTGGTCGCGGCGCATTACGGCATCGACGTCCTCGACCTCATGGCAGGCCCGACCCGAGCCTCGGAAGCCCTGCCCGCGAACCGCCGCCGAGCAACAGCACGTCAGACCGGCACGGCACGTCCCGCGGCCGTACAGGACGGGGGAACCCGGTGACGGACTTCGACGCGATCGACGCTCTGTTGGCCGAGGCCAAGAAGGAAGCCCCGCTGCCCCCGGCCGAGGAGCGGCGCGCACTGCGCGAAGGACTGAGCGTCTCCCGCACCCAACTCGCGCAGGTCCTGGACGTCAGCCCGTCGACTGTCGCGGGATGGGAGTCGGGGCGCGAGCCCGGCGGTGAAGTGCGCGAGAAGTACGCCTACTTCCTCAGCGGCGCCCGGGACAAGCTGGCGGCGGCGGCAGCGGCAGCAGCAGCGGCAGCGGAGGAGACGGCCGGGGATACTCCGGTCGAGGTCCAGGAGGCCGGCCCGGAAGACGACGGCGAGACCCTCGCCACGCCGGAGCCGTGTGTACTGTGCGGCCGGCCTGCGCGTCATCAGGTGGCCGGTTTTCCGCAGCACCTGGACCGCGCAGAATGCGGCACCGCCGAGCCCGCGCGTCCGTCGGCCCCCGAGCCCCGTCACCCCGAACGCGCCGACGAGCAGGATGCCCTCCCCGCGCGGGGGGTAAAGGTTGTCCCCGTCGGCCGCCGCCTGAAGACCGCCGACGCTCCGGACCTGATCGGGTCCGCTGTCGCGAGCACGCTCGCCGAACACTCCGGCGATGTGGAGGCGGCGACAAAGGCACTCGTGCGGCGGGCGATCCCGGACGCGATGGCGCTGCTGGACCACAGTCGCAAGGGCGGGCGCTACGACGTGGTCGCGCACCCCTGGCTGCCGGAGATCCTTCGCAAGCAGACCGCCCGGGGCGCCGACCAGGTCTGGGAGGCGCGCCCCAAGTGGGCCCGGCCCGAACTGCCGCCGGGCGAACACGAGGTGACCGCCCTCGACCTCAACGGCGCCTATCTGTCCGCGCTCAAGACGCACCTGCCGCTCGGCCAGCTGGAGCACTCCACGGGCAACCACCACGACCGCCGCCGCGCCGGCGTCCACCTGATCACCCCGCCCGACTGGGACCACGACGCCTACCTGCCGAACCCGGTCGGCAGCCGGGACGAGCCGGGCCCGCTGTGGGTGACCGAGCCGACCCTGCGCCTGCTGCTGCGCTGCGCGAGTCCGACGTACGGACTGTGCGACCCGCCGGAGATTCACGAGTCCTGGACCTCCGGGGCCACCGAGGGGCTGCTGGAGAAGTTCCGAGTCACCCTGAAGGACGCCCGCGACCGGGCGATCACGGAGGGCGATGAGGTGACGCTGGAATACGTGAAGGCGATGTACTCGAAGTTCGTCTCCACGCTGGGGGAATCGAACTTCAACCGCGAGCTGTACCGAACCGACTGGATGCACCTCATCCGCTCCCAGGCCTTCGCGAACCTGTGGTGGAAGGCGCACCGCGCCTACGACCAGGGCCTGATGGTCGTCCGTGCGATGGGTACCGACGAACTGCATGTCATCGGCGACTGGCGTGCGGTGTTCGACGAGGGGCGCGGGGTCACTCAGGTGAAGGTCAAGGACGTGTACACCGTAGGGACGCGGACCACCGACTGAACCGGGCTGCGCCAAATGCGGGCAGCCTATTGAGCGGTGTGAAATCCGTTAGCATGTGGGTGCGTTGGAATAGCGATACGCGCGAGAACCCCGCCGGTTGGTTCGTGGAGCGAGGAGACGAGAGTGCCGGAGAGGAATATCGAGTTCGGCAAATACGGCGCCAGTGGTATCAAGGGATACGAAGCCGCGGCCCGCCAGCTCGACGCACTCGCCGGTTTCATCACCACTCCGCTCACGACGCGGCGCGGTCTGCTCGCCCGACTGCACTACCTGACCCGCACGCCCCACGCCCGCAAGGCGGCCCGCGATGCCGGGCTCACCGTCACCGACCGCACCCTTCAGGCGTGGCTGGAGGGACGGCGCAGTCCGTCGAGGAAGAACCTCCACAACGTCGAGACCGCGTACCGCACGGTCCGCCGCCACAATGTCGCCCGCTATCTGCTGGCCCGCCTGAACCGTCAGGGCCGCGGCACCCGCGTCGAGTTCCACCCCTTCAACCAGTCCCAGGTCGACCGGCCACGCCAGCGCGTGGTCTCCTTCCGCACGCTCAACGTCCGCCACTGGGACCGTATCGTCGAGGCCTGGGCCGCCGCCGACGACGAGGCCCTGGACGAGGCCTGGGTCAGCGATGCGACGGTGGACCTCGGCTCGGAGTGGGGCCAGTACGAATACGTCACCACCATCGGCTTCGCCGCGTAGCCTCTCCCGGTAACCGCATGGTCAGCCGGGAGGCCCCGATGGACGTAGTACTGAGGGAAGTACGCGACACCGATCTGCCCGTCTTCTTCGCTCACACCAACGATCCCGAAGGGCTCCGGATGGCGGCGTTCACCGCCAAGGACCCGTCCGACCAGGCCTATTTCGAGGCGCACTGGGCACGGATCCGCCAGAATCCGGCGATCATCGCGCGCACCATCGTCGTCGGCGACGACGAGATCGTCGGGCATGCTTCCGTGTACGGCCCACCCGAGGAACGTGAGGTCACGTACTGGATCGGGCGCCCGTACTGGGGCCGAGGAGCAGCCACGGCCGCGCTGAAGGAACTCCTCCGTCTCGCGCCGGAACGCCCCCTGCACGCCCGCGCGGCCGCGGACAACCTCGGCTCCCTCCAGGTCCTGAGGAAGTGCGGCTTCGTGGTCACCGGCCAGGAACGGGACTTCGCGAACGCGCGAGGCGAGGAGATCGACGAGCTGCTCCTCACCTTGCACGACTGACCCAGAGGCCTGCTGCCTACTCCTTCCGGGCGAGCAGCAGATTCTCCCGGAACTGCCGTCGGTCGGCGGGCTGGGGCTCGCGAACGATCCGCCCCACCTCGGCCAATCCCGTCTCACGCAGCAACGCGGCGAGGTGATCGGGCCACCACCGGTAGGCCGGGGCGACCGCATGATCGAAGACCTGGGCCGGGTGAGACGCACTCTCACTCGCCGAGAAGCCGATCAGGAGATGCCCGCCGGGAGCCAGCACGCGGTGGAACTCCGCGAAGATGACAGGGACTTCCTGCGGCGGAGTATGAATGATCGACCAACGCGACAGCACACCGCCCAGTGCGCCATCAGCGATGTCCAACGCGCCCATCGACCCCACGTCGAACCGCAGCCCCGGATAGGCCTGCCGAGCCAACTCGATCATCACGGGAGACGTATCGACACCAAACGCGGACAACCCCAACTCGCCCAGATACGCCGTCACATACCCAGGCCCACACCCCAGATCCCCCACCTGACCACCCCCACCCACAACCTCGGCGAACACCCCCAACATCGCCCGCTCCAGGGGCCTGTCAAGAAGCGAGTCCCGGAACTGCTCCGCATAGGTGGGGGCAATGCCGTCGTAGGCCTCGCGGGTGGCACTGAGCACATCGTGTTCAACCATGCCAGCGACAGTAGTTCCTGCCGCTGACAGCAGCCGGGCCAACGGGGAGCAACGCAAGCAGAAGGGATGGAGGGTCGTCGTAGGCGTCGTACACCTCGGGGTGATCGAGGAAGGAGACAGCGGTGTGGGAGTCGCCGTTGATGGCGCGCCGGAGCAGGGGGATCTGGCGCGCGTCGGGCGCGCGAGTTGCTGGGTCAAGGCCATGGTCGGGGTCACTCGCCGCGCATCAGCAGCAGATCCTCGCCCCAGGCATCGAGCGTGGGGCCGTGGCCGGATTTGCGTGCCGTGGTTTCGACTTGGGCGAAGAGGGTTTGCTGGAGGGGTACCTCGCCTGTCGACGCAATGCGTGCGATCTTGTCCAGCAATGGATCCGTTTCCCATTCCGGCAGGGGGAACCTCCTCAGTTCCCACTCCAGGTACTTGTTGTAGGGGCGCGGGCGACGATCCAGGGCGAACAGCAGCTCCAGCAGGAAGCCCATGCTGTCGGATGCGTCGAGGTGGGCGGCGAGGAGGTTGCCGTCGCGGGCGTTTTTGATGGAGCGGTAGAGGGAGTTGGCGTAGGCGTCCAGCCAGGCGGCCGCCGCTGTGGTGGCCTCGTCGTGGGTGCGTCGGCCCTTGGCGGCGATGATGTCGGCGATCTCGCCGTCGAGCCGGTCGATCACCACTTGGGCGCGGGACAGCGCGTAGCGCTCAAACCCATCGAGCGCACGGAACTGGTCGAGCGTTGTGACGATGACGTCGAGTTCCGCGGAGCGGTGACCGTTGAGGCTCGAAAGGTGGCTCTCCGCACCTTTGGCGACTACGACGTACACATCGTGGTCCGAATGCTCGGTGGCCATGCCGTCGTGGGCATGGGAGCCCTTCAGGACGAGGCCTACGACGGCTGGGTCGGCGGCTGCGCGTTCGAGCAACCTCGCATACGTCAGATTCGCGAACATGCCGTGATCTCCAGTGAGTTGAACAGTGAGTTGAACGGACTGAACACACTCCGCGGCCGCGGTGCCGCCGCCGTGAAGATCAACGCATGTTCGGCATGCTAGCCGTTCGTCACCAGCTTCGGCGCACCGTGGCTTTGGTTCCGGTCACCAGGCTCGCCGGTGGGACGTCGTCGGCGACGACCGCGCCCGCGGCGATGACGGCGTCCCGGCCGATGCTGACGCCGGGCAGGATCGTGGCACCGGCCCCGATCCACACGTTCTCCGCCACGTCGATGGGCGCGCCGGTGAGGTACAGCCGCCGTTCCCCGGGATCGACCGGGTGGCCGCTGGTGATGAAAGTGACCTTCGGACCGATCATGACGCGTGCGCCGATCCGGATGCCGGCGTAGTCCAGGAACGTGCAGTTCTGGTTGATGAACACGCGCTCGGCGAGGTCGAGACGGAGGCCGTGGTCGGTGAAGAAGGGGGGATAGATCGTCACTTTCGGGGGCAGCGGCTTGCCGAGGATCTGCTCGAACAGTTCCGCCTTTCCCGCCTCGTCGTCGAAGGGCAGGACGTTCAGGCGTGAGGTGAGTTCGGTGACCCGTAGGACCCTTTCGGCCATGGCCTTGAACTCGGCACTGTGGATGCGCATGAGACGGTCGCTGGACAAGCCGCGGCTCCTACTGTCGGGACCGGTAATGCCGGTAATGGGCTGAGAGTGCGTCACCAGGACGGTCGCCATACCGGCTCGGGGAGTTTGGGCAGGTTGTCGAGGTGGCTGATGATCCCGCGCAGTCCCGGGTGGGGGTTCGTCCTGGGGAGGATGAGCGAGAGCGGGTAGGCGAGGGTCGGGTTGGCGACGGGGATGCGGCGCAGGTCGTAGTGCGCCGGCCAGATGTACCGGTCACGGGCACCGACGAGGGTGGCCACGTCCGCCGAGGCCGCGAGGGTGTCCAGGAGGACTTCGTCACCGAAGTGCGGTCCCGCCGCGTCGATGCGCAGATCGAAGTCCGTGGCGAGTTGGTCGTAGAACTCCGCCCATTCGCTCATCGGCGCGATGCCCGGCACCCAGATGCGGTGCTTGCGCAGGTGCGGCGGGGTCAGTTCTCGCGCGGAGGCGAGTGGATGTCTTGGGCCGACGAGCAGTTCCAGCGGGGAGTCGAACGCGTGGATCATCCGTACGTCGGGCGGCATCGCGGCCGGGTCCGGCACGGTACGGAACGAGGCGTCGACCTCGCCCGACGCGACGGCGGCGACGGCCACCCGCGGGTCGTCGACCCGGAGGGTCACCACGTCGAGGTCCGTTCCGGGATGCGACCGCCAGTAGTCGTGCAGCACCACGGCCTGCGCACTCCGCCGACCGAGAACGTCGATCCGAAGCGCCCGGGACCCCGGCCGCACCGCCGCGATCGCGCGCTCGACCCCCGCGACGAGGCTCCGCGCATGAGGAAGAAAGGCCTGCCCGTCGAGCGTCAGTTCCACGCCTCGGGCGGTACGGCTGAACAGCCGTACCGCCAGTTCGCGTTCCAGCGCGGCGATCCGCTTGGACACCGCCTGCTGTGTCACGCCCGACTCGGCAGCCACAAGCTGGAAGCGTCCGAGCTCGGCCGCCCGGACAAACGATCGCAGTGCCTCGGTGTCCACGGGTGCACCTTAAGCGGGCACAACCAATGGTTGTGGCTCACCGGTGGCGGGTTGCGTCAGGCGCCGAGACGCTCCGTGTAGGCCTCCGTGGGCGGAGCCGGGACCGGACGCGTCATGCCCGAGGACCAGAAGCCCGCGGTGCCCGGTACGGGCGTGATGTCGTTGAGATACGGCGCCGGCGCCGTGCCGCTCGGGCCACGGACGATGACCCAGGTGCCGCCGTCGCGCCGTAGATACGTACTGCGGCTCTGGTCCCGGTAGTTCCAGCCGCAGATCCAGGCCGCGCGGCCCCGCGCGTCGCCCGCGATGCCACTGAGCGCACCGACCGTGAATCCTGCCTCGACCCGTGTCCAGGCCGTGCCGTCCCAATGCGCGAGCGCGGGGTTGCCGGGACGCCCCGGCGGTCCACCGACTCCCGCCTCGGTACCCACCGCCCAGACATCGCACGAACCGGCCGCGTGGACATCGGCGATCCCCAGACGCAGACCCGCGATCGGCGGCAGCACCGTCCACGCCCCGTTCCAGCGGGCCACCAGCCCGGACCAGCCGCCCCCGCTCGCCTGATCCCCGCTCACCCAGACCTCACCGGGCGCACGCCATACGACCCGGTAGAGATTCGAACTCGCCACCGGCAGCGGATCCAGCCACCGCCAGCCCTTCCCGTCCCCGTACAGCAGCCGAAGCGCGCCACCCCGGCTGCCGCAGACCCAGACCCGCCGGTCACGGCCCACTGCCACCGCGCTCAGCCGCAGGTCCGGTTCCCCCTGGCCCGGGAACGCGACCTCGCTCCAGGCCGTGCCGTTCCACCGCAGCAACGCGCTCCCGCCCCCGGCACGCTGGCCCACGCTCCACGCGGCAGTGGCACCGACACCGGCGACATCACTCAACCGCGTGAGCTCCAGGGGCGATACGTCAACCTTCGACCAGCCACTGCCGTCCCACACCATGGCCAGCCCCAGCGCCCCACCGGCCCCGCCCAACTGCTCCTCGCCGACAGCCCACGCCAGTTGAGGCCCGGCAGCGGCGATACGGCGCAACTGGGCCGGGGGAGTGCTGCCGGGTGCGGGTACGGCCTGCCAGTCCTGGGCGCGGGGTAACGGTGTGACGGCCCGAGCCGGATCCGGTCCGAGCGCGCCCGCCGACAGCGTGCCGATCGCCCCGGCCACAAAGCGCCTTCGTCTCACGGCTGGGTCCTTCCCAGTGCATTCGTCGGATCGGACAGGGGGACCAACCACCGTGAACCTGCGCACCGCAAAGTTCTAGATACGCATATGACAAAGCACAGAGGTAGCGTGGCGATCATGGCGGACTGGGATCTCCGGCAGGCGTCGACGGCGGACGTCGAGGATGTGGCCGAACTGCGCGCGGTGGTGTTGCGCGCCGATCTCGAACGGCTGGGGCGGTACGACGACGTTCGGGTCCGGCAGCGGCTGCGGGACGGGTTCGACCCCGTCCACACCTGGGTGATCGAAATCGGCGGGGCATTCGCAGGCTGCGTGGCGCTGCGCCCGGCCGACGACGCGCACTGGCTGGAGCACTTCTACCTGGCCCCGCATCTTCAGGGCAGTGGTATCGGTTCGGCTGTGCTGCGCCGTCTGCTGGAGCGGGATGACCTCGCCGGTGCCCGGATACGACTGAACGTGCTGCAAGGCAGCCCTGCCCGGCGCCTGTACGAACGCCACGGCTTCACGGTCGAGTCCGAGGACCCGATCGACATCTTCATGGCACGCCGGATCAGCCGTGCGAGCTGGGAAAATGGTGTGCCGGTCGGTGGGGCGCGGTGATAGAACTCCGGGCGTGGAAAAGACTTTGGAGTTCCCGGTACTGCTGCGGCTGATCGACGAACGGGCTGTGGCCTTCCGAGAGGCCGTCGCCTCCGCGCCCAGTCTCGACGTGCAGGTGCCGACCTGCCCCGAATGGACGCTGTTCGACCTGGTGGAGCATCTGGGCGGAGTGCACCGCAGCTGGGCCGCGAACGTCGCCGCGGGACCCGCCGACGGTCCCTCGGGCAAGCCCGCCGCGGAGGGAACCCTGACCGCGCCCCGGGAACGTGAGGCCCTGCTGGCGTGGTCGGCCGAGTCGACGGAGCTGCTGCTGAGCGCGCTGCGCGAGGCCGGACCGGATCGCGGTTGCTGGACGTGGTGGGGCGTGTCGGAGTCGCCGCAGACCTCCGGCGCCGTCGCCAGGCACCAGGTCCAGGAGGCCACGGTGCACACCTACGACGCTCAAGTCACCCTGGGCGCCCCGCAGCCGCTGCCGGTGGAGGCGGCACTCGACGGTGTCGACGAGTTCCTCACCACCTGCTGCGCCACGACGAGTGCCTGGCCCCACCAGCCCGCCGCCGTAGACTTCCACGCCACCGAGGGCCGCTCCTGGCGCCTGTCGCTCTCCGCCGACGGCGCGGCGACCATGCGCCTCCCCACGACCGGCGCCCTTCCTGACGTGGGCTCGCACATAGCCGTCGCCTCCGCCCGGGGCACGGCCGGCGAACTGGTCCTCACTCTGTACGGCCGTATCCCGGTGGACTCCCTGAAGATCGACGGCGACCGAGTCCTCTTCGACCAGCTCGACGCATGGGAGCCGGACGAGTAGGACGGGGGCGTCTACTCGGCCTCGGCTACAGCGTGGACAGTTCGGTGACGAGGTCGTCGAGGCCGAGTGAGCCGAGCGAGAGCGCGGCCATGTGCCATGCCTTGGCGTCGAACCGGGTGCCGTGTCGCCGCTGGGCGGCTGTCCGGCCCCGGAGCCAGGCGCGTTCGCCGAGTTTGTAGCCGATGGCCTGTGCAGGCCAGCCGAGATACCGCGTGACCTCGCTCTCGACGTACTCCTTGGGGCGGCTGCTGTAGCGGCCGAAGAACTCCAACGCCAGCTCGGGCGACCAGCGTTCACCCGGCCGGAACGGTGAATCGGCCGGGATCGCCAACTCCAGGTGCATACCGATGTCGACGACGACCCGCACGGCCCGCATCATCTGCTGGTCCAGATAGCCGAGGCGGCGCTCCGCGGTCCGCAGGAAGCCCAGCTCGTCCATGAGCCGCTCGGCATACAGGGCCCAGCCCTCGCAGTTCGCGCTGATGCGCCCGACCGTTGTCTGGTAGCGGGACAGTTCCCCCGCGACGTGCAACCACTGCGCGCGCTGGAGGTGATGGCCCGGCACGCCTTCGTGGTACCAGGTCGACACCAGGTGGTGGGCGGCGAACGTGGTGCGCCCCAGGGTCGGCAGCCAGGTGCGGCCCGGCCTGGAGAAGTCCTCCGAGGGCTGGGTGTAGTACGGCGCCGCGGCACTGCCCTCCGGGGCGATGCACGACTCCACGCGCTTGATGCGCTCGGCCAGTTCGAAGTGCGTGCCGTCCAGCGCCTCGATGGCCTCGTCCATCAGCTCCTGGAGCCACTGGTGGGTCGCCGCCACGCCCGTGACACGCTCACCGTGCTCATCCGCCCAGGCCAGCGCCTCCCACGGGGAGGTGGCCCCGGGCAGTACGCGGTCGGCCTCCGCGCGCATCTCGGCCAGCAGCCGGTGGAACTCCGACCAGCCGTAGGTGTACGCCTCATCGAGGTCCAGATCCGCGCCCGTCCACAGCCGGGAGAAACGGGCGTACCGTTCCCGCCCCACCACCTCCGGCGCGCCCGACACGGCCGGGGCGTACACGCCGCACAGCCAGTCACGCAGGCCGGCCAGGCCCCTGGTGGCGTACGCCGCGGCCTCCGCCAGTTCCGGACCCTGCCCCGGACGATCACCGGAGGCGAATCCGACGAACCAGCCGCCGTCCTCACCCTCGACCCATTGCGTCAACTGCGCTACCACTGCGTCGACTTGGCGCGGACCCCCACGTAGTCCACGCTCCAATCCCTCCGCCAGCGCGGCCCGATAGCCTTCCAGCGCAGCGGGTACCGCCCGCATCCGCCGCCCGATCAGCTCCCAGTCCCGCTCGCTCTCCGTCGGCATGAGGGTGAAGACGGTGCGTACTTGCTGCACGGGTGAGGCGATGGTGTTGACCTCACGCATTCCCTCGCCTGCCTCGTACATCGACAGCAGGGCCGTCAGCCGCTCCCGCAGCAGGCGCGCGCAACGACGCTCCCGCATGCTGTCCGCCCCCGGCAGCGCCTCGGCATCGGCCAGCCGCTCCAGCGTCCGACGGGCCAGGCGGGCCCGGGCGGCCTGCCCGGCGGGGGAGAAGTCGGGAAGCGCCTCGGCTCCCTCCTCGACGCCCATCAGTGTGGCGGTGACCGGGTCGAGACCGATCAGCTCATCGACGTAGCAATCGGCTATCCGGCGGGGCAAGGCGGCGGTATCCGCTGCAGGGACGGGAGCACGGTGAGTCATGAGGCCCATCCTTACGATGTGATGGCGTGGCGGGAGTTGGTACGGCAATGGGCTGGGGCAAGTCCCCGACAGGTTTCTGACAACTTCGTCCCATAACCTTGTGGTTGGAGACGTCGGATGCCCGGTGCATCCCCAGCCAGGAGGCGATGTTGCTCGGAGTGGGCGCGCGGTTGCTCGCGGGGGCCATGATCGTGGTCTGCATGGTGCTCGTCGGCCCCAGTGCACCCGGCGGCGCCCTCGGCGGATCACTGCCCGGCGTCGCCGTCAAGGACACCGTGCCGAACCGGGTCATGACGTGGAATCTCTGCAACCCCTGCGAGGAGAGCAACGTCGACCGGGCGGCGGAGATCGCCAAGTACGCGCCTCAGGTCATCGGCCTTCAGGAGGCGTGCGAGCCGGACGTCGCGAGGATCCGGGAGTATCTGGAGAACCTGCACGGGCTGGTCTACCACGTCGAGTACGGCACCGTACTTCGCAAGTGGGGCCGCTGCGGCGGAGCTCCGTGGAGTCCGGGAGCCTACGGCCAGGCGATCCTGTCAGCGGCACCGATGACGGACCGCGTCAACGTGGAGTATCCCGACGGCGGTTCCGAGGACCGCGGGTACATGGCCGTCACCACCCGGGTGGGCGGCAAGCTGGTCCGCGTCTTCAACACGCACCTCGCCGAACGTCGTCAGGAGCAGGTCCGGGTGGAGCAGGCGCGCGTACTCGCCGGGGTCGTGGCCCGGCACGACCGTGCCATCGTCCTCGGTGACTTCAACGCCGTACCGGACGCCCCCGAACTCGCCCCGATGTGGGAACTCGCCACGGATGTCGACCCGCAGTGCCATCCCTCGCCCGTCGGTACCTGCGAACCGACCACGGAATGGCAGAGCAAGTTCGACTACATCTTCCTGCGCGGCATCACCCCGCTGAGACACCGCGTACTGGCCTCCCCGTACTCGGACCACCTCATGCTGCAATCCGACCTCGACCAGGTGTGAGGAAAGAAGGGGCGAGGGCGACCTCACTTGATCGCTCCT
Source organism: Streptomyces davaonensis JCM 4913 (assembly GCF_000349325.1). Taxonomy (GTDB): domain Bacteria; phylum Actinomycetota; class Actinomycetes; order Streptomycetales; family Streptomycetaceae; genus Streptomyces; species Streptomyces davaonensis. Next base: position 9,347,522 of record NC_020504.1, read on the forward strand.
CAGCGTGCCGCACGCAGCGTGAGAATGTACGTCGCCGTCAGCGCGACCGCGCGGTCCTCGTCGTCCGAGAGTTCCGCGAGGGCGCGTGAGGCCGTGGCGCCGGGGATGTCCGCGAGGGCCTGCGCGAGACGGCGACGTACGGCGTCCGTGGCGCCACCGGCAAGACGGTCGACGAGTCCGGCAGCGATCGTCTCCGCCAGCGAAGGATCGCCGGCCAGCGTGCTCAACGCATCAGCGGCGTCAACGTCGTTCACCTCATCGACGATCATGTCGATGAGCGTGGGGACCGATTCGGCCACACCACGCGCCCCCAGCACCACAGCCGCGCACCTGCGGACCACCAGGTCGGGGCTGATGAGGGCGTCCTGGAGCAGCGCGGTCGCTGCCGCGCCAGGAATCTCGGCGACAGCTCGGACGGCCCGCTTGCGTACCTCCGCCTCCGGCGAGTCGAGGCCCTCCGCCAGCAGGGCCAGTCCCGCGTCGCCGCTCTGAACCAGAGCCCACTGGAGGGCTCCGGCGACGATGGGATCCTCCTCGTTCAACGCGGCGTCGACCAGGGCCTCCACCGGCACCGGAACCCCTTCGACCGAGGACAGGGCCGCGCGCTGACGTTTCCCCGCGCTCTGCGACGCGAGGGCCTGGAGGAGGGAGACGGTGTGGAGTACGTCCTGCCAGCGGGCGGGTTCCGCGGCGTCGACGCGGCTGAGCTGCCGTAGCAACTCCGTCTCCCGTGCGATGCGTGCCTGCGTCTGACGGATCAGGTCGGCGACCAGTTCCGAGGGGCGGAAGCCGGGATCGTCCAGGGCGCGTCCGACGTCACGCAGCGACAGTCCCAGGGACCGCAGGCTCTCGATGTGGAAGATGCGCTGGATGTCCGCACCGGAGTACTCGCGGTAGCCGCTCGCCGTGCGTCCCGTCGGCCGCACCAGGCCGAGCGACTCGTAGTGCCGGAGCATGCGAGCGCTGACCCCGGACCGTCGTGCCACGTCGCCGATCAACACCGCTGTTCACTCCTCCTGCCTGCCGGGGCCCAGGGCCACGATCCGCTTCGCCTCTTCCAGCGCGAACTCGAAAGAGGCGTCCGGGTCGCGCGCCAGCCGCTGCGTCGCCAGCGCGTGCCGGCGTACCTGGACGAGGCTATGCGTCGTAGCGGTGTGCAGGGCGGGCTCGGCCACCTCGCCGAGTGCGATCAGGGCCCGGCTGAGGCTCAGCCGGGTGTCCCGTCCACCCCGGCCCAGCTGGGTCACCAGCGCCTCGGCCAGCTCCGGCTTCTCGGCCTCGGGGACCAGGACGACCGCGGCTCGCCAAGCGCTCTGGGCCACCTCGTCGCAGGCGTCGGTCAGATGCGCGCGGGTGATCGCCGGCCACGCCTGCCGGTCGCCGACCTTCGACAAGGTGTGCAGTGCCTGACTGCGTGCCTGCGCACGCTCCGAGCGCAGTTCGTCGGTGAGTCTCGGAACCGTGAGCGGCGCGGGGTGCCGGGTGATCGCCCAGGTGAGCATGTCCCGCACGAAGAACTCGGGCTCCACCGCGGACTGCTCGATGAGCCCGTCGACGTAGCCAGCGTCCGGAGCTGTGCCGATGGCCAGCGCGGCTTTGAGTCGCACGGACGAGTCGCTGTGCCGCAGCCCCTGGAGCGCTGCCGTGGTGTTCGTGTTCGGCGTGGGCAGGGAGTCCTGTGTGGGCAGGGAGTTCTGTGTGGGCATTGGGAGCACCTCCTCGGCCACAGTGAAGGGCTTGTCACTGTGTCAAGGTCAAGCCGGTGCCTCGAACGGCTACTGCGGGCTCCGTTCGATCGCCACCATGGCGGCGTCATCCCCGAGATGGCCGCCGACGTGGTCCAACAGGTCCGTGCGCAGGTGTGCCAGGAGCGCATCGGGGCCCTTGCCGGTCGAGTCGGCCGCCCGTTCCGCGAGCGGGTAGAACGTGCCGTCGTGGTCGCGGGCTTCGATGACACCGTCGGTGTAGAGCAGGACGACGTCGCCGGGCTCGAAGGCGAACGTCTCGGCGGTCAGATCGGCCCCCGCGAACTCGGTGAGGCCCAGGGGCGGTGCCGACTGTAGGGTTTCGAGCGCGCTCACCCGGCCGCGGCGCAGTAACAGGGGAGGCGGGTGCCCGCAGCTGATCAGGTGAAGGACCGGCTCGTCGTCGGGGATGTCCAGCACGGCGGCGGTGATGAAGGCTTCGCCACGATCCTCGGCCGCGGCTTCGAGCGCCGCGGGGTCGTCCAGATCCGAGGAGACGGTGCCCTCCAGAAAGGTGACCAGCGCGGACAGGCCGGCCCGCCGGTGGGCCGCGCTCCGGAACGCGCCGAGGAGGAGCGCGGCGTCCCCGACCGCCTCAAGACCCTTGCCCCGCACATCGCCGATGACGAACCGGGTTCCCCGCTCCGTGCGGGCCGCGGCGTACAGGTCGCCGCCGATCTGGGCCTCGGATTCGGCGGCCAGGTAGAGCGAGGCGATCCGCAACGGACCGACCCGGTGGGGGAGCGGCTTGAGCACGACCTCCTGAGCCGCCGTCGCCACGGACCGCAGCTGGGTCAGCTCCCTCTCGTGGCGCTCGCGCCGGGCGGCGAACGAGGTCACGAACGCGGACATCAGGATCAGGGTGATCAGCTGGAAGGTGTGGTTCAGATCGGTGAGGCTGGTGCGCGCCACGGCCACCACGGACTGGGCCAGGACGGCGAGCGCGCCGATGCCGGCCGTGGCGCGAGGCCCGGCGAACGATGCGGTGACCGCCGGTGCGGCGACCAGGAACGGTCCGAGATGGACGCTGGCCGGGGCCAAGATGTCGATCACCGTGACGATCACGATCAGCGCGACCGGTACCGCCAGCAGCGCGTGGCGTGGCTCCTGTGCCGGATGCTGCCCTTTGTGGCGACCAGAAACCATATGTTCTGGATACACCCCAACGAGCTCCGGCGCCCGCGACGGCTACGAGGCCAGACGTCTACGGGGTCAGAGGAAGGAGGCCAGCCCGTCGAGGAAGCGATCCACGTCGTCACTCGTGTTGTAGGGGGCCAGGCCCGCGCGGAGGGCGGGGGCCTCCAGCTTGAGCGCGGCGAAGGGCTCGTAGGCGTAGAACGACCCGGCCGGTGCCACCACGTCGCGCGCGGCCAGATGCGCCTGGGCCGCACCGGCGTCGCGGCCTTCGAGGGTCATCAGCAGCGTCGGTGTGCGGTCGGGGGCCATCGAGTGCAGGGTGATCGCGTCGCCCAAAGACCGGAGCCCTTCCTGAAGCCGCGCTCGCAGTGCCAGTTCGTGCTCGTGCAAAGAGGCCAGTGAGTGGGTCAGGCGCTCCCGGCGGGTGGTCCCGGTGCCCGGGTCCAGCTCGGCGAGGAAGTCGACGGCGGCGGTGGCGCCCGCCAGGATCTCGTACGGCAGTGTGCCGAACTCGAACCGCTCCGGCACGGTTTCGGGAGAGGGCAGCAGCTTGTCCGGGCGCACGGTCTCCAGGAACTCGGGCGCCGCCGCGAGCACCCCGCAGTGCGGTCCGAGGAACTTGTACGGCGAGCAGACGAACACGTCCGCTCCGAGTGCGGGCACGTCCACGAGATGGTGCGCGGCGTAGTGGACGCCGTCCACGTACACCAGCGCGCCGACTTCGTGCGCACGGTCGGCGATCCGGCGCACGGGAGGCTTGGTGCCCAGCACATTGGAGGCCGCCGTGACCGCGACCAGCCGGGTCCGGGGCGTCAGAACCCGCTCGTAGGAGTCGAGGTCGAGTTCCGTGGTCTCCGGGTCGATGTCGATCCAGCGGACACTCACCCCGGCGCGCTCGGCCGCCTGGATCCAGGGGCGGACGTTGGCGTCGTGGTCGAGACGGCTGAGGACGATCTCGTCGCCCGCGCGCCAGTCCTTGGCCAGGTGGCGGGAGAAGTCGTACGTCAGTTGCGTGGCGCTGCGGCCGTGGACGACGCCGTTCGCGGGCACGTTCAGCAGATCGGCGTAGGCGGCGCGGAATCCGGCGACGGCACGCTCGGCGTTGAGCTCCGACGGGCTGACGGTGCCCCGGTTGGAGAGGGGGCCGGTCAGTGTCGCGGCGATGGCGTCGGCGACGGGAGTGGGGGTCTGCGTGCCGCCCGGACCGTCGAAGAAGGCGAGCCCGGTGGCGAGGGAGGGGAACTGGGCCCGCAGAGCGGTGAGGTCGATGGCCATGGTCCCTGCTTTCTGCCGGCGCGGTGCCTGGCGTCGCGGTGCCCTCTACTCTGGCGTCGACCCTGCGACACGTAAAGCGATGGATCACGAAGAGAAAGTTCACGAACCATGAAGTCTCACGGATCATGAAGTCTCAGCCTGATCTGAAGCTCCTGGCCACCTTCCTGGCCGTGGTGCGGCAGGGCTCGATGGCCGAGGCGGCTGCGGAGCTCGGCTATGTGCCCTCCGCCGTGTCCCAGCACATCGCCGCGCTCGAGCGCGACCTGGGCATCGAGCTGATCGTCCGCCGCCCCGGCAGCCGGCTGATCCTCACGGCAGGCGGCCGGGCGCTCGCCCGGGCGGCCGAGACGCTCTTCGACGCGACCGCGCGCTTCCAGGACGTCGCCCAGGGCATCGCGAACCGTGAGATCGCCGAGCTGCGGGTCGGGACCTATCCCAGCGCCATGACCTACCTGCTCCCTCAGGTCCTGGCCACGCTCGGGGCCCGCCGCCCCGGTCCCCGGATCCGGCTGGTCGTCGTGGAGACGGACGAGGGCGTGCCGAGGGTGCGGTCGGGGGACATCGACCTGCTGATCGCCTACCGTTACCTGCCCGAGGACCCCCCGGCCCCGTCCGAAGGGCTGACGATCACCCTTCTGGGCCGGGAACCGCTGGTCCTGGTGACGGGCGCCGAGCCGGAGCGTGACCGCCCGGTGGAACTGGCCGAATGTGTGCAGCGGGAGTGGGTCTCGGGCCATGCGCGCAACCCCGACCGGCGGCTGCTGCACCGCTGGGCCGGAGAGCTCGGGATCGTGCCCCGGGTGACGCTGGAGACCGACGACCTGCACAGCATGCTCGCCATGGTCCGGGCCGGACTCGCGGTGGGCCTGATCCCGGCCACGCTCCTCGGCGCTGGAGACGACGCCGGAGTGGAGCGGGTGATCCTGCCCGCGGGCGTCACCCCGCTCCACCGGGAGATCCTCGCCGTCAGCCGCCCCGGATCCCGCCCGCCGGTCGTCGACGAGCTGGTCACCCTTCTGGGCCGGGCCGTGGAGAGCGCGCAGTCGGCAGATGCAGGCGAGCAGGGCCGGGGCCTGTCGGGCTGAGCGCGACAGACCTCGTGGCGGGACTTTCAATGGAGGGGTGAGCGCACTCGCTTGGATTGCCGCAGCCGGTCTCACGGCGCTGCTGGGCATCGCCACACCGGAACCTTCCCCGCCCCCGCCCCAGCCGCCGCCCCAGCTCGACGACGCGGATGTGCGGCGGGCCGTCGGCCGCCTCGACGGAGTGGTGCGCGATGCCATGAAACGCACCGGGACTCCGGGTGTGGCCGTGGCCGTCGTCCACGACGGCAAAGTGGTCCACCTGGAGGGGTACGGCGTCCGCAAGGCGGGCGAGAAGGGCGCCGTGGACGCCGACACCGTCTTCCAACTCGCGTCCGTCTCGAAGCCGATCGCCTCGACCGTTGTCGCCGAGGCCGTGGGCGTCGAGGGCTGGGCCGAGCCGGTCGCCCCGCACGTGCCGGACTTCCGGCTCAAGGACCCGTGGGTCAGCGAGCATGTGACGGTCGCCGATCTCTTCGCGCACCGCAGCGGCCTGCCCGATCACGCCGGAGACCTCCTCGAAGACCTCGGCTACGACCGCGAGTACATCCTGTCCCACCTGCAATACGAGCCCCTCGCACCGTTCCGCGCCAGCTACGCCTACACCAACTTCGGTCTGACGGCCGCGGCCCAGGCGGTCGCCGACGAGAAGGGCGTGCCCTGGGAGAAGCTCACCGAGGACACCCTCTACAAGCCGGCCGGCATGGACTCCACCAGCTCACGCTTCGAGGACTACGAGAAGGCCGCCAACCGGGCCTGGGGCCACGTCCGCAGCGAAGGCGGCGACTGGAAGGCGGAGTTCGTACGGGACCCGGACGCGCAGTCCCCCGCCGGCGGCGTCAGCTCCACCGCCCGAGACATGGCCGTCTGGCTGCGGCTCCAGCTCGCGAACGGCAAGCTCGACGGCGAGCAGATCATCGACGCCGCGTCCCTGGAGCGCACCCACTGGCCCCAGTCCGTCGCCAACCCACCGCACGCACCGGCAGGACGCACCGTCTTCTACGGCCTTGGCTGGAACGTGAGTTACGACGACGAGGGCCGCCTCCGGCTCTCGCACACCGGAGCCTTCGAACTCGGCGCGCACACCAACGTCACGATGCTGCCCGGCGAGCAGCTCGGGATCGTCGTCCTGTCCAACACCGCACCTGTCGGGGTCGCCGACGCCGTCGCACTGGACTTCTTCGACATCGCGCAGACCGGCAAGATCAGCCGCGACTGGATCCCGCTCCTGGACGAGGTGTACAAGCAGCAGTTGGACGAGGGCCGGTCGGAGACCGACTACGCCGACCCACCCTCCGACGCAGCGCCCGCAAAGGCCGCAGGCACCTACACGGGGAGGTTCGGGAACGACTACTACGGACCGGCCGAGGTCGTATCCGGCGAGGACGGCGCGCTGACGCTCCGTCTGGGGCCCGAACCCCAGTCGTACCGGCTCACGCACTACGACGGTGACACGTTCAGCTTCCGGACGGTCGGCGAGAACGCCGTCGGTCTCACCGGGGTCACCTTCACCCCGGACGGGAAGTCCTTCACCGTGGAGTACCTGGACGCCGAGGGACTCGGCACCTTCACCCGCACCGGCCCGTCCCCCGGCTGACGGGGCGGGTGACGGTTCAGCATGATCTAGCGCGGAACCCCGGGCGTTCACGACTCCGTTGGGAAATCGACGAAGCGGGCTCCTGGGGTCGGTTATGCCGCGAGGGTGAGTCGTGCGAGGTGGGGGACGCGGGTGGTGCCGAGTGGGGTGTCGTTCAGCCAGGCGTCGACGCGGGTGAGGTTGAGGGCGGTGGCGGAGAGGATGTTCGCGAGGTGGGTTTTGCTCTGGCCTCGGTAGGGGGTGCGTCGCAGGTGGGTGCGGCGGACGGCCTGGGAAATGGTGCCCTCCACCCCGGCTCGCACGTCGTAGCGTTCTTTCCATGCCTCGGTCTGCTGCTCAGCGCGTCGTTCTTCGAGGATCTGCTGCTGCTCGCGGGGCAGCAGGGTCAGGCTGCGGCCCCATTTGCCGTTGGCTGCCTTGGTGCACCTCGGTCTCAGCGGGCAAGGATCGCAGTCGGCGAGCGCGAAGTGCACCCGGACGAGCGGGGTCCCGCTGGCCTTGCGCTGCTGGGACCAGCTGACGCTGGAGGCTCCCTGGGGGCAGGTGACCTTCCGAGCGTCCCAGTCCGTGGTGAAGGCGGCCTGGGTCAGGTGTGGAGCCTGCGGGTCACGTTCGTTGTGGTGGGTATCTGCGCCGACGGGTCCGACCAGGTCGATGCCGTGGTCCTCACGTGCGGCCAGGATGTGGGCGGCGGTGACGTATCCGGCGTCCACCACATGCTCGCGCGGCCCAAGCCCGCGTCCGGCCAGGCGCTGGTGGATTGTTGTGGTGACCTCGGTGTCGTTGACGGTGGCGTTGGTGGTCTCCACGTTCGTGATCAGGTGCGGTGTGGTTGGCTCGCAGGTCTCGCTCAGGTGGACCTTGTATCCGCACCAGCCCGCCCCGCGCTTGATGCCGTAGTGGGCGTCGGTGTCATACGGCGAGGACAGCCTGTCTCTGGCCGGCGGGAGGTCCTTGCCCTCCCGCCAGCGCACCCCCTGCCCGTCCCGGTGATACTGCTCTGCCCAGGCCCGGCGCAGGACACGGACTGCGGGGACCTCACCCAGCCAGGCCAGAGCGGTCGGCCCATCAATGGCGTCCAGGAGAGCGAACCCGTCCCGGCCGACCCGCTCGGCCCATTCCCGGCGGACGTTCTCCCCCTTCGGGAAACGGTAGTTGTCGACCTTGTTCCCATATCGCTCCACCCACGCGGAGCTGATCAACGGCGCCAGCCAGTCCGGGGCTGCCGCGGCCAGCGCCTCCAGCGCCGCCCGAAGCGTCTCGCCGACGAACTCCATCCGGTTCAGCGTGCGCACCGCGGCCAGCACATGAGTGGAGTCGGTCCGCTGCCGACCGCCGGCCCTCAGCAGCGCGGCCTGTGAGAGCCGGGCCAGCATCGCCTCCAGGACCCGCTCTTCCAGCCCGTGCATGATCAGACGGGAGCGGAAATCCCCCAGGACGGTGAAGTCGAACCCCGGATCATCCAGCTCCAGCCCCAGCAAAAACTTCCAGTCCATTCTGGCCCGCACCTGGTCAGCGGCCTGCCGGTCGGACAGACCCTCGGCATACTGCAGCACCGACACCAGAGCCAGAGCTCCCGGCGAGATCGCGGGCCGGCCTCGGTCGGGGAAGGCGGCGGCGAAATCTTCATCCGTGAACAGCACACCGAGCGCCTCACGAATCCGGATGGCCAAGGTCCCCTTCGGGAACGAGGCCCGCACCACCCGAGCCGTCAGCTCAGGCACCCCGTCATCCGACCGCGACTCCAACGACATCCCGCCCCCATCCCGCCAACGACCATAGCCATCAACAAGACGAACGACACGGCCCCGCCCGAATCACGACTTTCCCAACGGAGTCGTTCACGCCCGGGAGGAAGCGTTTCTTAACATTGCTCTGACGTGCACGGGTGCACGGGTCTGCGCTGTTGGCCTTAGCCGCAATACCGGTAACTTAGGGGCAATCTGGTTGTTGTTGTGGTGTGCCAAGAGCGGGTCAACTGAAGTCATCTGGTGAGCGGTTGTCGGATCGGGTCGCGGTCGGGGTGCTGACGCAGGCGTTTCCTCAGTCGCTGGTGGATGAGGTGCTGGCGGAGACGGGCCGCGTGCAGCGGCGGAACCGGCTGTTGCCAGCCCGGCTGGTGGTCTACTTCGTGCTGGCGATGTGCCTGTTCTCCGGGCAGAGCTATGAGGAGGTCGCCCGGCTGCTGACCACGGGTTTGCAGGGTGCGCGGCGTTGGCGTGCATCGTGGGTGGTGCCGAGTACGGCGGCGATCTGGAAAGCCAGGTCCCGGCTGGGGGTGGCGCCGATGCGGCAGTTGTTCGCGCGGGTGTGCCGTCCGGTTGCGACACCGGGCACTCAGGGCGCCTTCTACCGCGACTGGCGGCTGACCGCGATCGACGGCACCACATTTGACCTGCCCGACACGAAGGCGAACGTGGAGGCGTTCGGCCGTCCGCCCCGCTCCGGGCGCGGTGAACAGGACGTCGGCTACCCGCAGTTGCGCATGGTCGGCCTGGTGGAGTGCGGCACCCACGCCGTCTTCGACGTCGCGCTCGCAGCTCTTCGCACCGGAGAGCAGACCCTGGCCCGGACGGTCCTGAGATCCCTGCGGCAGGGCATGCTGCTGCTGGCCGACCGCGGCTTTTACGGCGTGGACCTGTGGCGCGAGGCAGCGGCGACCGGGGCGGACCTGCTGTGGCGGGTACGCAAAGACCTCGTGCTGCCGGTGGTCGAGCAGTTGCCGGACGGCTCGTATCTCACCGAGATCTTCGACCGCAGCGACATCCACCACACCCGTCGCGGGGTGCCGGTACGCGCGGTGGAATACACCATTGCCGGACATGAGGGCGTCTACCGGCTCATCACCACGATCCTCGACCCGGACAAGGCCCCGGCCGCCGAACTGGCCGCCCTCTACGCCCAGCGATGGGAGTTCGAGTCCACCCTCGACGAGATCAAGACCCACCTCGGCGGGTCGCACCTGGTACTGCGTTCGCAGCATCCTGACGGAGCTGAGCAGGAACTTTACGGCTTCCTGCTTGTCCACCACGCCATCCGGCACCTGATGCACCAGGCTGCACGACAAGTCGACCAGGACCCCGACCGGATCTCCTTCACCCGCTCACTGCGCGTCGTGCGCCGCCAGGTCACCGACCAGGCGGCCTTTTCCCCCCGGCCGGCTCGCCCGCGCCATCAAGGCCACCCACGCTGAACTCCTCGAACGCCTCCTGCCACGGCGCCGCCGCCGGGCCAACCCCCGCGTCATCAAACGCAAAGTCGCCAGCTGGCCGCTCAAACGCGTTGCCCACCGAGTCGCAGACCGCCCACGTGTTCCGGCCGTCACCATCGTTGGCGCCACCAAACCCAAACGGGTCAAGCGGACACCAAAGCCCTAAGTTACCGGTATGACTCTGCTGGTGATGTTGGTAAGTCGCTGACGGCTGGCTGTGTGCGGTGCTTGGCTGGGAGCGTGCGGGGTGGTGTCGTCGGTGGAGGTGGTCGCGGTGTCGCTGCGGCCGGAGGATCACCAGCGAATCCCAGTACGGACGGTGCGAACGGCGCGGGCGGCGTGTCCGAAGGGCACCCCGGCCATGCTCATCCGGGACCGGTTGGATGTCCTGTTCGAGGATGAGGAGTTCGCCGACCTGTACCCCGACGACGGCAGGCCGGGACTGTCGCCGGGGCAGCTGGCGCTGGTGTCGGTGCTGCAGTTCGCGGAGAACCTGTCGGACCGGGCGGCGGCGGACGCGGTCCGCACCAGGATCGACTGGAAATACGCGATCGGCCTTGAGCTAGAGGATCCTGGATTCGACCACTCGGTCCTGTGCGAGTTCAGGGCCCGGCTGGCCGAACAGGACGGCGCCGCCGACCAGTTACTGGAGCTGATGCTGGATCGCCTGGTGGAGGCCGGCCTGCTCAAGGCCGGGGGCCGGCAGCGTACCGATGCCACCCATGTGCTGGCGGCGGTGCGGACGCTCAGCCGCCTGGAGCTGGTCGCGGAGACGCTGCGAGCAGCCCTGGAGGAGCTGGCCGAGGCCGCCCCCGCCTGGCTGGCGCCGCTGATCGAGCCGGAGTGGGCCAAGCGGTACGGACGCCGGGTGGAGATCGGCAAACTGCCGGGCGGGAAGGCGGCCGTGACCGCCCGGGCCGAGGAGTTCGGCCGGGACGGACAGAAGATCCTGACCGCCGCCTGGGCCGCCTGCGCCCCACCCGGCCTGCGGCTTCTTCCTCAGGTGGAGATCCTGCGCCAGGTCTGGGTCCACCACTACTTCTGGGACGTGGAGGGATTGTTGCGCTGGCGGGACGGCCATGCTCTGCCGCCCGCCTCGCTGCGGTTCGACTCCCCGTATGACACCGATGCGCACTACTGCGTCAAACGGGACACCGCCTGGAGCGGATACCGGACGCATTTCACGGAAACCTGCGACGAAGAACGCCCCGGGCTGGTGGTCCATGTCGCCACCACCATCTCCACCGTCCAGGACATCGAGCTGACCGACACCATCCACGACGAGCTCGCCGGGCGGCAGTTGCTGCCCGCGGAGCATGTGGTCGATGCCGGCTACATCTCTCCGGCACGTATCGAGCGGGCCCAGCGGGTGCACGGCATCACTCTGCTGGGCCCGGTTGTCGCCGACCACAGTGCCCAGGCCAAGGCCGGTTCGGGCTTCGCCAAGGCGGCCTTCACCATCGACTGGGACAATGAGCAGGCGATCTGCCCGCGCGGGGCCACGAGCGTGTCCTGGACCAAGCTGAACATCAAGGACCACACCTATCTGCAGGCCCGGTTCGCCGAGGCGGACTGCCGGACCTGCCCAGACCGCGCGCACTGCACCTCTTCAGCCACCGGGCCCCGCTCCATCGCCGTGCTCCCCCGGCCGTTGCACGAGATCCAGATGAGCAACCGGCTCGACCAGCGCACCGAGCAATGGCAGCGCCGCTACGCGATCCGCGCCGGCATCGAGGCCACTCTCTCGCAGAACGTCCGAGCCCACGGCCTGCGCCGTTCCCGCTACCGGGGCCTGGCGAAGACCCACGTCCAGCACGTCCTCACCGCCATGGCCTGCAACGTCACCCGGGTCTCCGACTGGATATCCAGCACCACCAGAACCCGACGCCGCACCACACACTTTCACGCGCTATGCGCAGCCGCCGCATGACCCCGACAACATCACCAGCAGAGTCCCGGTATTGAGCTTAGACGTCGTTTCCTTTGGTGCCTGGCGGCCGTCAGTGCTGTGTTGCGGTGTGAGAGTGTCCGGGCATGAGTTACGACTTGGCCGTGTGGGACGGAGAGCGGCCAGCCAATGACAGGACCGCCGGTCGAGTCTTCACGGACCTCTTCGACCGCTACATGGAGACAGAGGTGTGCGATCCCCCGACCGAGCGCATCACGGCTTACGTTGCCGCGCTTGTGGAGCGGTGGGGTGACGTGGCTGAGGACGTGGAGGATGCTTCGCCGTGGGCGGCTGGGCCGTTGATCGGCGGGGCCGGTGGCCCGCTCGTCTACTTTGCGATGAGCTGGAGCAGGGCTGAGGAAGTCTCTGCCTGGGCAGCGGCCCTCGCGGAGTCAATGGGGCTGGTGTGCTTCGATCCTCAGCAGAATCGGCTCAGGCCCTGACCCTCTTGGTCAGACGGCGGTATCCGATCAGAAGCGCCGCCAGGCCGACGAATGCTAGAAAGTGTTCCGGCTTCCGTTCGTAGCGGCGGTGCAGACGTCGGCATCCTGCCAGCCAGGACACGGTTCGCTCGACCACCCAGCGGTGTCGGCCGAGCCGAGTGGAAGGCTCGATGCCCTTGCGCGCAATGCGGTGGCGGATACCTCGTTCCCGAAGCCATTTCCGCAGGTGGTCGTAGTCGTAGCCTTTGTCGGCGTGCAGCTTGGCAGGCCGACGTCGGCGGGGACCGCGACGGGAGCTGATCGGCGGGATCCCACGTACGAGCGGCTTCAGACCAAGGCTGTCGTGCATATTGGCGCCGGAGATACCCAGAGACAGCGGCAGTCCATTCCGGTCCGTGATGAGGTGGATCTTCGACCCCGACTTGCCGCGGTCGGTCGGATTCGGTCCGGTCAGTGGCCCCCTTTTGAGGCCCGGACACTGACAGAATCGATCGCGCACCGTGACCAGTCCAGCTCACCCCGGCTGCCGAGTTCGTCCAGGACGACGCGGTGCAGCCTGGCCCAGACCCGGTCCCGGCTCCACTGGGCGAAGCGCCGGTAGACCGTCGGCCAGGCCAGCCCAAAGACAGGCGGCAGCTGCCGCCAGGTGCAACCCGAGGTGGCCACGAAGATGATCGCGGCGGGCGTCTCCCGGTCACCGGGCCCGCCGCCGGCCACCGCCCTGCGGACGCTTCACCTCAACCGGCAGCACAACCCGCCGGAACAGCATCCACAAATCATCCGGCACCAACCGCTCAACCAGATCCGTCATGCACGGATCAACGAACGATCTCACCAAAGGAAACGACGTCTAAGGGGTGGTCAACCGTCTGCCCACGCTCCGAGCTGTCTCCTCCGGCTCTCTCATCGGTCGTCTGTGACCGGTGGCGCTGCACGTCGAGGACGGGATTCGACTGGACTGGAGTTCTTCGCGGGCGGGCTGTTGCGTCTGCGACAGACGATCTTTCTTGTGCCTTAGAGTCGGGGCAGCCTTCCCGGTGGCGTCTCGCCGCCGGGATTTCGTTGTTCCTGGGCGGAGTTGGATCTTGCGGAAAGCGCGGCTGCTGAACCGGACGGCGGGGCCCGGCCCCCGGATTGGTTGGGCGGCGCGCGTCCGGGAAGCGGGGGCGCCTCTCGCGGTCCGCCCGTACCGGCTGCACTTCACCGCACGCGTGCTGTCGTGGACCGGGTCGGCGGTCTCGCCAATCGCTCTTGCCTTCGCTGTGCTGCACATTGGTGGGGGAGCGGGCGCGCTGGGCCTGGTCCTCGCGGTTAGCGTCGCCCCGCAGATCCTTCTACTCCTGGTGGGCGGAGTCGTCGCCGACCGGCTCCCGCGCGCCCGGGTCATGGTGTGGTCCAACGTGGTGTGCGCGCTCGCCGAGGGCCTCGCCGCCCTGCTGCTGTGGTCTGGCACGGCCCGGGTGTGGCACCTGGTACTCATGTCCGGGATTTGCGGCGCTGCATCGGCGTTCTTCACCCCGGCCGCCGGCGGCATCGTGAAGGAAGTGGTGCCGCCGGAGGCGAGGCACGCGGCGAATGCCCTCCTGAAAATCGCTCAGAACCTCGTCAAGGTCGGAGGCCCGGCCATCGGCGGTGTCCTCGTCGCTGCGTCCGGCTCCGCCTGGGCCATCGGATGGGACGCGGCCACGTTCGCCGCATCCGCCCTCCTGTTCGCCCGGATCGGCCTTAGGTCGGGGCCGGTGAAGGTGAAGACTGGGTTCCTGGCCGATCTGCGCGACGGCTGGACCGACTTCCGCTCCCGCCGCTGGCTGTGGGTGATGGTCGTGCAAGGTGCGCTCGTCGTGCCGGTGTGGCTGGTCGGGTACCAGCTCCTCGGCCCGGTGTACGGCGCGCGGTTCCTCGGCGGGGCGGGGCTGTGGGGCCTGGTCGTCTCCGGGTTCACGGGCGGACTGGTGGCCGGGGCCGCCGTGGCGCTGATGTGGCGGCCCCGGCTGGTCGGCCGGGTGGTGTGTGCGGGTACCGGGTCACTCGCGCTGCCGCTCGCGGCGATGGCCGCCACCGCCCCGGTGCCGGTGCTCGTCGCCGCGACGGCGGCGGCCGGGACGGGCCTCGCGGTCAGCATGACCGTATGGTCCGGCCTGGTACAGGAACGCATCCCGGCCGACCGGCTGAGCCGAGCACTCTCATACTCGACACTCGGGCAGCTCGTTCCCGTGCCCTTCGGCTACCTCCTCGCGGGCCCGATCTCCCGCGCTGTGGGGATCCGCGCCACCCTCGCGGGCGGCGCCCTGGTGATCGTCCTTGCCGCGGTGGTTCCGCTGCTGATCCGTCAGGTTCGAGCCCTGGCCGTGGCTGGGCAGCCCGCACACGAGTCGGTCCTCGCGGGCACGGCCGCAGTGTCCGCGCGAGCGCCGAGGTAGAACGCCCTGGCCACCTCGACCGCCCCGCCGAAATCGCGGAACCCCCGGTCGCGTGCCGCCGCATCCAGCACGGGCCGCCCCGCGCAGGCTGGGAGTCCCCACCGCGCGACGAGGTGCCGGCCGATGCGGTCGGCGGACAACCGCGCGATGGTGTGCCGGGGATCGGCCGCCTCGACGGCCGCATTCGCGGCGTACGCCGCGGCGACGTCCTCGGCCGTCGGTAACGAGTCGTCGACCAGCTCCCCGGCCTCGTCCCGGGCGGACGGCCACACCGACCACGCGCCATCCAACCGAGCCGAACGAACCATGATCCGGAGCAGCGCCTCACCCGGGGGCAGCGCCCCCAGCTCGGCCGGAGCGAGCCAGAACGCGAGTTGCTGCCGGGACATGGATGCCACGTCGACCCCCTCGGCCGCGGCGGTCCGCAGGGCAGCGGCCTCGGCGCCGTCCGGACCAACCTCTCCTCCGGCGACAGCCGACAGAACCCGGGCCCGCCACCGGGCCGGGAACCCGGCGTCGTAGAGCTGCTGGTGTTGGAGCACCGCGAGGAACGGCACACCGCCGCGGCCGGGGCGGTGCGCCGCCGTCCAGTACCGCACGAACGACGTCCGCCACGGCTCCGCCTCCCACCCCCGCGCCTCCGCCTCGGGTGCCGGCACCCCGCCCTCGGCCACCAGGACGAGGGCGCGCTCCGCGTCCTCCCGCTTCACGTCATACGGGTTGCGGCGACGCCACCCGTCGACTGCGGCGAACGCGGCCCCGGCCCCCTCCTCGCGGGCCTGCCGGGCGAGCGCGGACCACGTACGGCGGGTGTGGGGCAGCGCGCGGGCGAGCCCTTCGAGTGTGTCGGCGTCGGCCTCGCTGATCTGCCCGGTCTCAGCGCAACGGACCAGCGCGGCCCGGATGTTCACCAGGGCCTCGGACACCGGCTGTCCCTCGGGGGTATGCAGAACAGAAACCTCGTCGTCGGCGTCCAGCACCCCGGCCGTCAGGTCCTCAAAGACGCGCCCGACGCTGGCCATGCCGTACGGCGCGAGCTCGGCCCCCCGCAGCGCGCCCATGCTCGCCGCGCCAACGACTCGAACCCCCTCGGCCAGCAACAACAAGATCTCTTTGTGCCGTACGGGAGCGCGCTGGTGCCACACCCCGTCAATGATCACGACCGTGTCGCCGGGAGTGGTATCGAGCCGCAACAGGTCACCGTGCCCGATCGGCGGATGACACACCGCGCCAGGCAGCAGCTCGCCGACGCGGGCGGCCGGGAGGGTCGGGCCGGAGAAGACATGCACGGTGCTCACGCGGCGGACTCCTGACTCTGGCGGGCGCTGGTGCGCTCCTGCCGTGGGCGGGGGATGACGTGCCGGGAGTCGTACCGCAGGTGCGGCGCAACTACCTTGACGACCGAGAACACCCCGCCGTTCTCGTACGGGCCCTGCGTCAGGTCGACGACCAGCGGGGCGGAGCCGGTCACGCTCGCGACGCGGGCGGCCAGGTGCCCGGCCTCGCGTTCGTGGGTGTCGAACCCGGCGGCGTACCGGGAAACGATCGGCCCCCAGTCGGCGCCCGGTTCGGCCGCGGCGCCGGGGCCCTGGTGTCCGTCCTCCCGGTAGGCGGCTGGGGGGACGTCCTCGCGGCTCCCGGTGATCGCGGTCAGCCGGGACTGTGCGGCCTCGGTGATGGCCCGGGACAGGGCGATGTGCGGGTCGAGGTGGGCCCCGGACCCGGAGACCAGGAGCGCGGCCTGGTCCTCGCGCCACAGATAGGCCGCCATCACCGGCACGCCGAACCGGGTCGGGAGGTGCCACAACTCCAGCCACGCGCCCGCCTGGTGGGCGCGCTCGATCAGGCTCGCGCAGTGCGGATCACTCACGCTGCCCGGGTCGATGCGCTGTGGGAGGCCCTCGGGGGCGGGGCTGGTCAGGTTGCTGACGGCGTCCCGCTCGATCACCTCGTACAACCCGTGCGCGACCGCCTCCGCCCTGGTGTTGCCGGAGGCAAGGCCGTTGGTCGACGCGCTCGGCAGGTGCAGCCGCCACCGGTCGTGAGTCTCCCGGCCGAGCTGCACGCACGCGGTCGGCACCGGCACAGGGGTGCCGTCGACCGCCGAGTAGGCGGTGATCCAGTCCAGCACCGTACGAGGGGTCAGCAACGAACCGGGGTGCGCCTCAAGTGCCGTCACTGGATAGGGCAGGCGCAGGGCCTCGGCCGGTGCCCGCTCGATGGCCGCGGGCACGGCGCGCTCGCCGTGCCACGCCTCGATGGCCTCCAGCGCGCCGGACACGCGGGCGGCGTCCAGCGTCGCCCCCTTGCCCTGCGCGACGCTCAGCGTGCGGGCCAAGGGCCGCACGGCCATCGTGACGGGGATTCCGAGGTCGTCGAGCCCGGTCACGTCGGCAACGCGGGTGATGCCGTAGACCGCGAGCAGCGGCCGGAGCGCGGCCCACGTCTCGCCAGGATGGCGGGTGCGGTGGGCGCCGTCGAAGAACGCTTTGCGCATGGACATCTCTCCTCTCGGGGGACGGCGAGGCCCGGCCGCCGGACGCGGGGGAGCGTCCAACGGCCGGGCCGGTCAGCTACCGACTACCGACCTCCGGTCAGACGAGCACGGGGTAGGTGTGGGTGTCGGGGAACGCGCTGTCGGGAACGGCCGGGTCGCCGCCGCTGTTCTGCGGCATGGCGCCGTCCGCGTGCAGTTCGCCGATGAAGTCGGCCGGGTCCGCCAGCACGACGGTGGTCACGGGCACGGGCATGGGTTCCTCCTCGGAACTCGTAACGGTTGCTGCTACACCGACAGATCGGTGAAACAGACGGTGACCAGCACCTCGCGCGATTGGCCATCGAGCGGGGCACGCCAGTGGGGAATCCGGGACCCGTCGAATGCGGTCAGGGCCCTGTATCGCACGGGAAACGCGTCGCCGTCCGGGTACGGCGTATCCGCGAGCCGCTCGACGACCTCCTCGGTCGTCAGCCATCGCAGGTTCGGCAGCCACCCCATGGAACCGAGGCCGGGCGTCAGGGCGGCGCTCATCGTCAGCTCGCACTTCCCGTCGTCGCGGTGAACGTGCATAAAGTCGCCGGGCTTGTAGAACTTGTACCCGAAGCGGATCGCCGTCATCTTCGCGGCGCCGGTCGCCTCGGCCGCCACGTCCGCGAGCGCCTTGGACTGTGCGAGGGCCCGCAGCGCCGCCGCGCCGGGGTGGACCGTGCAGCGCTGCGGACTCGTGATCGAGCCGTCCCGCATCGCCAGAAGGCCAGGCCGCTGGTTGTGCCGGACGGCCGCGACCGGCTCCAGCCGCTCGGCCTCCTCGGCGAGCTCCTCCCACAGGCCCGCCTCGATCGCGTCGGCCGGCACGTCCGCCCGGCCCTGGGCGAGCCACGTCCGCCGCAGGGTTCCGGCGACCATCACAGGTCCATGAACGACATAGTGACGAGGAGACCCGCCTCCACAGGCAGCGGGGGCCGCCAGTGCGCGAAGTGGTACCCAGCGAACGCCCGGACCGAGCCGTCGTTGTAGGGGTGGGGCAGCGTCGTGAACTGCGCCCCCTCCGGGAACATCCCGAACTCGGCGACAACGTCCGCGAGGTGCCGGCCGTCCGGGTGGCGCAGGTGCGGCGCCCACCCCATCGGCGGAAGGTCCGGCGTCAGGGCGATACCGACCGTGACCGTGGATTTCGACGAGTCCGTGTGGAGCCCCTGAAAGTCGCCCCGGCGGTAGAGGACGACCGCGCCGCCGCGGGGGATCAGGCGCGGGATGCCGGTCGCCTCGCGTAGCGCCATCAGCAGCGGCTTGTCGTACGCGAGCTGATCGAGCACCGGGCCCGGCGGGATGAAACCGCAGTGAACCGGCGTCGCGAAGCTGCCGTCGCGGTGGGCGGCGGTGTGGTCGTGCACGTGCGGCGTGACCAGGTCGAGGCGGTCGGCCGCCTCCTCCTCCAAGGCCTTGAAGCGGTCCGGCGGCAGCACGTCGGGCAGCACGACCGTGCCGGTCTCCTCCCAAGCGGTGCGCGCCGGGAGCCGTTCTGCAAGTGCAGCGGTATCCATGATCCCTCCGAGGTCTCGGACGTCTCTTTGCCGGTGCCCTCAGCAAAGCGCCCGCCGTACGAGCCGTCACCGCACACAGCGGCTCGGATCAAGTGGCTTGCAGATCCTGCAAGTTGACCGCCAACTGCCTAGCGGAGGATTAGCCGCTGGCTACCGTGGAAGCCGCCCCCTTCGTGAGGGGCGTGGAGGCCCGATGACCAGCCCCACCACCCATGCGCACAGCTCCCACGACATCGGCGCACTCATCCGTGGCCGCCGCACGGAACGCCGCATGACCCAAGCTCAGCTCGGCAAGATCCTGGGATACTCCGAGTCCTGGGTCTCCCGCCTGGAGGCCAACCAGATCAGCCCCGCCGTCAGCGTGCTCGCCCATCTCTCCCGGATCCTTCAACTCACACCCGCAGAGCTCGGATTCGTTACTCCGCCCCCGGACGGGCGAGCCACCCACCCAGGCACCGACGCGTACGGCACTAAGGTGGGCGGCATTGAAGACCTGGACGACCAGGAGGACGCGGTGCGGCGCAGAACCTTCCTTGCGGGCGCGGCCGGTCTCGGCGCTGCCGCTGCAGGCATCCCCTCCCCTGCCGACGCCGCGGAGTCGGCGGCACTGACCGGGCTGGAGGACTTACTGCTGTACGGGCCGCCGCCGCTCACTGTCCAGTCCTCCCGTGCGGCTGCGGCTCTAGCCGTTCGCACCTCCCGCGCTGAACTGCTCGCCGGCCGCTACGCCCAGCTCGCCCGTGCTCTTCCCCAGCGGCTCGCCCTCACCCAGGCCCTGGAGGACGCAGGGCGGAATGCCACCGCCGAACTGTGGTGCGTCGCCGCCCGGCTGGCTATCAAACGCGGCGACGATCGGCTCACCGCCATCACCGCGGACCGCGCCCTCACCAGTGCTGGGCAGGTCGACGCGCCGCTCGTCCTGGCGGAGGCTCACCGCATGGTCTCCAGCGCCCACCGCCGTTACGGTCAACACCAGCGCGCCACCGCTGTCGCCGTCCGTGCCGCCGACCAGCTCATGGCCACCCACGTACCCGACGCCGCCGGACGCCTGTCCGCGGTCGGCAACCTACTGGCCACCGCCGCCTACAGCGCCGCCAAGGCAGGCGACCGCGACACCGCGCTCACACTGCTCAAGGATGCCCGTGCCCGCGCCACCCAGCTCGGCGCCACCCGCACACGGCCCGAGAGCATCGGCTACTTCGGCACCGAACAGGTTGCCCTCCACGAGGTATCGGTCCATTACCTCCTCGGCGATGCCGGCGCCGCCATCGCCACCGCACGCACCATTCCCGTCGACACCCTCCCCGCCGAACGCCAAGCCCGCCTCTACCTCGACGTCGCCCGCGCCTACGACCAGTGGGGCAAAGCACACAAGTGCCTCGCCGCCCTCACCGCCACCGAGCGCGTCGCGCCCCAGGAAGCCCGGCGGGACAGCGTCCGCATTCTCGTGAAGGGTCTCCTCACCTCGCCCCAGCCGGTCCCGGGCACCCGAGCCTTCGCCCGCAAGGTCGGCGCCATCTGAGGAGGACAGCGCGCGCGTCCTCCGCAACGCACACGGCGCGTGGCGGATGCTTGCGGGACCAGAACCCCGAGTCGGCCCGCGAAATCGCCGAGTCGCTCGTGAACCTTCTGGTGGCGTTCCCGAGCCCGTCGCACGCCGAGTCAATCGCGCGGCGCGCCCGCGACGTAATCTCCTGCATCGAAGGCGGCGCAGCCGCATAACGACGTAGCCACCCCACAAAAGGGCCCCTCTCCCACCCGGGAGAGGGGCCCTTTTGTGTTTCCGTCCCCGGGCGCAGCACGGAGCAGCGAAGGCGCAGCGAGCCGCTCAACGGCCCTCACGGGCCCTTATTTCCGGGACGTGGCCCAGGGTGCCACACGGCACGCCGCGCACCGCCCTGCGGGGCCTGGCGGCCCCTCCGGGCGAATCGGCGGGCGCCTTCGGCGCGTTCACCGGCAAAGGGTTTTCGGCCCTGCGCCTACGGCGCGCCGCGCGGCCTCCTGGGTCGCGCCCCGGAGATGTTCGAGAGTTCCGCGATTCCGGCGAGTGCGTCCTGGCCGACCTTGAGGGGGCGGACCCAGATCATCCCGACCAGCTCGCCGCGCACCAGCGGCATGATGAGCGGGCGCGGGACCGTGCCCTCGCCCAGCCCGGCGGTGTACGCGCTCTTCGCCACGTCGACCAGTGCGTCCCACATCCGTGCTTCCACGGAAGCCCCCTCCGTCTGCCTTACTCGATCACCGCACCCCGCCACGAGGGTTGAGGCCGTGTCAGCGGGATGATCAGCCAGCTCCGGACGGTGTGCCCGGCAAGAGCAGCGGGTCGCTCGAGGTCCGACCGGTGCCGGCACGTACCAGCGAGGCCCGGGCCGCGCAGAGCGCTATCGCCGCGGCCAGCCCGCTCGTGCACCCGTGGGGCGGTAAGTCACACATCGGCCCGTTGTCGGTGCAGGTCGCAGCGGAAGGGACTGCCCTGGAGGGGGAAATGCTGCCGCGGAGTCATGTGTGTGGCGTGAATCACAGTCGATGTCGGGAAGTTGAGTGCCGGATCGGCCCTCTCCCGCCGCAGGTAGGTGAACAGACTTACCCAAGCAACAAAGGAGGCCCGAGATGCCTGCGGTTTCAACGCCGGACTCGGCACCCGAGGATGCCGCTCAGCGGCCTGCTGCAGGATCGTCCGACGCAGCAGGAGCGCTGCTCGTTGCCTCAGCGGAAGGATGCGTATCGCCCGAAAATGTGGCGCTCGACGAGCCGGGCGACGCCGGACTCGCAGCGCCCATGGACGGGCCCGACCTGGACCACGATGCCTTCCCACAGCCTGACGACGCCGTCCTGAACTCCGGCAGCCTGGCTGATGTCGTGGACACGGATTCCTTCTGGTCCGGCGTCAGTGACTCCTTCCAACCGCTGGTCGGCCTCAGCACGATGCTCAGCGAGTTCACCGAGCGGGCGAACTTCGGCCTCGCCCCGGCGTTCGCCGGCATCGAGCTGGCAGTTCCCCGGCTGCCCAACATCGGAGAGATGGTTGGCCATTCGCTGCTGGACGGACTGGCCGCCCGCAATGCTGCGCTGTCGGCGCTGGCCGGCGTGCAGCCCCAGGTCCTCTCGCTGTCCGAGACCTTGAACTCGGTACTGCCCTCCGTCATGCCCACGCTGGGGCTGCTGGACGGACTCAACTCGGCCAGGGCGGCCTTGTCCGTAATCGAGCCGCAGATCAACAGCCTGGCGAGTGTGCTGGGACCCGCCGCCCGCCTGTCGTCGATGGCTGACGCCTTCCAGCCGCTGGTTGGTCTCGGTGAACTCGTTCGTCAGTCGCACTTCGGCCTGGCCCCGGCGTTCCGATACCTCCCGGATCTGATTCCCCCGCTGCCCAACCTGGCGAAGCTGGCAGAAACGCTCGCACCGTGCTTCGCCATCCAGGTGGGCCTACCGCGGACGATGCAGGAGGTCCTGCGCACCCTCCCGACGATGGCGGACGCCATCGGCGGCCATATGGCCGACCTCTTCGCCGGAGTCCGGTCTGTCGCTGACTGGGCGAAGCGGCTGAAGCCGTCCGTCCTTGCCGAGGCCCGCTACGCCTTCGACGCGTATGTGAAGGGCGACACGGAGCCGATGAAGGACTTCCTGCGCCGCTGCCTGCGTCTGTGGCCGGTGCTGGAGGACCACTGTCAAGCCCTGGCTGTGGCGATGTTCGAGCGCGCATGGGAGCAGGAAGCCGACCTCACCGACGACCAGTCGGTGCGCAGGGTCCTGGTCCGGTATGCCCGCCAGGGCTGCGACTCCGAGCGCGATCACCAGATCCGCGGTGCCTCGATCGGTTACATCCCGGAGGGTTGGGAACAGCGGGACACCGTGCCCGGGCCGGAGGACCTGGTGATCCCCCGTCTGGTTCCCTGGGCCCAGCAGTTCGAGACCGCCCCCGTGCGCTACGTGGCAGGCAAGCTCAACGAGCAGGAACAGGCCCTGGTCCGTGCCTGGTCGGAAAACCACCCCTTGACGTGGCCCAAAGCGTCGGATCTGGTGCAGCAGGACGAGGCGCAAGGAGAGCGGGCCCGACGCAAACTGCACCGCCTCGGCAAGGAGTGGCGCAGGCGCGAGAACAGCCGCCAGGAGCTTCCGTGAGTGCGCCGTCCGACCGATCGCAGGAGCCGCTGATGACCGTACGGGCCGCAGTCATCTTGATGCTGGGCACGCAGATCGCCGTGGCCGCTGGCGTGCTGACCGTGCTGGCCGGGAACGCATGGGCTGTCGCGGTACTGGCTGCCGGGGGCGCCTTCGCCGGCACCGTCGCCTTCGCCCGGTCCGTGATCGGCTGAACCGGCCCGGGCGAGCAGGACGCCCGGGCCGACGCCGTGGTCACCGCGTGGTGCGGCCGCGCCGCCTCCGCCACCGCCCTGTCCCAGTTGCTGGCGGCGGACCGGAGTGTTCCCGTGCCGGTGTGGTTGCGTCAGCTCCCCTTCGCCCTGCGTACGCACCCACCGCTGCGGCTGCGTCACTGGTGGATCCGTACCGCCCCCTGGGCGGAGGCGGGCTGATCAGTCCAGCCGCTCGTACTCCCTGGCGCGCGGCAGCATGTCGGCGCGACCGTATTCGGCTGGTTTCTGGTCACGGTGCCGCGTAAATAGCCTGGTCGCTGGCTCTCGCCGGAGGTACAGGGGAGGCTTCGGCGTCTGGATTCCGCTGCTCCAGGCGGCTTGCTCGTGACGCATTGTCAGTAGCGGATGGTGTCCTCGTCTCAACGGGCCGTCAGTGCCACCGAGTTGGGACAAAGGAGCGGGACATTGCCCTGGGTGGAGGAGCACGAGCGCGATGGGACGAAGGTGCGCCGGTACTTCCGGTGGGCACCGGGAGCGCGACGGGACCTGTCGATTCTGGTCCTGCTGGGGATCGCGGTCGCGGGCTACGGCGGGACGACCGGCACGGCCAGTAGCGGCGGTCCGGGGTCGAGGTCCCGGCCGACGTCGACGGCCACGTACCCGGTGCACTTCGAGGGCTGGGACGACCCGGCGCCCACGCCGCGGCCGACGGTCTCGTACCCGATCCGGTTCGACACCCGATGAGCACGGCATCGCCCGCGCGGGGCAAGCCCTCTTGCCGGGGCCGAGCAGGGCTTTCACACTGCGGATCACGGACACAGGGGAGTGGGGGACTGATGGCAGCGCGACGGCGCCGGCGGCTGCGGAAGCGGACACGCAGGCAGTTACAGGGCTGGGGCATCGTGGCGACGCTGGCCGTCACGGTGTGGGTGGCCGGGAACTGGGCGACAGTGTGGCCCGTGCTAGTGACCGTGGTCGCCGTCGTGGTGGTGGGCGGAGCCGGCTGGGGCCTCCTACGCGCGCACCGGCTCGCGGTCGGCGGAGACCGGAAATGGCGGGCGCAGGAGGAGGCGCGGGCGCGGGAGCTGTCGATGACGGAGGTCGACGCGCTGTCCTGGCAGGACTTCGAGCACTACGTCGCCGATCTCTGCCGTCGGGACGGCTGCACCAAGGTCGTCGTCAGCGGCAAGAGCGGCGACCTGGGCGCCGACGTCGTCGGCTACCTCGCCGACGGCCGCAAACTGGTCGTCCAGGTCAAGAAGTACGCGCCCGAGCGCAGCGTGTCCTCGCAGGACATGCAGAAGTTCGTCGGCACCGCCCGCCTCGAGCACGGCGCGGACGTCGCCCTGTTCGTCACCACGTGCCGCGCGTTCACGAAGGCCGCCCTCGGCCTGGCGGTGCGCCAGGACATCGTGGCCCTGCACCGTGACCTGCTCGGCTCCTGGGTCAAGGGCGCCCATCTGGAGACACTGATCCCGCTGAACGGAAGCGGCGGCGGCGCGCGGCGCCCGCCAGCCTGATGAGACACCCCTGTAGTGCGAAGGGTGCCTGATGCTCAGGTGTGGGCAGGGCCAGCGCGGGGGAGAACGCAACAACGCCTGCTCACCGTGTGCATGGAACTGGTAGTGCTTCGTTAGGTTTGGGTGTTTTCGCTGATCAAGAGCATGTTGGGTACGTGGACATGCATGAAGTGAACCGATTACGGGCCGCGTTGGGGCTTTTCGTGGAGGATGTGTTCGCGTCGGTTCCGCGTAAGGATCAGCGGGCCAGGGGCGAGTGCTATCTGCGGGGGCTGATGCTGGACGGCCGGCGCAAGTCGATCCAGCCGATGGTGCTGTTCATCGCCGAGGACGCCGTGTATTGGTTCTCGGACGGTTCGCATCGGGGCATTGAGGAGATCCGGTCCGCGATCGGGAAGACGTTCGCGACAATCCTCGACGAGGTGTATGAGGTGCGTGAACTGGAGTGGCCGGTGCTCACCTCTGATGTCGCGGTGTGTCGCTGTCGGTTCGCCTGGACCGGCGTCGTGAACGGTGAACTCCGCTCTGGCCGGGGCCGGGGCACCAACGGCATCGTGCGGCGGGACGGAGAGTTGAAGATGCTGCATGAGCATCTCAGCTCCTGATCCCTGCGCAGGCCCTCACCTCAGCCCGTTGGTCTTGTTCGCCTTGGTGCGGGCCAGCCGGTAGGACTCCGTTCCGGTCTCGATCAGGGTGGCGTTGAAGGTGAGCCGGTCCACGACGGCCGCGCAGAGCCGCGGATCGGTGAACGTCTTTGACCAGCCAGTGATCGCCTCGTTGGAGGCGATGGCGATGCTGTTCTTGGGCTGCGCTATGCGGCGGGGTTCGTGGCCAGGAGTCGGGCGAGCCAGTCGGTGCGGGTCCGGCGGGCTGTGGCCGAGATGTGTGCCTGCGGGTACAGGGCGTCGAATCCGTGGAAGCCGCCTGCCCAGACGTGGAGTTCGGCCTGGCCGCCGGCCGCCCAGATGCGGGTGGCGTAGTCGGTGTCCTCGTCTCGGAAGACTTCGGCGGAGCCGGTGTCGATGTAGGTGGTCGGCAGGTCCGCGAGGTCGTCGGCCAGGGCGGGTGAGACGTATGCGGGTACCTCGTCGTCGGTGAGGTCGCCGAGGAGGCAGCGCCATCCGAATCCGTTCATCTCGCGGGTCCAGACGCCGGGCCCGTTGGAGTACTGGAGGCTGGAGGTGGTGGTGTTGCGGTGGTCGAGCATGGGGCCGATCAGTACTTGGGCGGCGATCGTCGGGGTGCCGAGGTCGCGGGCCAGGAGGGTGACGCCGGCGGCGAGGCCGCCGCCCGCGCTGGCGCCTGCGACGATGATCCGGGCGGGGTCAATGCCCAGTTCTTCGGAGTGTTCGGCGACCCAGAGCAGTCCCTGGTAGCAGTCGTCGACCGGGACGGTGCCGGTGGACTCGGGCGCGAGCCGGTAGTCGACGGAGACCACGACGGCGCCGAACTCCTCGAGCCACTCCAGCGGGATGTCGATCTGTGAGAAGCGGTCGCCCATGACCATCCCGCCGCCGTGCATCCAGTAGACGCAGGGTGCGGCGGTGGTGCGATCGGTGTTCGCGGGGCTGAAGACGGACAAGGGGATCGGGGTGCCGTCCGGACTCGCAGCGGTGACCTCGCGCCGGTCGATAGCGCGACCTTCGAGGAGGGGTTCGACGGGCATCGAGGAGAAGGGGCGTACCTGCGCCAGCACTTCCGGGCTGAGCTGGGGCATGAGGGGCATGTCGGCCAAGAGTTCATGCAGTTCGGGGTCGAGGGCGGGTCGTGCCGTGGTCATGGTCGTTGCCTTTCAGGGGGTGGTGGCGGGACGGTCGGGCGAGGAGGGAGTCTCCTCGGCGGGCACCGCGGCGGCAGGGGCTGGGGGGTGGGGTGTTCGGCGGGTCAGAAGGCGGCCTTGCCGCGGACCGGCACGTAGTCGGTGTATTCGGACTCCTTGGCCAGCAGTCCGTCGATCTGCGCCACGATGGCCTGGGCGGCCTCGCCGGCGAAGATCCGGTGGTGGTCCTCCTCGCTGGTCCAGCCCTCGGTGACGTGGACGACGTCGGGGTCGGACGCGGAACGGGAGACGAGGTAGACCACGCAGTACTCGCTCGCGCCGGGGCTGCCCTCGTGCAGGCCGGTCAGCAGCAGCTCGACCAGCCGGTCGCCCATGCCGGGCCTGGCGGTCAGGGTGGCGTTGAAGCCGTACGTGGCAATCATTGAGTGCCTTCTTCTCGGTCGTGGAGTGAGGTGATTCCATTCAATCGCCGTGACCTGCGTAAACGTTAGAACGATGCTCGCTGGTACTTGCACGATCCTCGCGAGCACGGGAATTGCAGCACAGAACAGTGCTGCAATGGACGCATGCACCTCGAAGAGCTCCGCACCCTGCTGGCCCGGCACGCCCGGCCCGACTGGACCACCGCCATCGACGGCGTCCTCATCTCCAAGGTCGACCGGCCGGATCCGCCGGAGCCCTCGATGTCCGGCACGGTGCTCGCAGTCATCGCCCAGGGCGCCAAACGCCTCGCGCTGGGCGACCGGGTCTACGCGTACGGCGCCGGGCAGTACCTGGTCGCATCCGTCGACCTGCCCGTCACCGGACAGTTCACCCAGGCCGACCCCGAGCAGCCGGCCCTCGGCTTCGGCCTCACGCTGGAACCGCCGGTTGTCGCCGAACTGCTGCTGCAAGCCGGTCCCGGCGACATCCCCCGCCCCGCCGGAGGCACTCCGTCGGGGATCGCCGTCAGCGACGCCCCGCCCGCCTTGCTCGACGCGGTGGTCCGGCTGCTGCGCCTGCTCGACGAGCCCCGCGACCGCGCCGTACTGGCCCCGCTGGTCACACGCGAGATCCTGTGGCGCCTGATCACCGGCGACCAGGGCGCCACAGTCCGCCAACTCGGCCTCGCCGACAGCAGCCTCAGCCACGTCTCCCGGGCCGTGCGCTGGATCCGCGAGCACTACGCGGAGCCCTTCCGGGTCGAGGACGTGGCACGGCTGTCCGGGATGAGCGTCTCCGCCTTCTACCGCAACTTCCAGGCGGTGACCGCGATGAGCCCCATCCAGTTCCAGAAACAGATCCGGCTCCAGGAGGCCCGGCTGCTGCTCGCCACCCACCCGGGCGACGTCACCGGAGTCGGCCACCGCGTCGGCTACGACAACCCGTCACAGTTCAGCCGCGAATACCGCCGCCAGTTCGGCGCACCCCCCAGCAAGGACGCCGTCCGACTGCGTCAGGCCGTGCGTACTCCTTCGGGTGTCCTTCCCTGATCCGGACTGGGCTCCGATAGAGCATCGTGCAAGGGGTGGCGAGGATCATTCTACGGTTGCCGCAGGTCGCGGGGGTTGAATCGAGTTGCCGATTCTCCCGCGGGGCGGATAACCGTCCGGCCGACCGCGGATCCCACTGCACCGCAAGGATCACAGCATGAGTGAAACAGCGGTTTTCGCCCGCGAGTTCCTGCGCAGCCCGCTCCGTACGGCCTCCCTGATACCGAGTTCGTCCCGGCTGGTCGAGCGGCTTGTCGCCGCTGTACCGGAGCGGGGCGAGCCCGTGGTGGTGGAGCTCGGTCCGGGCACCGGACCCGCCACCGCGGCGATCCAACACAAACTGGCAGGCCGCGGACGCCACATTGCGGTCGAACTGAACGAACGGCTCGCCGCACATCTGGTTGAGCGGTTTCCCGGTGCCGAGACCGTCGCCGAGTCCGCCTGGGAACTGCCCCGCATCCTCGCCGACCGGGGCCTTGGCGCGGCGGACGTCGTGGTGAGCAGCCTCCCCTGGTCGGCGTTCACCGGTCCGCAAGGCCAGGCCCTCGTGCCGGCCATCGCGTCGGTGCTGTCCGAGACCGGGGTGTACACGCAGTTC
Organism: Streptomyces davaonensis JCM 4913; assembly: GCF_000349325.1. Lineage (GTDB taxonomy): Bacteria > Actinomycetota > Actinomycetes > Streptomycetales > Streptomycetaceae > Streptomyces > Streptomyces davaonensis. The sequence continues at coordinate 9,376,107 of NC_020504.1, forward strand.
GCCTATGCTTTCGCCCACTGGGCCCCGCCGAGCCGCCGCAGGCTCGCTCAGTTGCGCCGGGCGTTCGAAGAAGTGGTCGCGAGCAGGACGGTGTACCGTAACCTGCCTCCCGCCCTGGTGTACTCCGCGCGCAGGCCGCGCGTTCCGGCCGGTCAGCCCGCGCCGCCGGCCGCGCCCATCGCGAATCGAACCGCGTCCTGACTGGGTGGCGCACCGAAAAGGCGTCGGTATTCCCGGCTGAATTGGGACGGGCTGTCGTACCCCACGCGGTATCCGATGTACGCGATGTCTTTCGGGTGTTCCGTCAGCAGGAGCCGGGCCTGATGGAGTCTGATGTTCTTCTGGAACTGGATGGGGCTCATCCGGGTGACGGCCTGGAAGTTCCGGTAGAAGGAGGACGCGCTCATTCCGACAAGCTCTGCCACGTCGTCCACCCGAAACGGTGTCCGGTAGTTCTCGCGAATCCAGTGCACGGCTCTGGCGATATGGGAGAGCTTGCTGTCGGCAAGACCTATTTGGCGGACTGTGGCGCCCTGCTCGCCGGTGATCAGGCGCCACAGGATCTCGCGTTTGACGAGGGGGGCGAGCATGTCCCTGTCCCGTGGCCGGTCGAGCAGGCGCACCAGTCGCACGACGGCGTCCAGGAACTCGTCGGAGGCGTCGCTGACGGCGATGGCGGCCGGTGCCGTGCCGTGCGGCGGAAAGGTGCCGGGCGCCGTCTGCAACATCATCTCGGCGACGTCCGACGGATGCAGGAGCAGGCCGAGTCCCAGCGCCGGCTGCTCCGGGGTGACAGCGAGGAAGCGGCCGGTGACGGGCACGTCGACGGATGCGACCAGGTACTGCCCGGGGCCGTACTCGTACACGCGGTCGCCCAGCGCGAGACGCTTGGCGCCTTGGGCGATCAGTGCCATGACCGTTCCACTCATGGAGGCGTGGTGTTCGTCCGACTCCTCCCGGCCGATCCTCACGTTCTCGATGGCGGTCGTTCCGTCGGGTCTGGCGTGACGCGCCAGCAGAGTGCGGAGTTCGTCAAGCGGCATGGACCGATTGAACACCGCCACCACGGAACGGTCCAGCCATCCGTTCCGGCTCCGGCTGACGCGAAATCATCAAGAGGATCAGGCAAGGGCTTGCCACTATCGGGCAAATCAATTCCGCGGAGAGGCTGCTTGAATAACTGAAGGCTCTGGGGCTTGCCGATCGACGGTTGGCTGTATTGAGGAAGGGCAAGCGGAATGGCGGAAAGTACCCGCAGTGAGATACGACTTCACGTCAACGGCGTGACGCACCGCCTGGACGTCGACAATCGCAGGACACTGCTCGACGCGCTGCGTGAGGACACCGGCCACACAGGGCCGAAAAAGGGCTGCGACCGTGGGCAGTGCGGCGCCTGCACCGTGCTGCTGAACGGCTGGCGTGTGGTGTCGTGCCTGACGCTGGCGGTCGCCGTCGACGGCTCGGACATCACAACGGTCGAGGGGCTGGCGCACGAGGGTGAACTGCGACCGTTGCAGCAGTCGTTCGTGCAGCTCGACGGCCTTCAGTGCGGCTACTGCACGCCCGGGCAGCTCTGTTCCGCGGTCGGCATGCTGGCCGAACACGCGGCGGGCTGGCCCAGCGCGGTCACCGCCGATGTCTCACCCGACGCGCCGGCGCGCGAGTTGGACGCCGAGGAGGTGCGCGAACGCCTGAGCGGCAACCTGTGTCGCTGTGGCGCGTACCCGTCGATCGTGCGGGCCGTGCTCGAGACGGCGGCCCGCGAGGAGGTGGCGGGATGAAGGAGTTCAGCTACCAGCGGCCGAGCCGGGTCCGAGACGCCCTCTCTCTGGTCGCCGACGAGGACGGCGCCCGGTTCCTCGGCGGCGGAACGAACCTCGTCGACCTGATGAAGGACGGAATCGAGACGCCGACCCGGCTGGTGGACGTCCGTCGGCTGCCGCTGGACGGCATCGGCGACGCGCCCGACGGCGGACTCGTCATCGGCGCGACGACGACCAACAGCGACCTGGCGGCCCATCCCGAGATGCGCCGGCGGTATCCGGCGCTCAGCCAGGCCGTGCTGGCGGGCGCGTCGGGGCAGCTGCGCAACATGGCCACGGTGGGCGGCAACCTGCTGCAGCGAACCCGGTGCGGCTACTTCGCCGACGCCTCGCAGCCGTGCAACAAGCGCAGCCCCGGCAGCGGGTGTTCCGCGATCGCCGGAGAGCACCACAACCACGCGATCCTCGAATGGACCGACCACTGTGTGGCCACCCATCCCTCGGACATGACCGTGGCCTTGGCCGCGTTCGACGCGATCGTGCACTACGAGACCCTGGACGGTTCCCACGAGATCCCGCTGTCCCAGTTCTACCTGCCGGTCGGCGAGAGTCCGCACCGGGAGACGGCGCTTCCCCGGGGCGCCCTGATCACCGCGGTCACCCTGCCGGCCGCCGCGGCGTCCCCTCGTTCGCGCTACCGCAAGGTCCGCGAGCGCGCGTCCTACGCCTTCGCGAGCGTCTCCGTCGCCGCCGCGTTGGACGTCGACGAGGGCATCGTCAAGGAGGCCCGGATCGCGCTCGGCGGCCTCGCCTCCCGGCCCTGGCGCGCCCACGCCGCCGAGTCCGCCCTGCGGGACGCCCCCGCCACGACCGGCAGCTTCCGGGCCGCCGCCGACGCGGAGCTGTCCGCCGCGCGGCCGTTGCGCGACAACGCGTACAAGGTCGGCCTGGCCCGCAACCTCATCGAGGCCGTCCTGACCGACCTCGCCCACAGGGCCGAGTGACGCACAGATCCCGTCGCCCGCCGTCGCCGTGAAGGAGATCAGCACATGAACACGTCCTCGACCAGCGCAGCCCCGGCAACCGCCGCGCACCCGGTCGCCGGGCCGAGCACCGCCCCGTGGGACGGCGTGGCGCACCCGGGCGCGATGGGGGTGGCCCGTCCCCGTATCGAGGGACCGGGCAAGGCCACCGGCAGCGTGCGCTACGCGGCGGACGAACCGATGACCGACTTGGCCTACGGCTGGGTCGTCACCTCCACCGTGTCCCGCGGACGCATCCGCGCCATCGACTCCTCCGCCGTGCACGGCATGCCCGGCGTACTCGGTGTGCTCGACCACCACAACGCTCCCCGGCTCAACCTGGAGGCAGGATCCTTCTTCGGCCCCGACGGCGGCATGCACCTGCTGCAGAACGACGAGGTCCCCCACTCCGGCCGGCCGGTCGCACTGGTGGTGGCGGAGACGATGGAGCAGGCCCGGTCAGCGGCCGCGGCGCTGCGGGTTACCTACCACGAGGAACCGTACGACGCCGACTTCTCACTCGAGCACCCGGCCGCGCGGCCGGCGACATCGTTCTTCGGAGAGGACGCCACCGTCGGTGACGTGGAGGCGGAGCTGGCCGCGAGTGCGGTGGCCGTCGACGAGCGCTATGTCACGCCCGAGCAGCACGGCGCCGCCATGGAGCCGCACTCCGCGACCGCCTGGTGGGAGGACGAGCGGCTGCAGATCATCGACTCCAATCAGGGCCCCTTCCTGGTCGCCATGACGGTGGCCACGCTGTTCTCCCTCGACCCCAAACAGGTACGAGTCCGCTCTCAGCACGTCGGTGGCGGCTTCGGGTCCAAGTCGGGCGGGTGCGGCCCCCAACTGATTCTGGCGGTGATGGCCACCACGGTGCTCGGCCGCCCCGTGCGCGTCACCCTGAGCCGGAATCAGGTGTTCCTGACGGTATCGATGCGGCCGGCGACCGACCAGCGGGTCCGGATAGGGGCCGACACCGACGGCAGTCTGCGGGCGATCGACCACGAGTCGGCCTTCGAGGTCTCGAAGCTCGCGGACTACCTCGAGAACTGCACGGAGCTCACCAACACGCTCTACGCGGCAACGGCGATCCGTACCCGGCGCACCGCGGTCCCCATCGACATCCTGCCGCCGTACTCGGTACGCGGGCCCGGCACGGCACCCGGATCGTTCGCGCTCGAATCCGCCATGGACGAGCTGGCGGAGCGGCTCGGCATGGATCCGCTCGAGCTCCGGCTGCGCAACGAGCCCACTGTCGGCCCGGTGTCCGGCCTGCCCTTCAGCCGCCGCAACCTCGTCGCGTGTCTGCACGAGGGCGCCCGCCGGTTCGGCTGGGCCACACGCGACCACCGGCCGCGGACGCGGACGGAGGGATGCCTGCTGGTCGGCACCGGGATGGCGGCCACGTCCTTCAGCGCGGGGGCCTTGCCCGCCTCGGCATCGATCACCGCCGAGACCGACGGCGCCTTCACCGTGGCTATCGGTGCCAGCGACATCGGCACTGGCGCACGCACCGCACTGACCGCGGTGGCGGCAGAGGCGCTCCGCGTGGATCCCGAACGGATACGGCTCCTGATCGCGGACAGCGATCTCGGCCCCACCTGGAACGCCAGCGGATCCCGGGGGACGACGTCCTGGTCCTGGGCGATCACCGAGGCCGCGGCGAAGCTGCGCTCCCAGCTGGGCGACGCCACGCTGCCACTGACCGTCTCGTGCGACACCACCGAGTCGCTCGGTGCGCTGCCACCCATGGAACGGCACTCCTACAGCGCCGTGTTCTGCCAAGTGACCGTCGACCCGGCCACCGGCGAGGTACGCGTGCGGCGGCTTCTGGGCATGTTCGCCGTGGGCCGCGTCATCAACCCGCTCCTCGCGCGCAGTCAACTGGTCGGGGGCATGGTCATGGGGCTGTCGATAGCCCTGCACGAAGAAGGCGCCCGCGATCCGGCGACGGGACGGCACATCACCACTGACCTCGCCGGCTACCACATCGCCGCGCACGCCGACATACCCGACATCGAAGCCGACTTCGTACCCGACTACGAACCCGGCGACCCGTCAGGCCTCAAGGGCGTCGGCGAAATCGGCACCGTCGGCACGGCGGCCGCGATCGCGAACGCCGTCTGGCACGCCACCGGCCGCCGCCAGCGGACCCTGCCCATCCGCCCGGACCGCGTGATCGAGGAACAGCCGACGTCGTGAACCGTCCGCGAGAAGGGGCGCTGGGACCGCTGCCGTCGCAGCCCGGCCCGGGACTGGAACAGGAGGTACGCGTGCTGCGCGAAGTGTGGCCCTTCGTCGACGCCCACCGTCGGGCGGGCCGGCCCGTCACGCTGGCCCGGCTGGTGGGCCGTGACGGTCCCGGATCACGACCGCTCGGCGCCACCATGGCCGTCGCCGCGGACGGTACGTGGCGCGGCTCACTGTCGGGCGGCTGCGTCGAGGGCATCGTCCTGGACGCAGCCCGCGCCGTCCTGGCAGGGGCCGCGCCCCATGTGACCGCGGTGTCGCCCGGGGACGACCTGCTGCCCTGGGAGGACGCTCCCGCCTGCGCCGGCGCACTGCGCGTCCTCATCACGCCCGCGCCGCCCGAGCCTGTGCACTCCGCCATCACCACGGCCCTGGCCGACGACCGTCCGCTCACTGTGCGGGTCGGACTGAGGCCGCCTCACCGCTGGTCGACAGCATCCACTGTCAGCCAACTGACCGACGTGGGACCCGCGTTCATTGAGGAACTGGTGGGTCGGCCGCGGCTGCTGCTGGTCGGCGCAACAGATCTCGCCGCAGTCCTGGCCACCCTGGCCGGGACCTTGCACCGCCCGGTCGTCGTCCTGGACCCGCGGCCCGGCCATGTCGCCTCCGGGGCCTTCCCCGGCACCGCCGACGTCGTCCGTGCCTGGCCCGACGAGTGGATCGCCCGCCATCCCCTCGGCGTACACGACGCGGTCGTCACACTCAGCCATGACCCGCGCATCGACGACCGCGCTCTTCGCGCCGCGTTGGCAGGCCCCGCCGGGTACGTCGCCGCGCTCGGCAGCCGGGCCACCCACGCGCAACGCCTGCGGCGCCTGACCGACGCGCCCGGACTGGACCGGCTGACCGGCCCCGCGGGCCTCGACCTCGGCGGGGCGTCGCTCGCCGAAAGCGCCCTGTCGATCCTCGCCGAGCTCGTCGCGGTGGACAACGGCCGCTGCGGGGGGCGTCTGCGCGACGGCGATCTGCCCATCCGGGCCACCACGGCCGCAGGGCACACGTAATCGAGCCGACGTTGACGGCCTGGAGAAAGGCCCGGCTCGACCGCAGGCCCACCGGGCAGCCGGCCACGGTCGACCTGCGCGACGTATTCAACGCACTCCTCTACATGGTTCAGCAGCTGTGCAAGTGGCCGATCGGGACATTGGCCATGCTGATGCCATGCCGCGAAACCTTGCGGTTCTCCCGTTCCGACGCCTGGACGGCCGACGAGCGTCTGCGACGGCTCAGCGCGGATCCGCCACCGCGCCCGCAGGACGGAGGGGACTTCGACGCCCTGCTGGCATGGCTGCGTACAGTCGATGACGAGCTGCCATCCTTCAGCACCCGTGCGGTGGAGAACACCGGGGATTTCGATCCCAGACTGCTGCCACTCCTCATGCGCGGATTCACGGACTACTTCGTCTGACATACGGATTGGGTGCGGCTCCTTCGAGAGGAACGTGAGTCTAGGCAAGGCTGATCGGGGTGCGTTGGGGTCTTCCGTCTCTGCCGTGGCGGTGGAGGAGGCGACTCTGATGGGCTCATTGTTCGAGGAGTTGGAGGCCCCGGAGGCGGCTGCCCAGGTGAGAGTGGAGGAGCTTGAGTCGCAGATCGCGGAGTTGACGGCGCGGCTGGAGGCCGAGCGGGAGACGGTGGCCGAGATGGTCGCGGAGATGTCCAGTTCGGATGAGGTGTCGGTCGTCGAGCATCCGGTGGAGCCGACGGCCGGTGACCGTCCGGTGCGGGTGGTCGGGGCGATCATGGTGCCGCACTGGCGGGAGGGGCTGTCGGTGGATGTACTGCCGGATGTGTACCGAGACATCGTGGCGGACGCGTCGGATCCGATGCAGGCCAAGCGAATCGTGCCGAGGATCGGGCTGCCGGCGGCGACGGCGAAGATCGAGGGGACGCTGGGGAAGCTGAACGGCTGGCGGAGCGGGGCCGGCTCATCTTGTAGGGCATACGGGGCTCACTGACTGATCGGACAGGTATGCCGTCCGTTCCTGTGGGGTGAGGTCGCGGTTGACGGCGCGGCAGATTTTCTTGATCGCTTCGGAGGGTTGGGGGAGGGTCGCGTCCCACAGCCGTGCGGTTTTGTCGTCGCTGCCAGTGGCGAGGGCGCGGCCTTCAGGGCTGAACGCTACTGCCCACACGGTGTCGGTGTGCCCGATGAGGGTGGCGTCGGTCTTGCCAGTGCTTACGTCCCACAGCCGTACGGTCGGGGTGTTTGCTGGTGGTGGCGAGGGTGCGGCCGTCGGGACTGAAGGCCATTGAACCCAGCTCGCCGGTGTGTCCGGTGAGGGTGGTGCGGGTTCTGCCGGTGGTCACGTCCCACAGCCGTACGGTCGCGTCGGCACCACTGGTGGCGGTCGGTGTCGAGGTCACTGGGGCCGACAATCTGGACGACGTCGGCTACTACTACGCAGATGGGAAACCGACCCGGTACGCACAGGTCAAGTACGCGGTGGACGCGTCGACCGCGGTGGGGGAGGAGTACCTGTCGCCTTACGCCGACAACGCCGTCGCACTCACGCCGCTGGGCCACCCAGGTCCGCGGCGCCGACCTGCCCCGCCTGCATGCCTTCACCCGAGGTCTGGAACGAGACCGCGAGGCCGTAGACGCAGCTCTCACGCTTCCGCACAGCAACGGCCCCACCGAGGGTGTCAACACCAAGACCAAGCGCATCGCGCGCCAGATGCACGGACGAGCAGGCTTCGCTCTGCTTCGCCACGGCATCCTCCTCGGATAGCAACACTCTCAGTTACCACCGAAGGCGAGACAGGGCCTAACGATTTGCAGTCCCCATGACGGACGCCGTCTGTTCGAGCGGGCGAGAGGAGATCAGCTCCGCCAGGGCGATTACGCAGCTCTGGGTCCAAGCCCGGTGCGCCTCGGCCCGATTGTCGCTGCAGTCGCAGGCCGGGTAGCCGATGGCGCCAGTGGGGGTCTGCTGGGACAGGAGAAAAGCTGCAGCGTCCCGAGTCAGCCGATGCTCGCCCCAACCGAGGAGAGCCAGTGCACGCACAAGGGCTGCCATCTCCCCGAGCCGATAGTCCCGGTAGGCCGCCGGGAGGGCAGCTGCGAGACACTCGGCCACCGGGCGCCAGGATTCGGCGCCAGCGTCGCGGGGGTGGGGGATTTGGTCGGCACGCTGTGCGATCTGCAGGGCGACCAGCCCTGCAGCGATGTCATCGGTTCCTGGCGGCGCGAGGGGGGCCGAGGCCAGAAGTGCAGCTCCGTGGTCGGCAGCCAGCACACCCAGGTCGACGAGGATCCGAATCCCCGTACGGGCGCCCGCAGGCACGACGCTTACCTCGCGCAGCGCCGCGGCCGTGCTCGTGAGGAACCGCTCCAGCGAGTCGCACGTGAGGCCAAGCCCGCTGAGACCGCGCGCGAACTCGGCGACAGCCTCCACTCCGTAACGGGACCACAGCTGATCGGGTGCGGCGTCGAGGTAAGTTGCGAGAGCGGAAAGCGCCGGTTCGACAAGGGCGGGTTGGCCCAGTGCCCTGGCGCCACGCGTCGCTGCCGCGGCTGGAGCAAATCCAGGCTCGGCCTCGTCGGAGAGGGACGCCCCGGAGAGCCAGACCACCGAACGGTACAGAGCTTCCTCAAGCCCCTTGTTGTCGGCGGGTAGGGGTACCGTCGGTCGGGGGCGTTGCGTGAGGACCGGGCTTCGAGCGAGCAGACAGGCCAGAGCTGTCACGATCGTGGTGTGGTAGCCGGTGGCCCATTTCTGATACTCGAGGTTTCCTTCCCCCAGCTTGGGATGAACCACTCCGTCAGGCCCGTCCACTCGGCCGTCGACTTCCTGCGTATCGGCCAGAAAGGTCCATGCACGGTCAGCCTCGGCAGAGTCGTGCACTCCCAGACAAAGCAGGGAGCACACCAGCTCCGCGACGAGGTCTGCGTTGCCCCGTCGGCGGCAGAGGACGAGCAACGCTTCGAGCAGTCCCACAGTGCGAGCCAAGTCGAAGCCGTCCGGCCATTTCGGCGTCCGCAGACCGAAGTCGGTGGCGTAGAACACGGTGTGGGTGATCGCGTAAATGTCGCGATCAGCAAGCTTGAACGCCGAAGGATCCGCACACAGCAGCGTGTGGGGAAGGACTGCATCCACCATGGGCAGCCCGTGGTCAACGCCAGCCAGTTCCAGGGTATGGAGCAGATCCAGCTGCCGGTAAGGAATACGTTCGAAGCAAGCGGCGTACCCGCCGGAGACTGCCTGTTCGATGGCCCGATGGAAGTCAGGGTCCTCGCGCCCGCAGAGTCGCAGCGCAGCATATGTGCCGGCGTACAGGAGGAGCGCTCCCTCGTCACGTACCACGAGCTCGCGGTAGGACGCCCGGCCTGCCACGTCTGCGACCTGGTCCAGCAGAAGACTGAAATCCGGATCCAGTGCGCTGGGGTCCAACCGCACTCGCAGGCCGACCAGCAAGGCGAGCTCGACGAGTGCCTTGCGGGCAAACAGCACGCCCGCTTCCTCAGCCCGCTCGGGATCAAACCGGGTGTGGCGCGCGGCCAGCCAGCCAATTGCCTTGGCTTCCACCGCGCGCCGCGCCTCGGACGGATCACCATCGGTAGGTGTTGCCGTCACATCTACTCCAGACAGCTATCAGTTCACTCGAGAAAGTCAGCCGCGCGCGACGGGGTTGGAGACCTGATCTAGCTCGTTCGAGACAACCAGTACGTACCTCTCCCAGGCGAGCACATAGCCGGCAACCTCCTCGAGCTTGCTCGCGTTGGCCACCACCGTTTCGAGCGGCATCTTGAGATCTACTAGGCCGCTCGACTGCAGGAATTCGAGCGCTTTGCGCGAGTCGACGGATCGCTTATCAGGCATTGGCGTTCTCCTGTACTGGATTGCGGAGCAACTGAACGTGCGCCCTCACACCACTATCAGTGCCCTTGGCCCGAGGCTGCTCGTGGAGTACCACCCATTTACTCCAGTCGGGCAGCGGCTGTTGCGCGCAGGCATCGCCAGCCGACCGGTGGCCGTCCGGTCGGAGACCGGCAGCACGTCGATGCCGCGCCGACAGGCCTGCATGACATGCTCTGGGCGGACGGGGCAGGCCTCGGGCCCATCGCCCAAGGCACGTTCCGAACATGGTTCGCACCGTACAGCGGTAGGAACTGTCGGGACAGAACGACACACGTTGCCGCTCCTGTCATCGTCACGATGGCGGACCCTCACCAAACTCCGGACCGACCCCGCCCGCCCGACCCGCCTCCTGCGCGCCGTGCCGGCCTTCGTGCGGTACCCGGTCCGCAAGGGGCCAACTCCCCAAACCGGGGGCCGCGTTGACAGGGGGGCGGTGGTCCGTTTATCGCCGGGTACCACTGGACCGCTGGGCGGCCTGCTGGAGGATGCGTCGGCGTGTCCAGCGGCGGCGTCCGTTCTGGCGTCCGGCGTTTGCGGCGATTCCGTCGGTGGTTTTCAGCAGGGGGAGGTTGCCTTGGGCGAGGGCGCTGGAGAAGGAGTTGATGCTCTTGTAGCCCAGCAGCGCGGCCGCCTGGCTCGCCCCCAGCAGCTCATCGGGATCACCGTCGGCGGGAACGTCGGGCAGCGGCGGTGCCGGCTTGGTGCCGGCGCGCCTTCCGCGGCCGGGCCGGGTGGCCATCCACTCCTTGAGGGTCGCCACCTTCCACAGCTGCCGACGGTAAGGGCTCTCGGCTGTGCCCATCTCCTCGACGACGTCCGGTTCGGGGAAGTAGCCGGGGTGGTCACGTACGAAGGTGCTGACCTGGTTGGTGTTCTTGTAGCCGAGGTAGCGGGAGGCGTCCGCGGCGTTCAGCAGCGTCTCCGGGTCGAGCAAGGGCGGTGTGTGTTCGGTGAGCCGTGCCGGCGCGCGGTGGGCGAACCATGCGGTGACTTCCGCGTGGTCCCACAGGCGGGCGCGGCCGCGCTTGCCGACAGGCTCGGGGAATGCTGTGCCTGCCGCGTTCTGGGTGCGCGCGGTGGAGAACTGGCTGATCCGCGCGGGCGTCAGACCGTGTTCGGCCGCGATCTCGGTGGCGTCGGCCAGGCGGGGCTCGCGGCGCGGGGTCATGGCAGAGGCGTCCGTTCTCTCAGCAGCGTGCCGGCCGGCCCAGCCTGTAATGCAAATAATGGCAGGAGTTTCGGTGAGGGGTCCAGCCTGCGGCCCACGGCTTTTTCCCCGGCTGGCCGCCTCAGCCGCCGGTCTGCTCCTCGCGAATGAGGCAGATGCCGCGGCGTGCGGCGTCCTCGCCGTCTGCGTGTACGCCATGGCGGCCGGCGTCATCCGCCACTCGGCCACGGCCGGCAGCCAGATCACTTCGTCGCGGCCCTGCGAGGCATCACAGGGCGTTCCGGCAGCGTGGAGGGCTTGCGGAGAATCCGGGCCCGTCAGAAATTTCCGGTCACCGCGAGGAGCAACCGGCCCACTTTTCCTACCCGTTGACCACGGCCTGGCGTGGGACTGGATATGCCGCCCGGGTGGACGCCGGGGCGCCGGTGGCCGTCTCCCTCCCCCGTGGGGGATGGCCACCTCAACCCTTCCCGACCGCGAGGCACCCACCATGACAACGCGCAGCACGACGTCCCAGCTGTCCGCTGGGTTCTTTTGGTGGCAGCGATACGAGTGTCAGGTGGCGGGCGGCGACTCGTCGTGTTGGCCGGTTGTCTGTTCGTTCGCCCACCGCTGGGCCTGTGCGAGGTTCGGCGCCGTGCCCGCGGGTTCGTAGGAGAATCCGTTCCATTCCTCCAGGGCCCGGGGTTGTTCGGGGTGGAGGTGTCCGCCGCCACGGTGGAGCGGGCGGTGTCGGCGCCAGACGTCCATGGGCGGTCGGCGCCGTTTCTCGTATGGCGCGAGGGGGTTGGCCGGGTCGATGCGCGGCGTCGCGCGGGACGGCTGGTTCGGCGGTCCGGGTCGGGAGTGCTTGCCCATGGACGGCAATGGTCTCAGGCTGCGACCGGCGTCGGGCGCGCTGCCGCGAGATCCTGAGCGCGGGAGCGGACCTCGTCCACGTCCGCGGTGCGGTATCGGCGGGCGGCGTCCAGCAGCGTGTTGAGCCGGGAGGCCACCAGGGTGGAGTCGATGCGGGTGGCGTCATCGAGCGCTTGGTGGGCTGCGGCGGCGCCCTGTTCCGGCTCGTTCTCCGCGAACAGTGCGGCGGCCAGCCCGATGCGGTCCATGACCTTCACCCGGTTGAAGCCGGGCTGGCGCAGGGCGAGGGCGTCTGTGAAGTGATCACTGGCACGCAGGTTCCGGCCGATGACGGCGAGGTCGCGGGCGGATACCGCGCGGGCACCAGCGTGCTCGGCCGCGTCGAAGTAGTTCATCCACGGCGGGACGTCGTTGCCCATGCCGTCGGCCGTCAGCTCGTCGGCGGCGCCGAGGTGCCTGTCCGCCTGCCGCTGGTCGCCGAGGGCCGCGTGAACCCGCCCCGTTTGGGAGGCGACCAGGGCCCTCGTCGCGGGCAGGCTGGCCTTCGCCGCGGCGACCTCCAGCAGTCCGAGCGCGTCGTGCGGGTGCCCGAGGTAGATCATCTGGTGGGACATGCGGGTGACGATCTCCACCCCGCGGTCCGGCTGTGCGGCTTCGGAGGCGGCGTAGATGCCGTAGGACCAGTACCGTTGGGCGGTGGCGTACCGGCCGCAGTCGTGGCTGACCCACCCGGCCAGCGCCGCGAGGTCGGCGGTCGTCGCGAACACCCTCGCCTTCAGCGATGGTGGGACGCCGTCCTGGACGCGGCGGGCGACTTCGGCGAGCTGGGCGACGATCGCCGCGCGGTACAGGCCGCCGCCTTTGGAGGCGTCGGCCTTCGTAAAGAACGCGGTGACCTCTTCTAGCGCCGTGGTGGTGTCGGCGTCGAAGCCCTTGGTGGCGCGGTTCAGGCGGCGGGCGGTGCCGCCCAGCATCCGCTCGGCCGCGAGGATCAGCGGGGCGCCGAGGGCGAGCTTGAGGGTGTCGCGGCGGTCGAGGAAGAGATCCATCTGCGTCCATCCGGCCAGGGTCTGGGCGGCTGCCTCGGTCAGCAGCGGGAGCTGGATGCTATCCAGCGTGGGCCCGGCGGCCGTCAGGCCCAGATCACCCGGCGTGAGTGGCTGGCCGATCGCTTCGGAGATGACCGCCGCCAGCAGCGCGGGAACCGGTGGGCGAGGGCGTTCGCCGACGATCCAGCGGCGGATACGGGTTGCATCTGGCGCGACCTGGCAGTGACCTTGGGTTTTCGCTTCGGCGGCGATCCGGCGAGCGATCTCGCCGTGGGGCAGGCCCGTGGCCGCTATCCACAGCGCGAGGTGCGGGTTGCTCGATCTGCCGGTCATCACCGACTTGCCCTCCCCGACTCCTACATCACGGAGCGTGGCATTTTCGCCACGGTTCGCGGCACCCACGGTACTGGTCAGGAACCTGGCCAGGAGCGGATTCTGCTCAGGTGGTAGCCACTCGGGCTATCCGCACGAGGCAAGGGGAAAGGAACTCGCATGGCGACGCTTGGACCCCCAGCTCAGGCTCCGTGGGCGATGCGGCTGGTCACCGACCGGCTTCCGGTCGCTCCACCGTTGTATGCCGCGGTGACGCTCGACGCGGCCACGCAGACCGCCCGCTACACCGACGCCGCCGGGCAGGTGGTGGAGATGGGCAAGCACGGAACGTCGCGTACGACGGGCACGGCGTCGATGTCAGGCGGCGGTGACGGGGAGAGCCCGCAGCCGCAGGCGCAGGACGACCACACCACCGACTACGAGTCGGACTGATCCGATGGCCTCCACCGTCCTGGCCGTCACCGCGCTGGAAGACGTCACCGCAGACTGGGTCATCACCATGCTGAACGAGCGCGAGGTGCCCGTCGCACGGGTCGACCCGGCCGACATCGGCCCCGGCCTGGCCTTCGGCGCCCGCATCGGCGCCGGGGCGCCGGCCTGGGCCGGGCGGCTGGTCACCGGCAGCCGGGAGGTGGAGCTGGGGGAGGTGGCGGCGGTGTATTACCGCCGCCCCACCCCCTACACCGCCCGGTTCGAGCACCTGCCTGCCCAGCAGCGGGACTTCGCCGCGGCCGAGGCCCGGCACGGGCTCGGCGGCATCCTCAATCACCTGCAGGGCGCTATCTACGTCAACCACCCCGGCGCGGTCACGGCCGCCGATTTCAAGCCCGCCCAACTCCAGACCGCCGCCCAGCTCGGCCTGACCGTGCCGCCCACCCTGGTCACTAACGACATCGAGCAGGCGCGGAGGTTCGCCGTCGGCCACGGCCCCGTCATCTACAAGACGTTCCGCGGGCTGCCCCGTGACGAGGACGGGCACACCGGCGCGATCTGGGCCCAGCGCGTAGCCCCCGACACCTTCGACGACACGCTCGCGGTGACTGCGCACTTGTTCCAGGCGGAGATCCCCAAGACCGGCGACGTGCGGGTCACCGTGGTCGGACGGCGGGTGTTCGCCCAGCAGATCGCCGCCCCGGATGCGGCGCTGGACTGGCGCCGCGGTGACTGGGACCAGCTCCTGCACGCCCCGATCGCCGTGCCAGCGCTGATCGAGGCCGCGCTGCACAGCTACCTGTCGGCGTTCGGTCTGGTCTTCGGCTGCTTCGACTTCGCCCTGACCGGCGACGGCCGCGAGGCCGGCGACTGGGTGTTTGTCGAGTGCAACCCGAACGGCCAGTGGGGCTGGCTGCCCGACGCCGGCGACATCGCGACAGCGTTCGCCGACATTTTGAGCACGAGCACGGAAGGAGGCGCGCGATGATGCCTGGCGACCTGGAGACCGACGCCGAGCGGCTGCGTGAGGCGATGGCGAGGGCGCTCGTAGAGGACGGCGTCCTTGCTGATCCCGGCTGGCAGGCGGCCGTGGAGACGGTGCCCCGGCACCGGTTCGTGCCGGGCTTCTACCTGCCAGCCGAAGAGCGCGACGCGCAGGGGCTGACGGTGTGGGAGCCGGTCACCGCCGAACTCGACTATGGCCGCTGGCTGGCCGCCGCGTACTCCGACACGACGCTCATCACGCAGTTCGACGGCGACGAACCCGACTGGAAGGCCGCTGCGGTGCGGCACGGCGGGGCGCCAACCTCATCGTCTACGCTGCCGTCGCTGGTGGTACGGATGTGGGCCGACGCGGACGTGGAGGAGGGCCACACGGTGCTGGAGATCGGCACCGGCACCGGCTACTCCACCGCTCTCGCCTGCGAACGCCTCGGATCGGCGGATGTGACCTCGATCGAGGTCGACGGCCGTCGGCTGGAGCAGGCGGCGAGCGCGTTGTACGGCTGCGGGCACACCCCGACGCTGGCGGTGGCGGACGGGCTGTACGGCTACTGGCCCGAGGCCATGTTCGACCGGATCGTGGCCGCCTGCTCCTTCCGCGCCGTGCCGCCCGTGCTGCTGGCGCAGGCCCGGCCAGGCGGGAAGATCCTGCTCACTCTGTCGGGGTGGCTCTACGGCTATGCCCGCGTCCTGCTGACCGCGCACGGTGACGGCACCGCAGAGGGCCGCCTGCTGCCCGGCACCGTGTCATTCATGTCGGTGCGTACGCACACGGCCCCGGCGTTCGGCAACCCCGCCCACTGGGCCGCAGGGCTCCCGGAGGCGGGTCGGGCTTCCCGGCACTCCCCGGAGCGGATTACGGCCGGCACCGAGGAGGCGTTCCACCTGCTGTTCCTCGCCCAGTGCGCCGTGCCGGAAGCGCAGATGACGATCGTCGGCGACGTTGTGTACCTGGTCGACGTGGTCACAGGATCCGCCGCCACCCTCACCCCGGTCGAGGACCGGTGGGAGGTGCGTGAGGGCGGCCCGGTGCGGCTGTGGGAGCAGATCGAGGCCGTGCTGTCCGCGTACGACGAGGCGGCCCGGCCCGGGCCGGAGACATTCACCCTGCACGTCTACGACGGCGGGCAGCACCTGCGGCACCCTAAGCTGCCCGGCCTGCCGCTGCCCCGGCCCTGACCAGCGCCAAGAAGCCCGCAAGTCACCAGGCGCCCGAACGGAGGGATGTGACCTCCGGCCAGGCCCCGGACACCCGGCCCCTGACCGTTCTGCCCGACCGCGCGTACTCCTCACGCGCCATCTGCCCCTTCCTGCTGATGGCCCTGCTCGCCAACCACGGCCAGCCAGTCGTCTACGTGCCCGGCCGTACGGTCAACCACATGTCCGCCTCCTACCGAGGCCAGGCCAAGACGGACGCCCGCGACGCCTACGTCATCGCCGACACGGTCCGCCTGCGACGGGAAGGGTTCTGGGTTCGTACGTGCCAGCGGGGGTGAGCGCGTGCCCGGGGTGAGTGCTCTTTCCGACACCCAGGCCCGAAAAGACGCCTGTCTCGTCGTGCTCGTTCAAGCTGTCCTCCCGAACGGGGCGTGCGGTGCTGGCCTGGGCGTCGGTGTTGTGCGCGGTGTCGGTGCAGCGCGATTTCCAGATGTGCTTGCTGTTTCGGTTCCGTGCGCTTCCTGGCAGTGGAGGCAGGAAGCGGCTGCCAGGGAAGTTGTGAGGGCCTATTCGTCCTTGTTTTTGATGCGGGCTATGAGTGCTTCATCAGTGCTGAAACGCCAGCCCTTTGCGGGAGATTGGGCGGCTGCGAGGTTGGATTGGACCAGGCGGGTGGTCGGGTGGTCCTTCCCCAGCACGGCCATGCACGTGCTGAAGGTCTTTTCCAGCAGAGGCAGGGCCAGCTGCCACCTGCCCATCGTCCCGTACGCGACTGCCAGTTGGTTCCTCGCGACCAGAGTCTCAGGATGGTTCTCACCCAGTTCCCGATCTGCCGTTGCCAGGGCTTGCTCATAGAGCGGAACTGCTCTGTCCATTTGGTTGGCGGAGGCATAGGCAGTCGCTAGTAGGGCTTGGTCAGGTCGGTTGTGGTGTTGCGTGTCCTGCTGGGCCGGTGTGGCGTTGAGAGTGTGTGACTCCGGACGAGATTGCGTTGGTGCGTGGTGAGTTGGAGACGTTCGCGGCGGAGGTGTTCGAGCCGTTTGCGCGCAGGGATCAGCGACGGTGGGGGCAGGTCTATCTGCGGGGGCTGCTGACCGACGGGCAGCGTAAATCGGTCGAGCCGATGGCCGCCCGCCTGGGTGAGGACGGGAACCGGCAGGCACTGGCCAACTTCATCACCACCAGTCCCTGGGACCCGGCACACATCCGGGCCCAGCTCGCCTGGCGGATGGAGGAGAGGATCGGGCCCGACGCCTTCGTCTTCGACGACACAGGGTTCCTCAAGGACGGGACTGCCTCGGCGTGTGTGTCGCGGCAGTACACCGGCACGGCCGGCAAGGTCACCAATTGCCAGGTCGGCGTCTCCCTCCACCTCGCGTCCGACCACGCCTCGGCGGCGGTCAACTGGCGGTTGTTCCTGCCCCAGAGCTGGGATCCCGCCTCGCCGAAGGCCGATGCGGACAAGGTCGCCCGCCGCACAGCCTGCGGTATCCCGGACGATGTCGGGCATGTGGAGAAGTGGCAGCTGGCCCTGGATATGCTCGACGAGACCCGCTCCTGGGGCATCGAGGTGCCGCTGGCCGTCGCGGACGCCGGATACGGTGACGCCGCCGCGTTCCGGAACGGACTGCAGGAACGCGGCCTGAACTACGTGGTGGGGATCTCCACCACGCTGTCTGCCCAGCCCGCCGACGCGGTGCCGGTGGCCGAACCGCACTCCGGGTCCGGACGCCCGCCGGTGGCGAAGTATCCCGACAAGCCGCGGCCGGTGAAGGAGCTGGTCATCGCGGCGGGCCGGAAGGCGGCCCGGCCGGTGCAGTGGCGGGAGGGCTCCCGGCCCGGCACCGGCCGCTCCGGCCGCAAGCGGATGTACTCCCGCTTCGTGGCGCTGCGGATCCGGCCCGCCGGACGCGAGGTCCGCCAGCACGTCGACGGCCCGGAACTGCCTGTGTGCTGGCTGCTGGCCGAATGGCCGGCCGGCGAGAGCGAGCCGGTGCAGTACTGGCTGTCCGACCTGCCCTCCGGCATGCCCCTGACCACACTGGTCCGCCTCGCCAAACTCCGCTGGCGCATCGAGCACGACTACCGGGAGATGAAACAGGCCCTGGGACTCGCCCACTTCGAGGGCCGGACCTGGAACGGATGGCACCACCACGTCACCCTCGTCTCCGTCGCGCACGCCTTCTGCACGCTGCAACGACTGGCCCGGACCCCAAAAGAAGCAGCGCCGGCCTGAGCCTCTACCAAGTCGTCCGCGAGCTACAGACACTCCTCGCCCTTTGGGCCGGCGCCTGCCCCACCTGCCACCGGGACATACCCACACCCATACGAACCTGACCAAGCCCTACTAGTGTCCTGAGTCGTTAGTTCGCTTGCGGTTGTAGGGTGGGGCGGTGCCTGGTCCGAAGCCGTTGCCGCTGGAACTGTCCGATCACGAACGCCGGGTGCTGCGGGGTTGGTTGCGCAAACAGACCGCCTCGCAGGCGCTGGTGTTGCGGTCGAGGGTCGTGCTGGCGTGCGCGGAGGGCATGTCGAACGCGCGGGTCGCGGATGACCTGGGTGTCTCGCGGGAGACGGTGCGCAAGTGGCGGTCCCGGTTCGCCGCGGACCGGCTGGAGGGTCTGGTGGACCGGCCGCGTCCGGGGCCGCCGCGGAAGATCACGGACGAGCAGGTCGAAGCTCTGGTCGCCAGGACGCTCGGCCAGGCGCCGCCGACGGGTGATTCGCACTGGTCGACGCGTTCGATGGCCGATGCCGCGGGCATGTCGCAGTCGGCTGTCTCGCGGATCTGGCGGGCGTTCGGCCTCAAACCGCACATCGTGGAGACCTGGAAACTGTCGACCGACCCGCAGTTCGTGACCAAGGTCCGCGACGTGGTGGGCATTTACCTGTCCCCGCCGGAGAACGCCCTGGTTCTGGCGGTCGACGAGAAGTCGCAGATACAGGCCTTGGACCGGACCCAGCCAGTGCTGCCGATGGCGCCGACCACGCCGGCGAGGATGACGCACGACTACGTCCGGCATGGCACAACCAGCTTGTTCGCCGCCCTGGACATCGCCTCTGGCTCGGTCATCGCCCAGCACTACCGCCGCCACCGCCACCAGGAGTTCCTTCGCTTCCTGAAGGTCATCGACGCGGCCGTTCCCAAGCACCTCGAACTCCACCTGATCCTGGACAACTACGCCACCCACAAGACCGAGCCGGTCAAGAAGTGGCTGCTTCGGCATCCCCGCTTCCATCTGCACTTCACTCCCACCTCGGCGTCCTGGCTCAACCTCGTCGAGCGCTGGTTCGCGGAGCTGACCTGCCGCAAACTCCGCCGCTCGGCCCACCGCAGCGTCGTCGAACTGGAACGGGACATCCGCGGCTGGATCAACGAGTGGAACAAGAGCCCCAAGCCGTTCGTCTGGACGAAGACCGCCGACGACATCCTCGACACTCTTGCCGCGTACTGCACACGAATTAACGACTCAGGACACTAGTGTGATGCGCCGGAAATTGCGGACTTAAGTCTGTAGGCTGTTTTCATGGCGTCTCGGGGTCCTCGTGCTGTCGAAGTCGTGCTGTCCGTCGAGGAGCGTGCGGAGTTGGCACGTTGGGCGGGCGGCGCGGTCTCGGCTCGTGTGGCGGAGCGGGCCCGGATCGTTCTGGCCTGTGCGGACGGGGCGTCAAACACCGCTGTGGCAGCGGGCTTCGGGGTGAGTACGGAGACGGTGCGCAAGTGGCGCTCGCGGTTCGTGGCCGGGCGGATGGCGGGCCTGGTGGACGAGCCCCGGTCGGGTCGGCGCAAGCCGGAGTTGGTGCTGTCCGAGGCCGAGCGGGCGGAGTTGACGCGCTGGGCGCGGCGGGCGAAGACCGCGCAGTTCCTGGCGCTGCGGGCAAGGATCGTGCTGCGGTGCGCGGAAGGCGGGACGAACAAGGAGATCGCCGCCGAACTCGGTGTATCGCACGGAACGGTGAACCGCTGGCGGTCGAGGTTCATCCGCTTGCGGCTGGACGGACTGACCGATGAGCCGCGTCCCGGCCGGCCGCCCTCGATCCTGCTCGACCAGATCGAAGACGTGCTCACCGCGACCTTGGAGTCCACCCCGGGCAGAGACACGCACTGGTCGCGGGCCTCGATGGCCCAGCGTTCCGGCCTGTCGAAGTCCACGATCGGGCGGATCTGGAAGAAGTTCGACCTCAAGCCGCATCTGCAGGATGCCTTCAAGCTCTCCACCGACCCGCAGTTCGTCTCCAAGGTCGTCGATGTCGTCGGCCTGTACCACCATCCGCCCGAGAAGGCGGTGGTGTTGTGCGTGGACGAGAAGGCCCAAATCCAGGCGCTGGACCGCTCCCAGCCCGTCCTGCCGATGATGCCGGGCATGCCCGAACGTCGCACCCACGACTACTACCGGCACGGCATCACCAGCCTGTTCGCCGCGTTCAACATCGCCGACGGCACTGTCATATCGGAACTGCACCGACGCCACCGGGCCATCGAGTTCAAGAAATTCCTCACCCGGATCGACAAGGCAGTGCCCGCCGGACTCGACGTCCACCTGGTCTGCGACAACTACGCCACCCACAACACCCCCGAGATCAAGACGTGGCTGGGCAAACACCCCCGCTTCCACGTCCACTTCACCCCCACCGGCTCCTCCTGGATGAACCAGGTCGAGCGGTGGTTCGGCCTGCTGACCGACAAGCTCATCCGCCGCGGCGTCCACACCTCCGTGAAGGCACTGGAGCAAGACATCAGAGCCTGGATCGACACCTGGAACGAGAACCCACGGCCCTTCGCCTGGACCAAGACCGCCGACGAGATCCTCAACTCGCTCGCCGACTACCTCACCAAAATCAACCCACCAACCACCGATACCTGACAGGAACTTAGAGCCGTCATTTCTGGCGCATCACACTAGCCTCGATCTTTCGTGATGGGCCGCCGACGGAGTCGGGGGCCCATTTCGTTGTCGGTGGCTGTGGCCGTGCAGGTTGAGGGCCCGGGTGTCGTCTCGGGTGGACGCCGGGTTCCACTGCTCCGGGCTGGCGCGTTGTCTTGTAGGGACAGGTGAGTTGGCTGGTCAGCCAGGGTTTGGCAGGGGTGCGAGCCGTTCGAGGGCGTCAGTGATCTCGTGGGTCCAGGGCCAATGGTGGGCGAGGCGGAGGATGCGGCGTCGGCCGGTGGTGACGAGCT
Organism: Streptomyces davaonensis JCM 4913; assembly: GCF_000349325.1. Taxonomy (GTDB): domain Bacteria; phylum Actinomycetota; class Actinomycetes; order Streptomycetales; family Streptomycetaceae; genus Streptomyces; species Streptomyces davaonensis. Next base: position 9,397,186 of record NC_020504.1, read on the forward strand.
GGCCGGCCGCGGAGAACAGGCGCAACCGCAGGCGGCGGGGTTCCCAGAGCCGGGTCTGACCGGTCAGGGCGAGCATGGGCATCCAGGCCAGCAGGTCGAGGGCGATCTGAACGATCTCCAGCCAGATGCCGTTCTGCGCGGTGTCGTGCAGGGGCAGGTTGCGCAGTCCGGTCGCTCGCGCAGCCCGGATGCGGTCCTCCGCGCGGGCTCGTAACCGGTGGCGGAGTTCGAGTCCGGCGATCGGCTGGTTGAGGGTGTTGGTGGCGAAGCAGGTGATCCGCATGCCGTGCGCGTCCGTGATCCTCAACTGGGCTCCGGGATGGGGCCGTTCCTTGCGGACGATCAACCGAATGCCCTGCGGCCAGCCGTCGAGCAGGTCTCCGGTGAGTTCGGCGACCCAGGCCTCGTCACGGACCTCGCCGTCCGATTCGACCGCAGGCGTCCAGGCCGATGCGGGGATCTTCAGAACATGCTCGTGGATGGCCTCGGTGATCACCATGCCGACCGAATAGGACAGCCAACGTCCGCGCTGGGCGAGCCAGGCCACGAACTCGTGGGTGCCGCCCGCGCAATCACAGCGGATCAGTGTCCGCCGTCCCCGCCGGTATTTCTTGGGCAGTTGAGCGAGGGCGAGGCGAGCGACGGTGATGTGGTCGGCGGCCGAGTTCGAGCCCGCGTTGCCGGGCCGGAGGTGGGCTGCGACAGGTTCGCCGGTTCCTCCCGGGCCGTGGTCGACGAAGCCCATGAGTGGATGGTGTCCGTAGGTCTTCTTCCAGGTCGGGGCCGCGTCCTGCTTGTCCGAGTGCGCGACGACCAGGACCCCGTCCAGGTCCACGGTCACCTGCCTGCCGGCATCAGGAGCCCGACCGCCGGCCAACTCCCATACTTTTTTGCGGACTTCGGAACGTGCGGCGCGGATCGCGGTCAGCGCCTTCTCGCCGGAGGCGGCAAGGGTGCCGATCAAACGGGAGACCGTCGGATCGGAGGCGACTGGGCCGAACACACCCGGCTCGGCCCGCAGCATGGCGACGTCGGCCAGGCAGTCGCCGCCGAGTGCGACCGCCAGGGCGAGGTCCACGAGCATCTTGCCGGGGTCGTGGACGGCTCGCGGTCTCCGCCACGGGGTCAGGGCTGCGGATATCGCCTGGTCAAGGCCGATCTTGCGGACCGTTTCGACCAACAGGACCGAACCGGCCTGCGACCACGGCCCGGCCGTCATCCCGGACAAGGACATGGGGATAGGACCCGATAGGCTGCTTCACCTGGAAAGTGCCTCCGACAGGGGCGGGAACAAGGACCTCAGCAATCCTCATTCTCGCTGTTCAGAGGCTCTTTCTGCTTCCCTGACCGCCTGCCGGACAGCCCGCTTCATGAAAGCGCGAGGTTAGGAGTTCTAAGGGGTGACAAGAGCGGCCAGCCACTCCTCGCCTCGCAGAGCGAGCTCCTCCAGCGCACAGCGCAAGGTCTCGGCGACCAGTTCACCACGGTTCAGACGCCGAACGGCCGCCAGCACGTGGGTGGGATCGGTCCGGATCCGTCCCCGCCGCTTGACCAGCCCCGCCTCAGCGAGCCGGTCCACGACCAGCGCCAACAGCCTGTCCGCGCGGGCGCCCTGCGCCACCCGGTCACGGAATTCGCTCAGGACCGTGAAGTCGAACCCCGGATCATGCAGTTCGAGGCCGAGACAATACTTCCAGTCCAGACGACGGCGAACTGCCTCTGCCGCCTGCCGGTCGGTGAGGTTCTCCGCGTACTGCAGCACCGATACCAGCGCCAACTGCGCTGGCGACAGCCCACGTCGCCCGTCAGTCGGATACCAGTCGGCGAAGTCGCCATCCGTGAACAGGCTGTCCAATCGATCACGTACCCACATGGCGGCCGTGCCCTGCGGATTACTCGCCCGCGCCATCCGCACCGTCAACGGCGGAATCGCCCGCCCCGACCTCGAACCCATCGCCACCGCGGCCACCCCTCCGACCGCCGAAACCGCCCCGCTCCCACCAGCGCAGCACCACGAGAACATCAACTCACGGGCGGCCAGCAGACTTCACCTCACCGAGTGAAGATCACCAACAGCATCCGGAACTGCGGACAGAGCCAAAATTCGAGATCCGCATCATGATGACAGTCTCGGCGCAAACCGGGCAGCAGGCCGACAGGCCGGTCCCCTCGCGCATCTCCGCGTTTCCAGGATACGCAGCGTTGCTGCGGTCATGATGTTCTGTTATGGGGAGAGAGCGCTGGCTGGCACGCGCGTACGGGGCAATCTGTGCGGTGGCAGTAGGGGTGGCTATCGCGATCGGATGGCGGACCCTGCCCAGGGTCGCGGCAGGTGAAGCCGATCCGGTGGGCGCGGCGATCGGCCTCGTGGGGCTGGCGGCCGGTATCTGGTCGGGATGGCTTACTGTGCGGTCCCTGCGCTGGCAGGAAACCAACCTCACGGAAGTGGCGGGGAGGTTGGCTGTGGAGGTGCTGGCCGCTGAGCGGGAAGCACGGCGGCAGTTGCTGGGCGACCATGACAAGACCATCGATTTGGAGTTCGCTCTTCTTCCCGCGCCGGCCCATGACGCGGCAGGTGCTCGCCCGCAGGGGCACCTGGACGATGTGGTGGGCTACTACCAGGACCTACGGCCTGGGCGGATGGTGATCACGGGGGAACCAGGGGCGGGCAAGACCGTTTTGGCCCTCGAGTTGATGCTGGGCTTGTTGACGAAGCGTAAGCCTGATGACCCCGTACCAGTGAGGCTCTCTCTTGCGTCCTGGGGCGATGAGTTGCCGCTGGCCGACTGGATCGCCCGCCACCTCACCGAGGCCTACCGCCTTCCCGCCGTCACGGCCAGTGCTCTGGTCAAGGCTCGACGTGTGCTGCCGGTGCTGGACGGTCTTGACGAGATGGACGCTGATTCCGAGCCGGGGTATGACTCCCGGGCCGGGCATGCCCTTCGCAGACTGAACTCCTATCAGCAGGGTTTGGACAAGGCGGAGCTGGTTCTGACCTGTCGCCGTCGGACGTACCAGGCGCTGGAAGCTTTGCGGGTGTGGACCCAGGACGCCGCGCGGGTTGAGATCCACAGGGTTGACGGAGCCATGGCACGGGAGTTCTTTTCTCGACGGGTCGATGATCTGACCCGCTGGCGGGAGGTGCTGGAGTCGTTTGGGCGGAATCCGCAGGGTCCGTTGGCCACAGGCTTGTCCACCCCGTGGCGGTTAACCCTGGCGGTAACGGTTTACGAGCAGCGTGACCCGCGCACCGGTCGCTATCTGCGTGATCCCCGAGCCCTGCTCAGCTCAGCGTTGGACACCGCTGACGCGGTAGGTGCGCATCTGCTCGCATCTTTCATTCCTGCTGTGACAGCTCTTCATCCGGGACCGAGGGGCGTTTCGTACAGTCCCCAGCAGGTCCGCGCCTGGCTTACCGTGCTGGGCTCCTACCTCCACCGCAATGGTGCGACGGCCAGAACGGTTGGCGGCCGGGCGCTGTCCGGAACCGACATCGTGCTGCATGAGTTGTGGCCACTGGCAGGTACTCGCCTGCCCCGGGCCGCCACAGTTGCACTGGTCGCCATGACATGGGTAACCGGTTCTGCCATCCTGCTCGCTCAGGTGCCTACAGGCTTCAGCCAGGGGCAGCTCTTAGCCGCAGGACTGGTCGTCCTGGCTGCGATGTGGATGATGCTTATGGCATGGGGCATCCTCTGGCCGCAGCCCAGCCGGGCCGATCTGCGACGGCTTCGGTCGTCCGCTGGTCGGCGCAGCTTTGCAAAGTGGTTCATGGTCGGACCGCTGGGCGTACTCGCGTTCGGATTCACATTCGGCCTCACTGGTCGGGGGCTGGGCATCCTCGTGTTCGGACTCGTGGTCGGCATCCTGGGCGGCCTCACAGGCGCTCTCGAAGCGTCCGGGACGTTGGGAGTCGTTAGCCCCAAAGACATCGTGCGAGATGATTTCGCGCTCGGACTCGCCGTCGGGTTGACGGGCGTGCTCGTGTTCGAAGTCGCGGCCGGCCTCACGGGCCAGCCGGCGGAAGTGCTCGCATTCGGACTCGCGATCGCCTTGACATTTGAGCTTGTGGGCGCGCTCAGGGGTGTGATCGTGTTCGGGCTCTCAGGTGGGCTCTCAGCGGGGCTTTCGGGCGGACTCTCTGCGGGGCTCGGGGGCCTGCGGTATGTCGCGTTCTTGCTGTGCACCCGCCGATGGAGCGGCCGGTGGCTTCCGTGGAGACTGGGTCGATTCCTCCACTGGTGCTACGGCGCAGGCCTGATTCGAGTAGCCGGGATCGCCTACCAGTTCCGGCACCGCGAACTCCAGGACTACCTCGCCACCACTGGCACGTGAATTGGTTCGCGCTGGCCAACTACGACACTCAGGCTGGCCATCTGAAGGGTTCTGACCGCGCTTGCGTGACGACTACGCCAGAGGCCGACTGTGCACTACGTCGCCGGGCTGAGGCGTCATGGAGGAGCGGCCACAGCCCGCTAGCTGGCCGCTGCGCGCCCATGGTCAGGTGCCACGCCACGACGACCATCGGCAGCACCGAGCAGACAGTTTGATCCGAATAATGCAGTTTCATGCCTGAGTTCCCCTGATGTGGTGAACCTGGCCGCTCTCAGTAGAGTCCAATCTCTTGCACCCGTACGGTGCGGCCCATGGACAGGGGGAATCGGCTCCATCAGCGCCTTCTTTGGATACTTGGCGGACTGTCGGCGGGCGCTGGGGCCTGGGGACTGCTCTGGACTGTGGGCAACGTCCAGGCAGGCAACCTGAACACTGAACTGGCTGGGGTGCTCAGCTTCGGGTTCAGCGGCATCGGGCTGATAGTCGGCGCGACTTCTCTGATCATTTCGTGGCATACCTACCGAGCGGACCGTGCCGAGCACGCCGCCTCAATCACCCCAGCCTCAATCGCCAACGAGTTGGTGTCTGTCCTACGCACTCAGTGGGAAGCTGAAGCTCGGGTTCGGCGCCTCAACGACCCCTACCCCCTGCCAGTGTCCTGGCGACCTGCCGAAGCGGGCCTGGTTGAGGATTGGGAGCTGCTGTGTCGGCAGGCCGTCCGCGCCGGCTCCCAGCCCGCTATGGCTCGCACGCCAGCCGCTCTGGCTGGGACGAACGCGGAGATCACGGAAGTGTTCACCCAGCGTGCTCCCGGGCAGCGTCTGCTAGTGCTCGGTGAGCCGGGTGCGGGCAAAACCATGCTGCTGCTTACCCTGCTGCTAGGGCTGCTCGACCAGCGGCAGCCCGGTGGCCCCGTGCCAGTGATCTTTCCCCTCGCGTCCTTCAACCCCACTCGCCAGGATCTGCAGGCATGGATACGCGAACGCCTTGAAGCGGACTATCCGGGCCTGCGCGCACCCGCTCCGGTACCGCACAGCAGGGCCAGCCTGGCCGCCGTGCTACTGCGCGAGCGACTCGTACTACCGCTGCTCGACGGCTTCGACGAGCTACCTGAAAACCTCCGCCCCCAGGCCCTGCATGCGGTCAACGAAGCCCTACCACCAGGGCACGCCTTCGTCCTTGCGGGCCGCAGCAACGAATACCGTGCCGCGCTGCACCCCACAATCGGCGTACCTGTACGTCTCACTGGCACCGCCGCCATTCACCTTGTCCCCGTTACCGCCTCTGTCGCAGCCGCTTATCTCGAGCGCGACGCTGGCGGTAGTGGGACCGCGTCGGCGGAGCGTTGGCGTTCCGTCATTGCCCAGCTGTGCATCCCTGACAGCACTCTCGCCCAGGTGTTGGCTACGCCTCTCATGCTGTTCCTGGCCCGCACCATCTACAACCCACGCCCCGGTGAAACCACCGTTGCACTACCCGACCCCGCTGACCTCTGCGACCGGCAACGCGTTCCCAGCCCGTCCGGGCTACGTGCCCACCTCCTGGACGCCTTCCTGCCCGCCGCCTACCGCCCTCACCCTCGGCACCCCTGCCCCTGGGATGCCGATCGTGCGCAAAGAGCCTTCACCAGTCTTGCAGCGCACCTTACGGACAACCTCGGCGGGACCACCGATATCGCCTGGTGGCAGCTACGCCACGCCACTGCGCGCTGGCAGCATCTTCTGGTCACCAGTGTCGTGACCGCTGGCGTCGCGCTCGCGTCGCCCTTGCTCCTCCTCGGGGTCATCGCCGCAGGTGTCGTCAGCAAACCCAGCGACTTCACTCTCTGGTCGGCTTGGGCGATAGTCACCACGGGCATCCTGGAGTGGCTGCCCCTGGTCCCGCAAGCCTTGGGAATCTACGAGTGTCAGACCTCCTGTGGTTTAAGTGATGTAGAGGCCGCACTTGTCGTGATGTCCATCCTCGCGGTCCTCGTCAACCTCGCGGCGAGCTTCGGAGTGCACCGTTTCCCGGCCCGCCGCATCTCTTGGGCGCTCTCGCCCAGGTGGCTGTTTTTGAGCCTGACGCTTGGCACACTGGCCGGCGGGTTCGCTGGCGTTGTCGACAGTGACTTGGCGGGTACCGGTTGGGGGGCCACCACTATGGCAGCCGTGCTGATCTTCGGGACGGTCAGGAGTGCACCAGCGGACTTCTCCGCCCGCCCCCACCCTGCCCGCCTCCTGACCGACGACCGTCGAACTGCCCTCGCTGTCGCTCTGCTCGTCTGTCTCAGTGCCTTCGTGATCGCTCCGAGCATCTTCGTCGGGGCGACGTACCTTGATGGCAGCTCTTTCGATCAGCCCTTCTACACCCTCTTGGTCTTTGGTTTCTTAGGTGGCACGATCGGCCTGCCAGTTGGAGTCGCGCTCGCCTTGCACCACACCGCCTGGGGGCCCTACACCGTGACCCGGTGCCACCGCGCCCGACGATGGAGCTTGCCTTTCGACACAGTCGCGTTTCTCCAGGACGCACACGAGCACCGCGGGGTGCTCCGGCAGGTTGGCGCCGTCTACCAATTCCGGCATCTGGAACTCCAGCAGCGGCTCGCCCACCATGCCCGCACTGAAGGTGGGCTCCCTGCTTCCTCTGGCTGAACCGATCGATAGCCGTTGAAGACAGGAGACACAATCTCGGAACGCGTCTTCGGCAGAGACCCGCCCGGGAAGCAGTGGCCAACTGTGGGGTTCTGGCCCTCGGTACTGGTGGGCTCGCCTATTCAAGTGTCGCCAGTTTCCCGCATAACCCACCCTGCCGGTGACGGTGTGTGGTCACCGGAGGCGTATCGGCTCCAGGTCCCACCAGCGTCCGAGGCAAGGCGAGTTGTGGTGACGTGGTGGTAGCCGAGGGCGTAGGCATGCCTGTTGAGTACCTGTCTGCTGAGCAAAAGGCCCGCTATAGGCGGTTCGCCACGGAGCCGTCGCCCGGGGAGCTGGAACAGTTCTTCCGCCTGGACACCAAGGCTCTGGGTCTGACGCGGGCGAAGCGCCGTCCGGCGTCGAGGTTGGGATGGGTGGTGCAGGCCCTGTCCGGCGGTGGTCGGGGCCGCGAGGACGGCCACGGCCGCCGTCAGCGCGGTGACGGCGGGGATCAGATTTCGCATGCCCCGATCAACGCCCCCGCACCATCGCGGTGATGCCGGCCGCCCGGCCTAGCGGCCCGGGGCGGCGCGTCGTCGGGCAGCTCTCACCGATGGTCAAGCGGTGGTACGACCGCCACGCTGCGAGGTGGACATTCGGTGTGGATCGCTCAGTCTTCGCTGCGAGAGATTCGGCGGGAGCGGACGGTCTACGCACGCGCCCAGCGCCGGACCATCGGAACCGCCACGGCGGCACCAACGAGGGCCCCGACTCCTGCCCCACCGAGAAAGCCGAAGGCCGACGCCGACAGAGCCCCGTCACCCCAGGCCGCGACGATGGGCAGGCCTTGCGGGAGGCAAGCGGGCGATGCGTCGCAGGCGGATCGCGAGTTGCCGGGAGGGATGACCGGGGGGAACGTGAACGGAGGGGGCGGCGTCGAGCGGAACGTGGAGCGCGTGATGACGAAGATCAAGTTCGAGAGCGTGTTCGCGCCGGCCATGGAGGGCCACGGTCAGCGATCGATCATCCTCCGTGTGGACGGGGAGGAGGTCTGGGAGGGGCACATCGGCCAGGGAGAAATCGTCAACATCAACGTGACGTTGCCGATCCAGACGCTGTCGGTCGAGTTGGGGACCAGGAGATTCGACGAACACGGAAATCCCGACGGCTTCCTCAACTACAAGCACCTCGTCGAGATTCCGCACCCCTCGGAGGAGGACGTCTGGAAGGTCACGCTCTTCGACGACAACATGACCCGGGCCCTCTTCCGGAGCCGTATCGACGGCCTCGGAGGAAAATTCGAACTCGAAGTCTCCTTCCACGGCTGACCGGGACGACGGCCTTGGTACTGGTGAGCTGGCGTATTCAACTATCGCGGATTCCCTTGGGAGCCCAGCCCGCTGGTGACCGGCTGTGATCACCAGCGGCGTATCGGCTCCAGGTCCCGCCGCTTTCTCTGAGGAGGCGGCTGGTGGTCTTGTCGTGGTAGCCGAGGGCGTCCGCGACGACGGGGGCGGGTAGTTCGAGGAGTTGTTGTCGGATGGCGGCGCCGCGGGCGGCGGCGACCGGGATGCCGATCTCCCGCAGTCGTGAGGACATGTGGTCGGGACGGGCCGGCCGTCCGGCCCGGCGGCCGGGGAAGAGCCAGCGGGATGCCTGGTTGGTGGCGGTGTTCATGTTGTCGCGGTCTGCGAGGTAGGCCAGTAGCAGGGCTGCCGCTGGTTCGGGGACGGGAGAGGCGGGCTCCCCGAGCCGCAGGAGCGTGGTCTCTCCGTCGTGGAGCACGTCGTCGACCGTGAGCTGGACGATCCGGGTCAGGGGCTGCGCGTAGAGGAGAAGGATGAGGCCGGCGACACGGAGGCGCATCGGTGTGTCTGCGTCGGTCAGCAGTCGGCCGAGTGCGGCCAGGCGCTCGTCCTCGCTCAGCGCGGGTCGTCTGGAGATCTTCATGGTGGGGATGGACAGGGCCTGTGGACATCGGCGGCTCTTCCTGGCCCAGTTGAGGAAGGGCCTCAGGCAGGTGCGGCTGTGTTCGGTGTTGTCCGCGAACCAGGCGTCGATGTCGAGTTGGCCGCAGGACGAGAGGGTGCTGTCCCGGGTACCGAGCCACTGCAGGAAGGTGGTCGCGTGCTTGATCTGCTCGGCTGCGAAGCGGCGGATGCTCGGTGTGATGGGGCTCCGGTCGGCTCGTCCCCGTAGGTGGGGAAGGACGTGCCAGGTCGCGAAGAGCTTGATCGTCTTGACGTCTTCGGGATCGGCGATGTCGGCCAGGTGGCCGGGCAGCCATCGCTGGAAGGAGCAGATGTACTTGTCGACGGCGGGCAGGACGCCGCTGGCCATCAGGAGTTCTTCCAGGTGAGCTGCTGCCCGCCAGGGCTGGAGTTCGTGGAAGGCGTCGTGGGTCAGAGGTAACTGTCCGAGTCCAAGTCGTCGCAGAATCTGGGAGGCGTTTCCGGGATGGCCGCGGCGCATCGCCAGCCAGGCCGGGCCGCTTCTGGGCTCGGTTGAACACGTCAGGGGCCTGCCGATTGTTGTGGCGTCCTGTCGATTCTGACCGCCCGGTTGGCCCGGTACCGGCAACGCGACGCGGCCCGGAAGGACTTCTTCCTGGTCAGATAGCCACAGCCAGGACCCCGCTGTAGGGGCTGTGATTCGGGTTCGTCGCGGCACGCCTGCCGAACACCCCACTTGGGGGGGTAGGGGTGTGGTCGTCTGCTGTGCCGTCTCCTCTTCACCGGCTCTGGCGTGCCCCGGCCGTAGCGCAGCGTTCAGTACTGCTCGGTCTCCACGAAACCCGCGTCCCCGTTGTCGTCCGCGCCGAGGGCAGCGGCGGTCGGGTCGAATCCGGGCGGGCTGTCCTTGAGGCCCAGGCCCATGCCGGCGAGCTTCGCCTTGACCTCGTCGATGGACTTCGCGCCGAAGTTGCGAATGTCGAGGAGGTCGGCCTCGGAGCGCGCCAGGAGCTCGCCCACCGAGTGGACGCCCTCGCGCTTGAGGCAGTTGTACGAACGGACGGTGAGCTCGAGCTCCTCGATCGGCAGCGCGAGATCAGCGGCGAGGGCGGCGTCCACCGGGGACGGGCCCATGTCGATGCCCTCGGCGTCGATGTTCAGCTCACGGGCGAGACCGAACAGCTCGACCAGCGTCTTACCGGCGGAGGCCATGGCGTCACGCGGACGCATCGCCTGCTTGGTCTCGATGTCGACGATCAGCTTGTCGAAGTCGGTGCGCTGTTCGACACGGGTCGCCTCGACCTTGTAGGTGACCTTGAGAACCGGCGAGTAGATGGAGTCGACCGGGATCCGGCCGATCTCCTGGCCGATCTGCTTGTTCTGCACGGCGGAGACGTAACCGCGGCCGCGCTCGACGGTCAGCTCCATCTCCAGCTTGCCCTTGCCGTTGAGCGTGGCGAGGACGAGGTCGGGGTTGTGCACCTCGACACCGGCCGGGGGCGCGATGTCGGCGGCGGTGACCAGACCCGGACCCTGCTTGCGCAGGTACATCACGACCGGCTCGTCGTGCTCGCTGCTCACGACGAGCTGCTTGGTGTTGAGGATCAGGTCGGTGACGTCCTCCTTGACGCCCGGCACGGTGGTGAACTCGTGCAGGACACCGTCGATCCGGATGCTGGTGACTGCCGCGCCGGGGATCGAGGAGAGGAGGGTCCGGCGCAGGGAATTGCCGAGGGTGTAGCCGAAGCCGGGCTCCAGCGGCTCGATCACGAACCGGGAGCGGAACTCGTCGACGACCTCTTCGGTCAGGGAGGGACGCTGAGCGATCAGCACGGGGTGTTGCCTCCAGTGGTTTGGCGTCCGCTATGTGACGCCGTAGATACCACGAAGGGTACGGGCGATACGGTCTCGGCAGAGGCCGAACCGCGCGTCACTTATCAGCCCCGGACGCCACCCGGGACGGTCGGGGATTGTGCCCCACAGGGTCCGTCGGTCTGGCGGACAAGGCCGGTACTCCTCCGAATTGTGCTGGGACTCGCGAACGATTCTGGCCACACTCCGGTTCCCGCGCCTCCCGGACCGGTCCGGAGGACGGTGCACGCGTGCAGCGGCCACCTGCGACGGCGCGTCCCCAGGCAGCGGTCCCGATCGCCTTCCCGAAGGAAGGCCGCGATGCCTGGCAGGAACAGGGTTGCGGTGCGCCCTCCGCTGCGGCGGTCCCGACCGCCGCGCAGCAGCTGCTGGCCACAGCGATCCACAAGGTGGCCCGGACACCAAGGGGTGGTGGCGAGCCTGCCGGCGGCCAGGGCGCCCAGCGGAAGGGTGCCCCGGTTGATCCAACGGGCGGCATCGCTGACCCGGCCGAGCATGTCCGGCGGGCAGGCAACCTGGCGGCAACCGGTCAGGGACACCCCCGCGACGGTGGATGAGAAGGTCCAGGAGATCCCGGCGAAGCCGAACAGCAGCACCCACCAGCCGGGCTCGGCGAGCGGGACCAGCAGGCCGGGAAGGGACAGCACGGTCATCGGCGATCCAACTGATTCGTGCCGAGCCCACGCTGAAGCCGCACCGAAGCGCTCTGGCGCGGCTTCGGCGTGAGATCGGTTGCGCTCGCACGAGTGGTTCCCGGGAGCGGTGCAGGAACGCCTGCCCCGGCAGCCGACCCGCCGTGGGAGGGCGCTCCCCGGTGCGAAATACTCTCCCGATGAGATCACGCACTTCCCCGATCAGCCAGCCGATCACGATACGGAGGGCAGCCGCGCGGGATGCCAAACGGCTCACGCGGCTCGTGCGTGGCTCAGGCGCCTACGAGGGTAAGTACGCAGCCGCAGTGGCGGGCTACCGGGTCGGTCCTGATTACATCGAAGCCCACCGCGCCTTCGTAGCCGTCGACGCCGACGAGCATGGAGGCCGGGTCATCGGGTTCTACTCGCTCGTCCTCGCTCCACCGGAGCTCGACCTGCTGTTCGTCGCCGACGAAGCGCAAGGACGTGGTGTTGGACGGCTGCTCGTCGCGCACATGCAGTCCGAGGCTCGTGCCGCCGGGCTCGAACGTGTCAAGGTCGTGTCGCATCTTCCCGCCGAGGACTTCTACCACCGCGTCGGTGCAGTGCGGACCGGGACCGCGCTCGCGAACCCGCCCGCCGTGCCGTGGGACCGTCCCAAATTCGAGTTTCGCATTCCTTCGGAATGACGCGGCGCGCCGGTTCGCAGGGCACCGGCTCCGCCGGCATGGCGGCCGGCATGCAGGAGCCGCTGGACACCGTCTCCAGGCGGAACCGCCGGCCCGCCCAGCGCTACGGCGTGGGGGGCCGTTGCGGGGAGCGGAGTATGAGCAGGGTGATCTCGCTCGGGGCGAAGACGCGGAGGGGCGGGCCCCAGAAGCCGGTGCCACGGCTGGTGTAGAGGAGGGTGCCGGTGCTCCACCGCCGGCTGGCCCGCGACTACGAGACCCTTCCAGCCCGCTCCGAAGCCATGATCCACGTCGCGATGGCCGACCTCATGGCCCGACGGCTCACCGGCGAGGCCACCATCTCCTGGCGCGACTCGACATCACCGGATCAAATCCGCATCACGGGATAGAACACCGGGAGAAAACACCCTCTCACCGCAGGACTGCTGCGCTACAGCGGACCTGCCTACCAGTACCGCCACCGTGAACTCCAGCAATGGCTCCGCCAGCACCCCCAGCCCCCACCGTTGCCCTGAGGGCAGGGCCACCCCTGACGAGGCTGGCACGACAGTCCGCGCAGACACTTGCTGCGGCGAAGTCAGGGGCCGTACCGGGCATCCGTCCCCGGCAGGCGTCGTCATGACGCTTTTCCGTCGCGTGCCGGGCCGCTTCGACGGCCACCGCGAGCAGGACCGGGGTGAGCCCAGTCCAGCCGGGCTGCTGGTGTGTGGCTGGCGGCGTCGGGTGGTGGGGGTTGTGGTGGTGTGGGGGTGTGGGGGGTTATTGGTGGTGTGGCGGGTGGTGGGGTGTGGGGTCTGGGTGGGTGGGGTGGAGGAGGTGGTTGATGAGGTCTTGGGTTTCTTTCTCGAGGGGGCAGTTGAGGGTGTGGTTGGTGTGCTGGAGGCGGGTGAGGGCGGTGTGGAGGCCTTGGCGGTTGTGGGCGGCGGCTTCGATGCGCATCCAGTCGTGGTAGAGGATTTCGGCGGTGTGGTCGGTGTCGAGTGCGGTGGTGATGGCTTGGCGGGCTTTGGTGAGGTGGTGGTGGGGGCCGGGGGGTGTGCGGTGGGTGGCGATGGTGTGGGCGACGGTGATGATCCGGGTGGTCATTTCCTGTTGGTGGGGTTCTTGCCAGGGCAGGGGGTGGGTGCCGAAGGGGCGGCCGCGGACGAGGGCGAGGGCGGTTTCGAGGTCGGTCAGTGCGGTGGGGCCTTGGGTGAGGGCGTGGTCGGTGAGGGTGCGGAAGTGGGTCCAGTCGCAGGTGATGTGGGGGGAGAGGTGGTAGGGGTCGTCGGCGTGGTGGCGGCGGGGGATGTAGGGGTGGCCGTCCGGGTCTTGGCCGAGGGCGCGGCGCAGTTCTTGGAGGCGGGCGTTGAGGGTGCGTTTGGTCCAGGGGCTGGTGGGGTCCATGTCGGTGCACAGTGATGCGGCGTGGCGGCCGGGGCGGAAGTAGAGCAGGGCGGCGAGCTGGGCCTGGCGGGGGCCGTGGCCGGTGGTGGGCACGCGGTCCATGTCGACGGGGCCGAGGACTTTGAGCTGTGGCGGCGGCGGGTGGTGTCCGTGTGCGCGCACCGCGCTGCTGTGGTCGTGTTGTGGTTGCATGCCGGCGGGTGGCTGGCCGGTGGCGGCCAGTAGGGCCGGGAAGACGGTGCCCTCGTCGGCTGGGGGTTCGGACTGTGTGGGGCCGTCGCCGGTGGGGTGCGCAGGGGGCGCTGGGCGGGGTGTGGGCTGGGGCTGGGCCTGCTTGTTGGTGTGCGGGCCGTTGGCTGGCGGGTCGGGTTGGGCGGGGTTGTCGGTGAGGGTGTGGATGATCTGCCGGTAGTCCGCGTGGGTGAGGCGTTGCAGTGTGATGTCGGTGTCTGCGGAGTGCAGGTGCTGTCGCCCGCTGAGGGTGGCGTCCAGAATGTCGGCGGTGGGGAAGTACGCGGCGGCGGTGCGGGCCGGTGCGATCAGTGTCACGGCCGCTTGGCCGCTCGTGGCGATGAGGTGGGCGAGCTGTTGCGCGGAGTCGGAGCCGAGCGTGGGCGCGCATACCAGCAGGGGACGCCGGCAGGCATCGGGGGGTTGTTGGTGGATCTCGAGAAATCGTTCGGTGAGATGACGCAGTGCTGGTGAGGCGTGGGGCAGGTGGGTGAGGGGGTGGCCTGGTAGGGCGTGGGGGAGGTCGTCTGCGAAGCCGATGACCCAGACCTCTGTGTCGGCGGCCCAGGGACTGAGCGCCGCTTCCAGGGTGAGGGAGGCGCACACCTGGGTGACGTGGTCGGGGCTCCCCTCCAGCAGGAGGGCAGGGCGGGCCGCCAGGTTGAGCAGGAGCAGACCGCCGTCCGTGGTCGTGCCGAGGGTGACCAGGCCGGGGTAGGGGGCGGGGACGGCACGGGCATCGTCCTCGTCGAGGAGGATCACCTCCTTGGGCAGCGCCCACCAGCGTTCTGGTCCCTGCGTGAAGGGCGGCAGAGGGGCCAGCCTCTTGTCCTGGGGGAGTATCTGCACGTGGCCGGTGGTGAGGAGTGCCGCCCGTATGCCGGGAGGTGCCTGGCCGGGGTGCTGAGCGCTGTGGTGGTGGGCCAGGGTGCGCAGCGCCGTGTCCAGACGGGCCATGTCCGCGCGGACTGTTCCGGTTTCGTCGGTGGCCTGCACCAGCGGTGAGGCCTGGAGGTGCGTTCGGGTCTTGCGTGAGCGACGTCGGTGAAGGCGGAGCGCGAGGAGTGCGGTGAGCAGGGCTGCCAGCAGGGCACCGGCGCCCAGGACCGTGCGCAGGAGGGGGACACCGACCGCCGGGGCAGCAGCAGGCGAGGACGTGGCGGTCGGGCGCGCCTTGTGTGAGGGAGCCGGGGGAAGCAGGGATGCGCTGGCCGTCGGCGATGGGGAGGCCGGCGCGGAGGGGGCCTTGCCCGGTTCACGGCCGGGCTTCTGTCCGGCCGACGCGCTCGCGGACGGCGCGGGCGCAGCAGTCTCGTCCTTGCGCCGGTCGGGCTGCCGGTTTTCGATGAGCTGCTGGATGCCCAGGCGGGTGACGTCGAGTTCGAGGATCTTGGGGGCGGCGAGGGTGGCGCCGTCGGCGAGGGCGAGGGCGAGGGCGGGGTCGTTGCGGTCGAGGGTGAGGGGCGGGGAGGTGTCGGTGGTGGCGGGGCTGGGTGCGGCCGTGGCCGGGCACTGGGATCCCAGGAACAGGCCCACGCTGATCAGGACGGCGGCCGGTGCGCGGCGGGGGCGGGCCGGCCGTCCGTGCCGGAGGCGGCGTGGACGAGGGCGGCCGAGAGACGGACGGCAGTGAAGAGACCACCGCAGCGCAGCAGGGCGATACCGGTCTCCGACCACTCCGTACGCGCCCTGTGCGTGTCCGGTGCGGACAGCAGGAGCCAGTGTGTCACCGCGAGTTCGCGGTCCGCTCTGGAGTGGACGAGGACGCCGGCCTGTGGTTCCACAGGCCGGAGAGCGGGTGTGGTGTCCGGGAACATGCGATGGCCTCCGCGGGTCGGCTGACGTGCCCGAAGGCTGCGCCGAGCTGGTGAGTCGTCACGTCACCGTCTACGCAAGCAGCAGCGCGGGAGCGACTGCGACGCTGGAGCGATGCAAGAGCGATGAAAGAACGCGGTGCTGGTGGCGTGATCTCTGCCAATGCCGGGGCACGAACAAGGTGGGGGCGGTACGGTCCCCCGTACCCGTCACGTCGGATGCTGCCCGGAGCCGGTATGGCTGACCGCCGCAAGATCCCCAACACCTCGTTACGCGCGGTGCGCGAGAACGAGTTCCAGATGTCCCGCCACGAGTTCGCGAAGCTCATCGTGGCGACAGGCGAGGAGATGAGCGAGGTGGTCGCCTGCGCTCCGCGTCTGGTGGCGGCATGGGAAGACGGAGACGTTCAGCTTCCGCGCCCGGTGTACCAGCGGATCCTCACGCGGCTGACCGGGCGCACCATGAGTGAGTTGGGGTTCCGCCTCAGCAGCCCAGCGCGGCCGGTCCCGCCGGCGGTCGCAGCGGACGAGCCGGAACAGGAGCAAGGGCTGGACCGCCGGGCCTTCGTAGTGGACGGTGCGGGCGCAGCCCTGTCGCTCATCCCGCTCGGGCCCGCCGGGGAGAACCCGCCAGGCCGGATCGGGGTCGGCGACGTTCGGGCCGTGGACCGGGCCGTCAGCCAGATCTACGAACATGATCACGCTCATGGTTCTGTTGCCCTGCGTCGCGCGGCCTCCGAGGCGCTGCACACCGCGTACGGGTGGCTTCAAGTGGGGACGTACACGGAGCGGACCGGCAGGCGGTTGCGGTCGGCGACGGGTCATCTGTCGATTGCGGCCGGGTGGCTGTCGTACGACTCCGGCCGCCCCGCCGACGCTCGATCCTTGTACGGCGAGGCGCTGGCCGCCGCCCGGATTGCCGACGACCCGGCCCTCGAAGGGCACGCCTTCGGTTGCCTCTCGCTGCTGGCCAAGGCATCAGGCCGTCCTCGTGAGGCGATCTCCGCAGCGCAGGGTGCGCAGACGGTGGTGAAGTCGTACGGCTCAGCGCGGATGCTCTCCCTCATGGCGATGCGGGAGGCCGGCGGCTGGGCCCTGCTCGGCGACGCCAGCGCCACGGACCAGGCGATCGTGCGCGCACACCGCCTGTACGCCAAGGGTCCTAGCGACGCCGATCCTGACTGGCTGGAGTTCTACACGCCCGCCGAACTTGCCGGACTCGAAGCTCTCGCGCGGGCGGACCTCGACCAGCACGAGAGAGCCGCCGCCGGAGCCGAACAGGCCGTCCTCCTGCACGGCGACACGTTCGCCCGTAACCGCGCCCTGTACACCGCGGATATCGCGATCCAACATGCGGTGAGCGAACGGCCCGAGCCGGAAGCCGCAGCGGAGGCAGCAGGCCGCGTCCTGGCCTACCTGCCCGAGGTGCGTTCGGGTCGGCTCCTGAAGCAGCTGCACAACGTCGAGAGCGCGCTTCAGCGGCACGCCGCCGTCCCGGCGGTTGCTGACTGGCTGGAGGAGTACCGCACCATCACCGGTGTCAGCTGAGGAGGAGACGGTGACCACCCCGAGCACGCGTACCAACGTGGTGATCCGCACCTACGGGCCCGGCAAGGTGCCGCCGATGCTCGACGTGCTCGCCGACATCTGGGCCGACGCTCACCCCGAGCTGGTCGACAACCCGAGCGCGGAGGCCCTGGGGCTGTCCGTGCCTGCACTTCGCCGCCAGGTTGAGGGGCATCTCAAGCGCCCCGGCTTCGCCCTGGTCGTTGCCTACACGGGCGGCACGCCCATGGGCTTCGGCTACGCCTTCCCCTGCTCCGCCGACTACTGGTTCGGCCCCGACCTGGTCGACCAGGTTCCCGAAGGTGCCCGTACGGAGCGGCTGATGGGGTTGTGCGAGTTGGCCGTGCGTCCGCCGTGGCAGTCCCAGGGCATCGGCACGCGGCTGCACACCGCGCTGCTCCAGGCCGTCAACCCGAAGTGGTCGTCTCTGCTCGCGCTCCCGTCGAACCAGCGCGGCCAGGACCTGTACGCGCGGCTCGGCTACGAGTACGCGGGCGAGTACCGGAACACAGATGACGGCCCGGCATTCGATCTGCTGCTGCTCCGCGTCGAGGAAACGGCCTGACGCGTTCCCCCCGGCCGGGGGCATTGGAGTGGGAGTACCTGCTGCTCACTGCCCGCAGGGGTGGTGCGGGCGCCAGGTAACGCGGCGGGCACGGTGCTCCGTCTGCGGTACCGGATCCGCGGCCTGGTCGGGCAATTCGAAGTCCGGGCGCGTCGACTGCGCACGACGGGCCTGTGCACTCGTCGCCTCATCGGCGCTGCTGCGCAGCCACGCGCTGAGGAGCAGCTGAGCGTAGGTGGCCGGGTCGGCGGCCACTGCCGTGGTGCGTAGGGCGGTGGTGGGCTCGTGCGGGGTCGCCGCCACGGCGGTGGTCGGGGTGGAGTGCTGGGCGAGGACCACCCCGACACCCTCACCACCCGGAACAACCTCGCCTACTGGCGGGAGGGAGGCGGGGGATGCGGTCCGGGGCCGCGGACGCGTATGAGCAACTTCTTGCTGCTCGCCGGCGTTCATCTGCGAGAACCATCCCGATACATCCGCTGCCTGGGGCAGCTTCGCCCATTGGCGAGGCCATGCAGGGAATGCGGGAGGGCCGCCGCCGACACGGCGAACCATCTCGCCCACTGGCGGAGGAAGGCTGCCGAGGATGGTTCGGCGGACGAGCCCTCGGCCACGCGGTAGGCGGCGACTTGCCGCGCCCCTCGGCCCGGTGGGCAGTTGTCCGAACGGTAAGTCACACCGCCCCGTCAGGTGGTGGGGGATCACCGCCGTCACGCCCGTGCCGAGTCCACGCCAGCGGCAGGTTCAGTCCAGACGGGGCAGACGCCCCGCCTGACGGAACCAGCCCGACAGGCGCCACACCACGCGCGTCGCGGAAGTCGACCGTGCCGCCGGAGAACCGCGCGTCGCGGAAGTCGACCGTGCCGTCAGAGAACACGGCGCCCTTGAAGCGGACCACCGCGCAACCCTTGAAGTTTGCGTGGTTGAAGTGGACCGTGCTGCCGGAGAACTGCGCGCCAGCGAAGTCGGCCGCGCCGCGGTATCTGGCCGTGAGGCCGGAGAACGTCGTGCTGAGGAATCTGACCGTGCCGTCTTCGAACGTCGCGTGGTTGAAGTCGATCCTGCCGCCGATGACATGCGCGTCGCTGAAGTCGACCGTGCCGCCAGTGAACATGGCGTCGCTGAAGTCGACCGCGCCACCGTCGAAGTTGGCGTGGTTGAAGTCGACCGTGCCGCCGGAGACCCATGCGGAGCTGAAGGCGACCATGCCGCCGCAGAACCTTGTGGCGCGGAAGTAGACCGCCCCGTCGGAGAACGTTGTGCCGCGGAAGTCGACGGTGCCGCCACGGAACGTCGCGTCGGAGAAGTCGATCGTGCTGCCAGAGGACTGCACGTCGCGGAAGTTGATCGTGTCGCCGTCGAACGTCGCGTCGCGGAAGCTGACTGTGCCGCCGGAGAATCTCGCCGCGGACAGGTCACCGCCGTCGAACGTGACTTGGGTGAGGTCGAAGTCGTGGCCCTGCCAGGAGTGCGGGTGTTCGGCTTCCAACCGGAGGTGGTCTCGGATGAGGCGGATGATTGTGTGCCGTACCTCCCGCAGCGCCAGGTATGTGTGCCGGGCTTCCGTATCACCGGCCGGGAGGTCGTTCTCGGCGGTGTAGGGCAGGCGGAGGTAGGCGCACAGCACGTCAATGCAGGTCTGGCGCAGCCCGCGGGTGGGGGCGTCGTCGGCGAGGCCGGCCAGGGCGTGCACTCCGCCGAGGCGGACCGCGGCAGATTCCTCGCCGAGCTGGGTGACCGCGGCGGTGAAGCGCTCGGTATGCAGACGCGTGGCTTCCCGCAGGGCGCCGTCCTCGTCGACGCGCTGGCGCCGGTAGGCCACCACCAGGGCGACCAGGGCGCCTGCCCCGGCGACCACGCCGAAGGACAGTTTCACCAGGTCAAATAGCGTCTTGGAGTCGATGCGGCGCTCGGGCTTGAGTCCCTGGGCGCCCAGCAGGTCCCACCCGGTGTAGAACACCACGGCCGCCACCAGGATCGCCACGGCGAAGGTTCCGGCGAGGACCAGGCCGACCGGCCACAACCGCAGGCCGCGCCGCTCAGCCTGGCGCCGGGGCAGATATGCGCTCACATTCCCTCAAGACAATCCAGGTGCGCCGCCGGTTGCGGTCATTCGCGGTTCCTGAGGAAGGGCCGGTGGCCGTGGGCCGCTTCTCCGTCAACCTGCGCAGTCGCATTGCGCTGGTTCCACCAACGGGGGCTGTAAATCGTTGGCTCTGTCCCGTAATCGGTGATAACGAGGGGTGACGGTCGTCGTTGACGGTGCATGGCGGATGGCAACAACCTTGGGACCGTGGTGTTTTCCGTACCCCACCATGTCCGAGCAGCCGCGCCTCCTGGGCTGGCATCAGGCGCCGCTGACGCTCATTCAGATGCGGCAAAACGACCTGGAACCGCAGCGCAAGCTGATCCAGAACATCGTCGGCGAAGCTCATACCAGAGCAACGAACTTGCCCTATGAAAGCAACGAGTTGATTCCTTACAGCTTCAGTGGACGCGGCAGCGCTGCCAGGCGGCCCCGATCATGACTTTGCGGATGGCTTTGACGAGGCCGCTGTGGCTGTCGGAGATGACGAGGCGGACTCCGGTCAGGCCGCGTTCCCGCAGCGAGCGCAGGAATTCTGCCCAGAAGGCCTCGGTCTCGCTGTCACCGACCATGACGCCGAGGACTTCGCGGCCGCCGTCCTCAGTGACACCGGTCGCGATGACGACGGCCTGGGACACGATCTGGTGGTTGAGGCGGGCCTTGACATAGGTGGCGTCGAGAAAGAGGTAAGGGAACCGGATGTGGTCCGGGGGCCGGGTCCGGAACACGTCGAGTTGTTCGTTGGCTTTATCAGTGAGTCCTGACACCGGTTGTCGATCGGGAGCGACAGCGCCCGGTGTCGGTGGAGAGTGATATCGCTGAGTTTTGATACCACTTGGGTGCTTGCGGTGGGAGGATCGGAGTGCTCTCCATGGTGAGGGGGTGGCGCTGGTGCCACCTATTGATCAGAAACTCAATGGGTTCTATTCGAGGGTGTAACGGACGTGGGGTCCGCCGAAGTAGCCGCGGACGATGTGCGGTTGGCGCTGGCGGCGATGGAAGAACCGGCGGGTCTCGGCGGCGAGTTGGGCCTGGTCGCGGGCCCGGCTGTGCATCGGCTGACTCCGCTTGAGGTCTGCGTTGACCAGCTCGTCGGGGTTCAGCTCGGGCGAGTAGGGCGGCAGGAAGTGCAGCTCGATCCGATCGGGGTGGGCGGCCAGCCAGGCGCGGACCGTGGGGGAGCGGTGGGCGGAGTGTCCGTCCAGGACGAGGTGCACCTTGTGGTCGAGGTGGCCCGCGAGGCGCTCCAGGAAGCGGCACATGACGTCGGCGTCGAAGGTCTCGGTGAACACCATGAAGTGCATGCGGCCCTTGGTGCTGATCGCGGACATCGCGTTGACGGAGAACCTGTTGCCCGTGCGGCGCACGACGGGTGTGCACCCCTTGGCGCCCCAGGTACGGCCGGTGACCTGGTCGGAGCGGATGCCGACCTGGTCGGCGAAGAGCACCTCGCCGCCCTCGGCTTTCGCCTTCGCCCGGATCGTCGGCCAGGTCTCCTCCCGCCAGAGACGGACCGCTTCCGCGTCCTGCTCGACGGCCCGCTTGTCCGGCCGCTGGAACGACAGACCCCACCGCCGCAGGTACTTGCCCACCCCCGGCTCGGTCAGCCGCACCCGGTACAGCTTCGCGATCAGATCCCCTACCCCGGCGCGCGTCCACAGCTGCCCGGCCAGGCCCAGGTCGCAGGGCCGGTGATCCAGTACGGCCTGCCGAACCGCCTGCTGTTCGGCCGCATCGAGAACCTGGTGTTCGCCGACCCGCCGCCCACGCGGCTGGGCCACGAGTGCCTCCCGTCCGCCTGACAGCCACTTCGCCCACCAGTTGTCCACCGCCTTGAGCGAGACCTGAAACACCGCCGCGACATCCTGGCGAGTCCGGCCCGCCACCAACGCCGCCACCGCCCGCAGCCGAATCGCCTCCTGCGCCGACGGCGACAACTGCCGTGCGTCCCCCGCCAGTTCACTCACGCAGGGATCAACGATCCAGAACACCTACCGTTTCGGATCAATATGAGTAACCATCTCATTCGCCAACGAACCACGCCGTGTCCACGTTGCCGAGGAGGCCGCCACCGGTCCTCTGGGTTGAGGCCGTTCAAAACTGGAATTCGGCCTGGTCACACCGTCGATCACCGACCGTAATGGTTGGTGTTTGCCGGACCTCTTCCATAACAATGATGGGGCCCCGCCACACGGTGCGCACGTTCGGATGGGCATCAGGGGCATTGCGTGATTGGGATTGGTCCGGTTCGCCGGTCTCGTGAGTGACGTGGCGTCATGTCTGTTGCACGGCAGGGGGTCCGGGAAGGCAGAGCAGGCACGGTGTTGGTGATCATGTGGTTGTCGAGACCCATGAGAACCGAGCGAGACCGTGCCTGCCCGAACATCATCGCCCATCCCTTCCGCACTGGAGCAACTGGGCTCCCCGACTGATCCCCTCACCCCAAGCGATGTCGCTGACCTGCGGCGTTTCCTGATCCTGGTTGCAGATCCCCGCGATGTGCGAGGACTGCGGTATCCGGCCGTCGCGTTGTTGTGCGCAGCCGTCTCGGCGGTGCTGACCGGGGCTCGCTCGCTCATCGCGATCAGCGAGTGGATCACGGATGCCCCGCAGCATGTGCTGGGTGTCCTCGGCTTCGCTGCCGATCCGCTTACCGGCCTGCGGCCGGTGCCGCACGCCACAACCGTGCGCCGCCTGCTGCAGCGCGTGGACGGTGACGCACTGGACGCGGCGATCAGCGCGTATCTGCAGGCCAGAACGCCGCCCCCGGTCGAGCCGGAGACGGAGAAAGGGCCGGTGCGACGGGTGATCGCGGTCGATGGCAAGGTGGTCCGCGGCTCGCGACCCCGGGCGGCCGCGGCGATCCAGCTGCGGCGATGGACCACCACGGCGTGGTCCTGGCCCAGCGGCAGGTCGCTTCCAAGAGCAACGAGATCCCTCCTTCGCGCTGCTGGTCGCGCACAGCTGCAACGTCGGATACACCCCGGTCATCGGGGCCTTGGACGCGCTGAAGTATGGCCGCCTGTCCCACGTCGACCAGACCTATCTGCGGCTGGCCACATACCGGGCCGCGAACGCCACGCTGATCGACTATCAGGCGTCGATCCCGCTCGCGCAAGTCTGGGGCGGCGGCCTGGTCGCCTCCGTGGACGGCATGCGGTTCGTCGTCCCCGTACCGTCGGTGTACGCACGGCCGAACCCGAAGTACTTCGGGCGCCGGGGCGGCGCGACGTGGCTGAACATGATCAATGACCAGGCGGCGGGGCTTGGCGGGAAGGTGGTGGCCGGCACCCCGCGTGACTCGCTGTACGTGCTGGATGTCCTCTACGACCGCGACGGCGGCCGCCGACCGGAGATGATCGTCACCGACACCGCGAGCTACAGCGACATCGTCTTCGGCCTGCTGACCTTGGCGGGGTTCGCGTACGCGCCGCAGCTCGCGGACCTGCCGGACCAGAAGATGTGGCGCATCGACCGCAGCGCCGACTACGGCGCCTTCCAGGACGCGGCCCGCGGCCGGGTCGACCTCGCCAGGATCGAACGGCGCTGGGAGGACATCCTGCGGATCATCGGGTCCATCCACACCGGGGCCGTGCGCGCGTACGACGTGATCCGCATGCTGTCGCGGGACGGGCGCCCCACCCCGCTCGGCGACGCGGTCGCCCACTACGGGCGGATCGCTAAGAGCCTGCACATCCTGCGCCTGACCGACGAGCCCGGCTACCGGCGGCAGATCAAGAGCCAGGCCAACCTCCAGGAGGGCCGCCACTCCCTCGCCCGGAAGATCTTCCATGGGAGGAACGGGCAGCTCTACCAGCGCTACCAGGACGGCATGAGGACCAGATCGGCGCCCTGGGCCTGGTCCTCAACGCCCTCGTGCTCTTCAACACGCGGTACATGCACGCCGCGTTGACCCAGCTGTGTGCGGACGGCTTCGACGTGCGGGACGAGGACGTGGCCCGCCTCTCCCCGTTCGTACGGCACCACATCAACATGCTCGGCCGCTACTCCTTCCAGCTGCCGGAGCTGCCCGGTGGCATGCGGCCCTTGCGCCATCCGGACGCCGGCGAGGACGACTGACTGTTGTCGTGTACTCACACCTTCGCCATGGCGTGAACAAGGCGTTGTGAAGCGGGCCCTGCTTCGGCGGCAGGAGATTCTGCGGCCCGGGCAGCTGTACTGCCCGGGCCGCAGACTGGGGGATGGCTGGGTTACGCGGTGCCGAGGGCCGTGCGCAGGGTGGCGACGGCCTGGTTGATGGCGGCTTCGGCGGCGTGGGTGTCGCGCAGGGCGTTGAGCATGACGAAGTCGTGGATGATGCCCTGGTAGCGCACGGCGGTGACCGGGACACCGGCCTGGCGGAGCTTGCTCGCGTAGGCCTCGCCCTCGTCGCGCAGCACGTCGGCCTCGCCGGTGATGACCAGGGCCGGGGGCAGGCCCCGCAGCTGGTCGGTGGTGGCGCGCAGCGGTGAGGCGGTGATCTCGGCTCGCTGGTTCTCGTCGGTGGTGTACTGGTCCCAGAACCACTGCATGGCGTCGCGGCGCAGGAAGTACCCCTCCGCGAACTGGTGGTAGGAGGGGGTGTCGAAGGCCGCGTCGGTGACCGGGTAGAACAGCACCTGCTGTACCAGCGGGACGTCGCCGCGCTCCTTGGCCATCAGGGTCAGCGCGGCTGACATGTTGCCGCCGACGGAGTCGCCGGCCACCGCGATCCGGGTGGCGTCCAGGCCGTTGGCCGCGCCCTCGCGGACGATCCACTGGGCGACGGCGTAGTTCTGCTCGATAGCGACTGGGTAGCGGGCCTCGGGAGACAGGTCGTACTCGGGGAAGACGACGGCCGCCCGGGCGCCGACGGCCAGTTCGCGCACCAGCCGGTCGTGTGTGTGGGCGTTGCCGAAGACCCAGCCAGCGCCGTGGATGTAGACGATCACCGGCAACGTCCCCTCGGCGTCGGCCGGCCGGATGATGCGGGCCCGGACCGATCCGGTGGGGCTGCCCTGGACGGTCACCCATTCCTCGGCGATCTCCGGCTTGCTGATCTCACCAGACTGCACCTCGTCGACGGTCTTGCGGCCCTCGGCCGGACCGAGGTCGAAGAGGTACGGCGGGTTCGCGGTGGCCTCGGCGAAGGCGGCGGCGGCCGGCTCCAGCACCGGGCGGGTGGTGGTCTCGGACATGGGGTGCTCCTCGTGGGTCGTGTCGGCCGGTCGTTCGGCGGGTACGACAGGAACAGTAATGCTCGATTAAATCGCGCGCAACTTAATCGAGCTATATATAGTCGTGAGCGCCTGGAATGGTAGGGTGGAGTTTCCGATCATTCGACGTTAGGACCGGTCATGGACCAGGCCGCGCACCATGCCGCAGAACAGGGCTCGCTCCTGCTCCAGGACCAGCTGTGCTTCGCCCTGTACGCTGCATCGCGGTCGGTCACCACGCGCTACCGGCCGCTGCTGGAGGAGCTGGGGCTGACCTACCCGCAGTACCTGGTCATGCTGGTGCTGTGGGACCAGGACTCGGTCTCCGTCCGCGAGCTGGGCACCGCGCTCCAGTTGGAGTCCAGCACCCTCTCCCCTCTGCTCAAGCGTCTGGAAGCCGGCGGCCTGATCCACCGTGAGCGGCGCTCCGACGACGAACGCTCCGTCGCGATACGCCTCACCCAGGCCGGTGCGGATCTCCGCGAGAAGGCCCGCACCGTCCCCCTGGCCATCGGCGAGGCCATGGGCCTGACCCCCGAGCAGGACACCACCGCCAAACACCTGCTCCGCCTGCTCACCGCGAACGTCACCCGCAACTGACCCCACCGGGCGAGCCGACCAGCACACAGGCGGTCAGCACTGTCAGCGCCTGCTGTTGCCGGGCGCGAGCAGGCTGGTGACCTCGGCGATTGCCTCCGGGGAAGGTTTGAAGTAACGGCGGACGTTCTCCGTCTTCTTGTGCCGGGACTTGGCCATCAGCATCGTCACCAGCCGCAAACGGCGGTGATCAGTCCGTGGATGGTGATCTTCCTGGGCTGGGCGGCTCGTACACTGACGAAAATGGAGGACCACACGGCCACCGGAATCGGTGCACGTCCGGCGCCCGTCTTGCGGCAGTACGTCGACTCGTATGTCGGCTTCGACCTCCGCGGGCTCCCGTCGGGGGTGCACTGCGGCCCGCCGAGCCGCGCGCTCACCGCGGTGATCAGCCTGGCAGATCCTTTGGAGGTGGCGGCGGGCGTTGACGACGGGTCACCGGTCACCCGATTCGGCAGCGTGGCCGGCGGTCTGATGTGCCGGTCCGTCGCGATTCACCACGACGGACGCCAGCAAGGTGTTCAGGTATCGCTGACACCGCTCGGGGCCCGGGCCATCTACGGCATGCCCGCCGCCGAGCTCGCCCACCGACTGGTCCCAGTTGACGAGATTCTCGGAGCGCTTGCCGTCGAGCTGGTCGACCGGCTCCGATCGGCGACAACATGGGCGGCACGGTTCACCGCGCTGGACGAATTGCTCCTGCGAGCTGTCAGCCGTGGCGCCTGCGGCGACCATGTGCGCTGGGTGCGCCCCGAGGTAGCCGAGGCGTGGCGCCGCCTCGTCGCCGCGCGGGGTTGCGTCCAGGTTGGTGCGGTCGCCGCGGAACTCGGCTGGAGCCGTCGGTACCTCACCGAGCGGTTTCGCGGTGAGGTGGGCCTGTCCCCGAAGACCTTCGCCCGAGTCTTGCGCTTCGAGCACGCGCACGAACTGGCGGCGGCGCAGGACCCGCTCCCGTGGGGCGATGTGGCAGCCGTCTCTGGCTACGCCGACCAGGCCCATCTCGTTCGGGACTGGCGCCAGTTCACGGGCCGATCGCCGACGGCCTGGCGTCGCAGCGAAGTCCTCCTCGGAGCCGGGTAGCCGCCAACCGTCTGCCCTTCGCGTCGGCTTGTCTTCCCTTTTCTTCAAGACCGCCCGATCGCTGGCGTGGACGATCGTCGGCATGAGACTCGTCAACCACGAACGCAATGCCATGGACCTGCGGACCACCCCCGTGCACCTCGGACTGGGATCGAGAGCTAAACCCGTCGAGGGCTTCACCTGGGACCCGGAGGTGCTCCAGGCCTACAGCGTCGCGGTCGCGGCAGACGGCGCCGAGGGCCGGATGGTGATGATCTTCGACGGCGACGGGCTCGGCGACCATTGGGAGAACCACCCTGCAGGCGACGAACTGGTCGTTTGCCTCAGCGGGTCCGTGACGATCACCCGCGACGTGGACGGGGTACCCGACCGCGTTCTGCTCGGGCCGGGCGAGGCCACCATCAACCCGGCCGGGGTATGGCACGTGGTCGACATGCAGGGGCCGACGTCCGCCCTGGCCATCACGGCAACCCTCGGCACCGACCACCGTCCTCGGACCGACACCCGCCCAACCGAACGCGTCGGCACTCCCAGCCCGGAGCAAACGCCGTGACAACGCGTATCGCGTGCCTCGGCGACAGCCTCACCCGCGCGCAGTTCAGCGTCGACTACCTGGATCTTCTCGGACGACGCCGCCCTCCCGGTGACGTGCAGCTTGCCCGTTTCGGCGCCAACGGCGACTTCGCCTACAACCTCTTGCAGCGCCTCGATGCTGTCGTCACGAACCCACCCGATGTGATCACCGTGTTGATCGGGACCAACGACGCCCGAGCGAGCCTTGCCGGCTACCCCGTCGAGCAGGCCATGAAGCGCAAGCAGCTCCCTGATCGCCCGTCGGCAGGCTGGTTCCAACAGTGCCTGGGAGCCGTCGTCGCACGGCTGCGAGCGGAGACCGACGCGACGATCGGTCTGCTGTCGCTACCGGTACTCGGGCAACAACTCGACGGAGCAGCGGCACAGGCATCGCAGGCGTACAGCCGGATGATCTCCGAGGTCGCTGCCGCCAACGAGGTGGCCTACCTTCCGCTCCACGAACGCCAGATCGAGGAACTGCGCCAAGCCGACCCGCCGCCGATTTCATACCGGGAGGTGACGCCCGCAGCGGCCGTCGGCGTCCTCGTCCAGCACGCAGTGCTGCGCCGCAGCCTCGACACGATCTCGCGGCGGCGAGGTCTCGTGCTCACGACCGACCACATCCACCAGAACAGCCGCGGCGCCAGCTTTATCGCTGAGGTCATCGACGCCGGTCTGCTGACCCAGAGCGCGTAGCTGGTTTCGGCGCCCGGCCAGTCGGATGCCATCTATCGCGCGGAGGTGGCATCCGATCCACGCGGTCAACGCAGGCCCCGCCAGCCTTGGGCCCGCCGAGAGCGTGGTGGCCGGAGTCAGCCAGGCTGCGATGGGGGAGAAGGCCTACCTCGTAGATTCGTAGATCGAGCGTGGGTCTTCCTGGTGCCTGTGATCAAGGACTGTGGGCTTCCACGCCCTGTGCTCCGCGAGTTTCCTGGGCACGTTCTGCCCTTGCAGCGCTGGAAGTGACGGGGAGCCGAGGAGGTGAGGGCGTGCCGCGGGTCCGCTTCGGTCGTTCTTCAGCACAAGGGGGCCGCAGGCCTTCCAGACAGGAAGGTGTGACGCCGGGGGAGGCGTCCGTGTTCTATGGTGCGCGATCCCGTCGGCGTCGCAACGAGAAGTACGGTTTCGCCACCAAAAGCGTTCATTCAGCCACGATTTGCTACTGCTGGTGACTGTCATGGAGTAACGGACGGAAGGCGCCTGGCGGGTGACGCGGTGTCATTGTTCCGCAATCTCATGATCACGTTGAGTGGTGTGCGCCCGGCGCAGCATGCTGTCGTGCAACTCCTCCGCGGGCGCGTCAGCACCGCCCCGGAGGAGCCTTTCCGGACGCTCGTATCTTTCCGGGAAGGTGACATGACAAGCAAGCAAGTGATGATCGTGGCAGTGCTGGCGGCGGTCCTCACGTGGAGCGCGGTGATGACCGCGCTGGGGCAGCTTGCGGCCGTGGCCGCGCTGCTGCCTTCGCTCGGGCTCCTCATCCAGCAGATCGTTTCGGTGTTCATCGGTGCGGAGGTGCGCTCCGGCGCGGCCCAGGGCAGCCGGCGGCGTCGCTTACGGCAGCGGCCGGCGGAGGCTTCGCCGGCCGGGAGTGAGGAGCCGGCACGGTGAAACTGCCCGAGCAGCCCGGAGGGGATCCTCCTCAACGTCGCGGCTGCCCACCGGAGCCGATCTGTGAGAGTGCCGGTCTGGCGCACCGGACGTGGCTGGAGCCCGTCCGTAGCCGGCTCGTCGCGAGCGGCCTGACGCTCGACGACCTCGTCAGCCGCTCCGGCTATTCCAAGGCCCACCTGTCGGAACTCCTGCGGGGCAAGGGCTACTACCCCGGCTGGGAGATCACCTACAGCGTGGTCCGTGCGCTGGAGATCCCCGTCGGCCCGCTGCTGAGGCTGTGGAAGGCGGCCGCCGTGGAGGCCGACAAGAACACGGCATGGATCCGTAGCCGGATCCGTGATGTGCGCACCGACGTGGTGGAGGAACCGCCCGTCGCCCACCTGGGACTCACCCAGGCCATGTGGCGGCCCTACACCGCCTCCGCGCAGGTCTTCCTCCAGTCCGAGCCCCGGGCGCGGCAGGCGGTGGGGGAGACCTTCGACATCCTCTGGCTCACCTGGGACCAGGCGACCGCCAGCCCCGATACGCCCCGCCACGCCTGGCAGCTGCTGCGCTCGACGGTCCTGTCCCGCACCCCCAAGCGGCCCGCCGGACATCCCGACTTACGGGCAGCGGCGTTCTGCACGACCGCCCAGGCCGAGGCCGGCGACCTGGGCGAGCGTCTGGCCCGCATCGACATCCACGCACGGTTCTTCGACGCGATCGCCCGCCTGCCCGCCGACCAGATGGACATCACCGTCCTGCGCTACCTGTGCGGCATCGCCCCGGGCGCCATCCCGGGCATCGTCGGCCTGTCCCCGGCCATCACCCACACCCTGGACCACCACGCCCGAGGGGCACTGAACGAGCTCTTCCCCGACACCGACACCCAGGAGTGATCACACCGCCATGAGCACCATCGACGACCTCCTCGCCCAGTCGCTGCTGCTGCACCAGCCGCACGTCCCCTCCGACGTCGTCCCCTACAACGACCTGGCCGAGGACGACATCCAGCTGTGGGACGGCTACCGGCCACAGGTGGCAGACGACCGCGCCGCACAGAGCCTTACCGCCCTGTGCGAGGCGGTCGTCACCCACTGCACCCCGGATCAGTTCGCCGACTTCCTCACCGACCAGATCCCTCAGCCGCGGGCCGCCTGGATCCTCGGCTGCGTCCTGCAACTCGCCGGCGCCGACAACGGCGCCCGCTTCTGGTGGCAGTACGCGGCCGGCGCCGACGACGCCCCCGCCTCCTACTGCCTCTACCTGCACCACCTCGCCCAGGGCGACACCCACGCCGCCACCCTCTGGCAAGCCCAGGCCGACGCCCACGCACCGCAGGACCACGACCCCGATCCCGGTGAAGACGCCCCGGCGTACCGCATGATGACCGCCGACACCAGCCTCGCCACCGTCCTGCGGATCCTCAGCCGCCTCACCCGCGCCACACAGCGCAGGCACACCCCGACCGCCCAGGCCGTCATCGAATTCGTGGCCGCCGCCGTCGCCATCGGCTACGACCGCCACCCCGACCTCGAAATCCCCGTGCCCGGAACCCACTTCGCCGAGCAACTCGAGGTCATCATCGCGGCCGCGTCCAGCATGCGCGACCACACCCGCACCACCACAACGCCCGCCGAGGAACTGCCCAACCGGCCCGCTCCGATCGGCCCCGGCGAGCGGACCCGGGTCCCGTCAACGGCGCAAGGACCAGCACATCTGCTGGTGGAGGTCACGGCCGCCGACCACGAACCCGCATCCGCACGCGTGTTCTTCAAGGGTGCGGCTGCCGTGTGCTGGAAAGCCGCCACCGCCGCCGATACCACGGACGGACACGGCAGCCGCATGGCCTACCACCTCAGCCGCTTCCGCACTTGAGCCGCCTACGCGTTCGCCCCCGCTCCTTCCGGCTTCGGGCAGATCCGGGCTGCATCGCCATCCGGTGCCGCCCCCGCAGCCTTCCACCGGCTGTAGTGGATCATGAGCTGGTCGCCGCAACTCGGCGCGGCTGGTGCTGCGTTGGTGGTCCAAGGAAAGACGCCCCGCTTCCCGCGGGGAAATGCAGGTGCAAGGCCTGCCCGGCGCTCGATCAA
This sequence comes from Streptomyces davaonensis JCM 4913, assembly GCF_000349325.1. GTDB lineage: Bacteria > Actinomycetota > Actinomycetes > Streptomycetales > Streptomycetaceae > Streptomyces > Streptomyces davaonensis. Next base: position 9,428,060 of record NC_020504.1, read on the forward strand.
GGGCCCGTCCGCACACCGCGGACGGGCCCTGTGCGTTCCTCCTGCCCGCCGGACACATAAGGCTGTGCAGGCATGACAAGCAACGGCGCCGAGGCGTGTTCATCAGGGTTTGCGCGCGACGCCGCCGTAGGCGGCGATGGGTCGGCTCACCCTCGCCTGAGTGGGTTCGGGGCGCCATGCGGTGATGGGCACGAAGCCTGGTTCGACGAGTTCGAAGCCGTCGAAGGCGGCGTGGATTTCGTCCTGGGTGCGCGGGTGATAGGGGACCCCGCCGCTCTTGGCGTATTCCTCGCAGAGGGTCACGTACGCCTGGCTGTCAGTGGTGCCGTCACACAGGACCAGGTGGCTGCCTGAGGGCACCGCGTCCATGACGGTGCGCACGATGCGCGTCATGTCGTCGTAGGTGCGGGCGTGCCCCAGCACCCCCATGAACATCACCGTGATCGGCTGGGTGAAGTTCAAGGTGTTGCGGGCGTCGGAGATGATCTGTTCGGGGTTGTGGAAGTCCGAGTCGATGTAGGTCGTGACTCCCTCGTCGGTGGTGTTGAACAACAAGGCCCGTGCGTGTGTGAGCACCAACGGGTCGTTGTCCACGTAAATGATCTTGGATTCCGGTGCGACGGCTTGGGCAACCTCGTGGGTGTTCTGCATCGTGGGCAGGCCAGTGTCGTAATCGGGTCGCTGTCGTTCTTGGCTCGCTGATACATATGTGCGATGGCAGGCGGTGACTCCGGTGAGTTTCAGGCAGGGCAGTCGGGACTCATCGTGAGGGTCCCCGAGGCAGAACCTGCTGTTCGAGCGTGGCGTGACCGGCTGGACCCCTCAGCCCGTGCGGGTGTTCCGGCCCATGTCACCGTCCTCTTCCCGTTTCTCGACGAGAGCAGCATCGACGACGGTACTTACGCTGCCATTGGAGAAGTGATCGGGTGTCACCGGCCCTTCGAGGCCCGGTTCGAGCACTGCGGGAGATTCCCGGGGATCTTGTATCTCGTCCCTGAACCGGACCTCCCGTTCCGTCGGCTCACCGAGGCGATCGCGGAGCGGTGGCCGGAGGCCCCGCCGTTCGGCGGTCAGTTCGACGAGGTCGTCCCGCATCTGACCATTGCCCAGGGGCAAGATGATGCCGTGCTGGAGGAGGCCGAGGCCGACCTTCGCGGCCGGCTTCCCGCCACTGCCCCCGTGTCGTCGGTCGATCTGATGGTCCACGACGGAACAAGGTGGCAGCAGCGGGCGCCGTTCGCGCTCCGGTGATTCCTCTGCTGGTCGTCGGTCAGCCGCCGCTCTGCTGGGCTTTGGTGTGAGCAAGGCGGTAGGAGTCGATGCCCGTTTCGATGATGTTGCCGCCGAAGGTGAGGCGGTCCACAATGGCCGCGCAGAGCCGGGGGTCGGTGAACGTCTTGGTCCACGAAGGAGAAGGACTCGTTGGAGGCGATGGCCATGCTGTTCTTCTCCTCGCGCTCGGTCAGAACCTGGAACAGCAGCTCGGCGCCGCGCCGGTCCAGCTCCATATGTTGGGTCGGGGACGAGACGCCGTGCACCGTTTCTGGTGCCGGTTTTCCCGTCCCCGCCCGCCGAACCCGCCGTGCGAGTTGGCCCCGCAACGGGCTCTCCACGTGATCCGATGTGTGAGGAGTCGACGGCGGACGTTGCGGAACCGTCTGCGGTTTCGGTAACTGACCGTGGCCGTGTGCGTTTTCGGGTCACCTGCCGCCCGACTTGATCCATGGCCATTTCACGATGCAGACCACGACAGGGGCGACGAGCATGGCCAGCAGCCACAGGCCCACGCTCGCTGGAGAGTAGATGTAGTAGCGCCAACGTTCTGGCAGGGGCGACGGCGCAAGCAGGAGCAAGATCAGCGTGGCCCATGTGGCCAGCACGACTGCTGCCGTGCGTGCTGCGGTCATCCCAATCGCCCCCTCAACGGTGCTCCATCTCTATGGATCGGATGATAGGGCGACTGAGATGATGCTGGCGTGGGTAGTGTGATCACGGCGTCGGAACCGTCTGGATAGCCCCGTTCTCCGGGCTGAGCCCGCGCCAGTTCGGGAAGCTGGTGACGGTATTGCGTCGCGCAGGGGCGGACGCGGTCCGCAGGGGCCGGCCGTGGAGCCTTCCGCTGGAGGATCGGACGCTGCTGGTCGCCGCCTACTGGCGCACCAACCTCACGATGCGGCAGCTCGCCCGCTGTTCGGGGTGTCGAAGTCGGCGGCGGACCGGATCATCGACCACCTCGGGCCGATGCTCGCTCTCCAGCCCCGCAAGCGGTTCGCCAGGGACACGGTGCTCATCGTGGACGGCACCCTGGTCCCGACCCGGGACCACGTCATCGCCGAGCTATTAGTGGGCGTTGTGTGAGTCGCCGGTGGTGTTGTCCGGTTTGAGGGCTTGCGGTCGGCTGGGCCTGCGGTCTGCTGGTAGGCATGGGCGGGCGGCAGCCGTACCCGAGTGATTTGTCGGACGAGGCGTGGGAGCTGATCCGGCCGGTCATCAGGTCCTGGAAGGGACAGCATCGCTCGGTCAGCGGCCATGAGGGCCGGTACGAGATGCGGGAGATCGTCGACGCGATCCTGTACCAGGCCCGGGTGGGCTGCCAATGGCGCTACCTGCCGCACGACTTCCCGCCGTACACCGCGGTGTACTACTACTTCGGCAAGTGGCGCGACGACGGCACCGACCAGGTGGTCCATGACCTGCTGCGCTGGCAGGTCCGCGAGTCGAGGGGTCGACGAGAGGACCCGTCCGCGATCGTGATGGACACCCAGACCGTGCATGCCTCCGTCAATGCGCCCAAGGCCACGACGGGGTTGGATCCGGGCAAGAAGAGCCGGGGCCGCAAACGGGGCATCGCCACCGACATCCTGGGCCTGCTCATCGCGGTGATCGTGGTTGCGGCGAGCGTGCACGACAACGCCATCGGCATCACGCTGCTGGACCAGGTCGCCGCGGACAACCCGTCGGTGACCAAGGGCTGGGTGGACGCCGGGTTCAAGAACGCGGTCATCGACCACGGCGCCGCCCTGGGCATCGACATTGAGGTGGTCCAGCGCGATCCGAACACGAAGGGCTTCGCACCGGCGCCGAAGCGGTGGATCGTCGAGCAGGCCTTCGGCACGCTGCTGCTGCACCGCCGTCCCGCCCGCGACTACGAGACCCTCCCGGCCAGTGCTGCCTCGTGGATCCGCTGGTCGATGACCGACGTCATGACCCGCCGGCTCACCGGGCACACCGCACTGACCTGGCGCGACCCGCCACCGACCGGCGCCAGGGCCCCGACCCACGAGGCGGCGCATGCGTGAACTCCTGGCCCAGATCGACGAACGACAGGCCGTCGGCCGCAAGGAAGCAGCCCGCCTGCGTGAGCAGATCGCCCAGCTCAGCGAGCAACTCACCGCCGTGGAGCACCGGCTGGAGCGCCTGGAGATCACCCGGGAGACCGTCCTGGAGATCGCCGAGGACAGCGATCACGGCGGCCCCGAGCCGCTGCCGTCCGCATACCGCCAGATCCTCGCCCTGTTCGAGGACGACGAACACGGCCTACGGGCCAAGGACATCTGCGAAGCCCTGGGAATCGGCACCGAAAACCGCCATGTCGAAGGCGCCCGGGCCAAGCTCAAACGCCTCGTGAGCCGCGGCATTCTCATCGAACCCGAACCCGGCCTGTTCACCATGCCCCGACCGACAGAGTGAACCCGCACGAAGACTCACAGAACACCCACTCAGAAGTCGGCCGACGGTCGGAGCGGAGACCGAGTGCCCCTGCCGGGTCAGTTCCTCTGCGAGGTTGCGCAGGGACTTGGTGGTCCAGCGCAGCGGCGACATCGGATCACCCCCGCTCGTCCGGCTCCACCAGCTTCAGCAACGCCGGAACCAGGGAAGGATCTTGTTGCTCGGCGGGCTTGCGGCCACCCCCGGGGCGCCGGACGCAGCCGTCCGGCAGCGGATCCCCACCGGCCTCCAGCTCGAACACCCCGTTCCGGACCGTGCTCTCGCTCACCCCGGCCACCCGCGCAACGGCCCGTACCCCACCGTGTCCGAGCAGCCGCGCCTCCTGGGCCAGCATCAGACGCCGCTGACGCTCGTTCAGATGCGGCAAAACGACCTGACACCGCAGCGCAAGCTGATCCAGAACGTCGTCGGCGAAGCTCATACCAGAGCAACGAACTTGTCCTATGAAAGCAACGAGTTGATTCCTTACGGCTTCACTACGCCCGCGCCCTGCTGAGCCAGGTTCCCAAGTCGGCCCAGCCCTGGGTGGCCACGCTGCTGCGGACCGTGTTCGAACAGCCCGACACCGACGTCGTCCAGGCTCAGATGGGGCACGTCCTCGACGCCCTGGAAGCCAAGTTCCCCAAAGCTGCGGCCCACTTGGATGCCGCCCAGGGCGATGTCCTGGCGTTCACGGCGTTCCCACGCGAGAGCTGGCGGCAGATCTGGTCGAACAATCCGCAGGAACGGCTGAGCAAGGTGATCCGCCGCCGCACCGATGTGGTCGGCATCTTTCCCGACTGCACCGCCCTGATCCGCCTGGTCGGCGCCGTCCTGGCCGAGCGGAACGACGAGTGGACCGAAGCCCGCCGCTGCATGGGACTCGACCTGCTCGCCAAGACCCGCCTCCACCCGATCGAGTCAGAAACCGACGAGACCGTCCTCCCGACCGAACTCAGCGCATAGCCTCAGAACGAGATCACCGAGTGGCCGTCGGTACACCACTCCCGCGGACGTGACCCGCCTTGTGCGGGGCTCCTGCCGTTTCAGATACGCGAGAACCTTCGCTGCGTGGGTAAGCCGTCGATGGGCCTTCGAATGGATGAGCACGTTGCGGATCGGCACCAAGAGCTGATTGCGTGGGTTTGTCTGGCCTTGCGCAGAGGCCAGTTTCGCTCTCCGGGCCTCGTCCTGGAGGGAACGAACAACACTCCTGCGCGGCGGGGACTTCCTGGGCCGTGGCCGATGGCGCCGTCGGCACGTTGCCCGGGAAGTCCCAATGCCTCCCGGCACGTTGCCGCTCTTCTTCACGTCGAGAGTTCTCGCACACGTACTCAATCGGACTCACTTACGCGAGCAGCCGTCAGCCCGGGCCCGCTCCCGACGCGTCCCATCCCCCGAGAAAGCCGGACAGGGCCCGGCGTTGGCGCTGCTCGCGGGCCAACTGGGCGGCGAGCACCTCGCGGTCGACGTACGGCTCGACCGCGGCGAGCACCAGGCGCTGCAGTTCTTCCGGCTCCAGCGCCTCGACCTCCCACTGCACGGGCTCGGCCGGGTCGAAGCCGTATCGATCGGCGAAGGCTGGCCAGCGCGGATCACCCTGCTTGCCCTCGGCCGCGGGCAGGGCGTACGTGCGGATCTGGTCGTAGGTGAGCAGTACCCGGGTGATGTGGCTCCAACAGCCGGTGCGCTGCACCCAGTCGCGCTCGATGTCCTCGCCCGAGCAGTCAAAATCACCGAGGTTTCTCCGGGGCGCCGCGAGTGTGCGGGTGGAATTTCCGCAGCTCAGGGGCTATCCGGAGCACTGTAGCGGATGCAACAGGTGTGGTGCACGGAGCTAGTCACCGTGATCGTTCTCTGATGCTGGCTCGTGGGAATCGCGCTGTGTCGGGGGTCCAGCGCGCGGAGCCGGCGCCCGGGTGCGGAGTTCCCCGATGCCCCCCAGTTGACGCTGTCGAATCGTCAGGGTCGGACGGGGAGGTTGGCCTCCCATCCGTCGAGAAGTCGTTCGAGCCCCAGTTCGAAACCGCGCTCGGCCCTGTCGGCCGCGTGGGGAAGCTCGGCATCACGAATGACCTGGGCGAGGAGTGGATGGCGCCCGGCCTTGATGACTTTGTCGAGGTAGGGCGCATGGGCGTCCATCCATTCCTGGTTGCCGACTCCGGAGCGTCGGACGGCTTCCTGTTGGGCGAGTTCGCCGATGGCGTAGCCGCGGACGAAGGCATGCAGCGTATCGACGACGATGATCATGACGTCGATGTCGAAGCCGAGGGGATCGAGGGCGGCGAGTGCGTGTTCGGTGGCATCGAGGGAGTTCGGTCCAAGTGATGGGCGCCCTGCCGCGAGGGAGGTCATCCAGGGATGCCGGTGGATGGTGGCCCGGGAGCGATAGGCCAGTGTCCGCAAGTCGCCGCGCCAGTCGCCGGTGGGGGCAGGCGGGCCGCCGTCTTCGGCCGCTACGGCGTCGAGCATGAGGTCGAGCAGGTCGTCTTTGGACGCCAGGTAACGGTAGAGCGAGGCTGTGCCCGTTCCCAGTTCCTTGGCGACGCGCCGCATGGACAGTGTGTCGATGCCCTCGGCGTCGGCGATCGCGATGGCGGCGGCGGTGATCTCCGCCCGGGTGCGTGAGGGTGCGGGGCCTTTCGCGGCCCGCTCCGGCCGGTTCCAGACCACCGTGTGAGCGTCGTCCATCGGGTTTCCCTCCTCACTACTGCGCCCACTGTTCGCAGTAGTGCTATCGTGGCACCATTACTGCGAACACTGTACCCGAGTAGAGCGTGTCCAGCCGAAAGGGAAACCACCATGAACACTCACGTCACCATCATCGGCGCCGGGCTCGGCGGCCTGACCCTCGCCCGGGTCCTGCACCTGCACGGCATCCCCGCGACCATCTACGAAGCCGAGACATCGGCGGACACCCGCACGCAGGGCGGCCAGCTCGACATCCACGAGTACAACGGGCAGCTCGCCCTCGAAGCGGCTGGCCTCACCGACGAGTTCCGCGCGATCATCCACGAAGGCGGCGAGGCCGTGCGCGTGCTCGACCAGCACGGCGCGGTCCTGCTTGACCAGCCCGACGACGGCACGGGCGGGCGCCCCGAGGTGCTCCGCGGAGACCTGCGTCGGATCCTGATCAACTCGCTGCCCGGCGAGATGATCCAGTGGGGACACAAGGTCACCAGTGTCCGCCCCCTCGGAGACGGAAGGCACGAGCTGACGTTCGCCGACGGGCCGACCGTGACGACCAGCCTCCTCGTGGGCGCGGACGGCGCCTGGTCGAGGGTCCGGCCGCTGCTCTCCAACGCGAAGCCCGAGTACGTCGGCACGTCGTTCATCGAGACCTACCTGTACGACGCCGACCAACGCCACCCCGCAGCGGCCAAGGCCACCGGCGACGGTTCCCTGTTTGCCGTCACGGCCGGCAAGGGGATCCTTGGCCATCGAGAGGCCCACGCCGTTCTTCACACTTACGTCGCGCTCACCAAGCCGCAGGAATGGATCGCCGCCATCCTCGCCAGTCCCGAAACGGCGGCGGCCCAGGTCGCGGCCGAATTCACCGGATGGGCGCCTGAACTCACCGCACTCATCACTGACGGGGAAACCGCCCTCGCCCCGCGCCCGATCAGCGCCCTGCCGATCGGCCACCGGTGGGACCGCGTTCCCGGAGTGACGCTGCTGGGCGACGCCGCCCACCTCATGTCACCGTTCGCCGGGGAGGGCGCCAACCTCGCCATGTTCGACGGCGCCGAACTCGGCAAAGCCATCGCCGCACACCCGGACGACATCGAAGCCGCCCTTGCGGAGTACGAGCAGGCGCTCTTTTCCCGCAGCGCCCGGTTCGCCGCCGAATCCGACAAGAACCACCAGCTCATCTTCGGCGACAACGCCCCCGCCGGCTTGCTCAACCTGCTCACCGGCCAAGAGCCGACCGAGTGAGCAGGGCCCACAGATCCGCGATCGTGAGCCGCAGGCGTCGGTCTGGCCGCCCCCACGGCCAGCACCCGCACGGACAAGCCGCTGCTGACGTTGAAGGGGTGAAGCGGCCGGACGGCGCCGAATACGACGCTCCTCACATGGCCAGCGCGGTTCGCGCCAGTCCGCGCAGCCAGGCGTGGGCGTGGTCGGTGTCGTAGCGCTGATGCCATGACAGGTATATCGGTGCTGACGGCAGGTCGAGCGGGAGGGGGAGCACGGCCAGGCCGAGGTCGGCGACCGCGGAGCGCGTGGTGGCTTCGGGGACGCTGATCAGGAGATCGGAGTCGCGCGCGAACTCCAGCGCGGCCGCTTCCGTGGGCGCGGTAGCCACCACGCGGCGGGTGAGGCCGAGCCGCGTGAGGGTGTCGTCGAGGGCGTTGCTGAGGTTTCCGCGCCGCGAGACGGTGACGTGCTCAGCTTCGGCGTACCGCTTTGCGGTGACGGTCCTGATGCGGGTGAGGGGGTGTCCCTGCCGCACGACGATGACGAGGCGACTCTCGCCCACGTTCTCGGCACGGATGTCCGGTGCGCTCGGGCGGTTGGCGTTCGCCTCCAGGTCGACCTCGCCGCGCCGCAACTCGGGGGTGTCGATGCTCGATTCCGCGACGAAGCGCAATCGCACGCCCGGCGCCTCTTCACGCACGGCCGCGAGCAGTGCGGGGCCGCTCAAGGTGACCAGGGAGTCGTGCCAGCGGAGTGTGAAGGTGCGCTCCAACGTTGCCAGATCGAGTTCACGGCTCGGTGCCAGCACCCCTTGGACCTGGTGCAGCAGCTCGTGAACCTGTTCCCGGACGGCGATCGCATACGGCGTCGGGGTCATCGTGCGGCCGGTGCGCACCAGGATCTGATCCCCGGTCGTGCGCCGGATTCGGCCCAGGCTCCGGCTCATCGCGGGGGCGGTGACATGCAGGCGTGCGGCAGCCCCGGCCACACTGCCCTCCTCCAGCAGCGCGTCGAGCGCAGCGAGCAGGTTCAAATCCAATTGCATGCGAGTAATCCTAGCCGTGCTTTACATGCATTTGAAGTTAATGACCGGGCTGCATACTGTTGATCATCAAGGAGGCCATCAAGTGGGCACGGCACAGCATGGCTCGCGGACCAAAGGAGTGGACATGCTGTCCCGCTTCCGGAGCGAGGTCCATGCCTGTATGACTGTGCGGGGCGACGCGTTGTTCGAGTTGTGCGACGCGCTGCTGTGCACGGATGGGCCGGTGCGGTCGCTCGTCGACCTGGCGCTCGCCCCGGGACACCGCCGCGGGCACGGAGCCCTTTACGCCGGTCTCAACCAGGGGCAGATCGACGTCGCCCGGCTGTGTCGCGCTCTGGTCTCGGCGCTGCTTCCGAGAGCTGCGGACGGTCGGATCGTGCTGGCCGCAGACGTCTCGCCGTGGCTGCGGCCGGACGCCAACACCTGGCCTGACCGGGCCTTTTGCCACACCTTCGGGTGAGGTGAGGGCAAGCATCAGATGGTGCCCGGCTGGCCGTACTCGATCGTGGCCGCGCTGGAGACGGGCCGCACATCATGGACGGCGGTGTTGGACGCAGTCCGCCTGGAGCCCGGCGCCGACGTCGCCGCGGTGACCACCATCCAGCTCCGCGAGGTCGTCGAGCGGCTCGTCGCCGCTGGCCAGTGGAGGCCAGGCGACAGCACGTCCTGGTCGTGCTGGACGCCGGATACGACGCGCCCCGCATCGCCCACCTGCTGGCCGAGCTGCCCGTCGAGATCCTCGGTCGCCTCCGTTGAGACAGGGTGATGCGGCGTCCGGCCCCCTCCCGCAACGAGTTCGCCCTGGCCAACCCCCTGGGCGGCCGGCCACCCAAGCATGGTGGCGAGTTCGTCTTCGGCGATCCCTCCACCTGGGGTGTCGAGCAGGCCGTGACGGTCACCGACACCCGCCTCTACGGCAAGGCGACCGCGCGGGCATGGGACCGGCTGCACCCAAGGCTCACCCGGCGGGCGGCCTGGATCGAGTACGACGGACCGCTGCCCCTCATCGAAGGCACCGTCATCCGCCTCGCTGTGGAGAAGTTACCGTCCGGCGGGGTGAACAAGCCGGTCTGGCTGTGGTGGTCGGGCACCGGAGCCAGCGCGGCGGACGTCGACCGCTGCTGGCGGTCCTTCCTCCGGCGTTTCGACCTGGAGCACACGTTCCGACTACTCAAGCAGACGCTCGGCTGGACCAAGCCCCGGCTTCGCAGTTCGGATGCGGCCGACCGGTGGGCCTGGCTGGTGATTGCCGCTTATGCCCAGCTCCGGCTTGCCCGGCCACTGGCCACCGACCTCCGCAGGCCCTGGGAGAAGCCGGCCGAGCCGAACAGACTCACCCCCGCGCGCGTCCGGCGGGGGTTCAGGAACCTGCGCACGAAGACGGGCTCTCCGGCCCGTGCACCAAAACCCTCAACGCCCGGACCAGGAAGACCACTTGGTTCGAAGAACCGCCGTCCGGTCACCCGTCACGACGTGGGCCGTGTCCTTGCGACCGGCGAGGCATACAGCCGCCCCGCCCATCACAACGTCGGCACGAAACCACGGAGAGTCAACGTCGATCGTTAAACGACAAGCTTACAGTTCGGTCCACGCGCGGGGGTTGCCTCCGGTGAGTGGGGTCCATACGGGTGCGGTGGGGCTGTGTTGTTCGAGGTCTTCGAGGATGGCTGCTGCGAGGGGGACTTCGTTGGCGAGGGTGGCGGCGAGGGGGTGCTGGGCGGCCATCGCTTGGAGGTCGCTGATGCGGCCTTCCAGCCGGGGCCGGGAGGCTGCGGTGAGGATGAAGAGGATGCGGGGGAAGAGGGGGTACCAGCGCAGCCAGGCCGGGCCGGTCGTCGTCGGGCGGCGGCGGCCGGGGGGCTGTGCTTCGTGGTGGAAGAGGCGTGCGTAGTCGATGAGTTTGGTGGCGAGGCGTTCGCTGCTCATGGTGGTGCGGTCGACTTCGATGAACGCGCGGAGCTTGGTGCGCTGCTGATGGCCGACGAGTGTGTAGTGCATGAGGGCGTCGGCGACGAGGCGTTCGCCTTCGCCGATGGGGTGGGCTGTTTCGGGGGTCCAGTCGTAGGGGCCGTGTTCGTGTCCGTGCAGGCGGGCGTCTTGCGCGAAGGTGAGGTGGGTGCGGACGACGGTGAGGGTGTGCGCGGTTTTCAGGGATGCTGCGGTGGTGGAGGTGATGGGGTACGGGGGCCGTCCCCGCAGGGCGGGGAGGTCGCGGGTCAGGCGTGCGCCGTGGGGGGTGAGGTACCAGGCGTGGGTCCGTGGCCGGCCGGGGTGGGGCAGCACGGTGCGGTCGGTGTGGCCGGTGGTGCGCAGTGTGTTCAGGACGCGGGAGATGAGCTGGCGGGGGCTGCCCGGGCGGAGCATGAGGCGGAGTTGGCCGGTGGTGGCCATGCGGTGCAGGGCGAGTGCGGTCAGGACCTGTAGGCGCAGGGGTTCGGCGGGGCTGGGGGCCGGCTCGGTGGCGGGAGTATCGGGGGAGGGGGTCATGGCAGGGAGGCAACCTGCGGCCCTCGACCAGGCGGGCGACCATGAGGCCCCGACCAGGGTCACGATGGGGACACGAAGTGCGTGGTCGGGCCCCGTGGTTGGCCCCACCACGGGCCGACCATGTGCCCGGCTGCGCGCTGGGGGGTGTCACGTCCGGCACCCGCCGTCCGGGCCGGCGCTCACGTGCCGTCCTGCACCCAGCCCGTCCTGGCGCGCAGGCGGAGACAGCACGGCAGGATGTCCGGGGTGTTTGGCGCAGAGCGTGCTGCGGACCTGCGCAGTGCGCACGCGGGGTGAGTGCGGAGCCGGTGCGCACGGGGACTGCGCAGACCGGCTGCGCAGCCGAGATACGCAGACTGCGCAGCCGGTCTGCGCACCTGCTGCGCAGCTGGTCTGTGCACTTGCTGCTGTTTGTGGTGCGCTGTGGGGCGGGCTGGGCGGTTCGCGGCAGCGGGTGTTGCTGCGGGGTGGGGTGGCGGGCCGCGCCGTGCCGGGCATCGTGCGGTACCCGGTCCGCAAGGGGCCAACTCCCCAAACCGGGGGCCGCGTTGACAGGGGGGCGGTGGTCCGTTTATCGCCGGGTACCACTGGACCGCTGGGCGGCCTGCTGGAGGATGCGTCGGCGTGTCCAGCGGCGGCGTCCGTTCTGGCGTCCGGCGTTTGCGGCGATCCCGTCGGTGGTTTTCAGCAGGGGGAGGTTGCCTTGGGCGAGGGCGCTGGAGAAAGAGTTGATGCTCTTGTAGCCCAGCAGCGCGGCCGCCTGGCTCGCCCCCAGCAGCTCATCGGGATCACCGTCGGCGGGAACGTCGGGCAGCGGCGGTGCCGGCTTGGTGCCGGCGCGCCTTCCGCGGCCGGGCCGGGTGGCCATCCACTCCTTGAGGGTCGCCACCTTCCACAGCTGCCGACGGTAAGGGCTCTCGGCTGTGCCCATCTCCTCGACGACGTCCGGTTCGGGGAAGTAGCCGGGGTGGTCACGTACGAAGGTGCTGACCTGGTTGGTGTTCTTGTAGCCGAGGTAGCGGGAGGCGTCCGCGGCGTTCAGCAGCGTCTCCGGGTCGAGCAAGGGCGGTGTGTGTTCGGTGAGCCGTGCCGGCGCGCGGTGGGCGAACCATGCGGTGACTTCCGCGTGGTCCCACAGGCGGGCGCGGCCGCGCTTGCCGACAGGCTCGGGGAATGCTGTGCCTGCCGCGTTCTGGGTGCGCGCGGTGGAGAACTGGCTGATCCGCGCGGGGGTGAGGCCGTGCTCGGCGGCGATCTCGGCAGCGTCGGCCAGGCGAGGCTCACGGCGCGAGGCCATGGCGGAACCGTCCGTTCTCTCAGCAGTGCGCCGGCCACCCCGGCCCATAATGCAAATAATGGCAGGAGTTGTGATGGGGGGCCAGAGCATGGGACCGGGTTCGGCCGCCCCTGCGGCCTTCTCGTGGATCAGGCAGGGACCGCGGCGTGCTGCGGCCTGGGCCCTCCCCGCGGGCGAGGGCAGCGGGCGTCATCTCTCCCTCGGCCAGGGCCATTCGCAGGATCGTCCCGGCCGGGGCTGTGCAGGATGGCACCCCAGGTGAGCTTGTTCCGCTTTGACGGACACCATCGGTGTGGTGGTCAGGCCGCGAGTGCGGTCTCGTATTCGACGGGACTTCGGTAGCCGAGACTGCTGTGCAGTCGGTGCAAGTTGTACCAGCCCTCGATGAAGTCGAAGATCGCGGTGCGGGCGGCGGCCCGGCTGGGCCAGGTGCTCGTGTCGAGGACCTCCCGTTTGATCGTGGCGAAGAACGACTCAGCGAGCGCGTTGTCCCAGCACTGCCCGGTCCGGCCGACCGACAGGCGGACGCCGAACTCCGTTGCCACGCAGGCGAATTGGTGACTGGTGTACTGACAGCCACGATCCGAGTGAAAGATCACCGGCCGGGTGGGACGACGCTGTCGGCAGGCCGCCATGAGGGCGTCAGCGACCAGATCGGTGCGCAGGTGATCGGCCGTTGCCCAGCCGATTACCCGGCGGGAGGCGATGTCGATGACGGTGGCCAGATAGAGCCAGCCCTCCCCGGTGGGGACGTAGGTGATGTCGCCGCACCAACGGGTGTCGACGCCTGCTGGGTCGGGATCGAACTGCCGCAGGATGAGATCGGGCCGGTTGGCGGCGCGGGGGTCGGGGATGGTGGTCAGGTGCCGTCGTCTGCGGTGGCGGCCCTCCAGGCCCGCCGCCCGCATCAGTCTGGCGATGCGACGGCGTCCGCAGACAGCACCCTCGCGTTTCAGGACGGCGTGGATGCGTGGAGCGCCGTAGGTGCCTCGGGACCTGGCGTGGACCTTGGTGATCTGGCCGGTCAGTACGGCGTCCCGGACCGCCCGCGGACCGGGCGTGCCGCTGCGGCGGGCATAGAAGGCGGTTCGGGAGACCTGCAGCAGTTCACACGCGCGCTTGACGCTGTGACCGTCTCGCTTCTCCGCCTCGATGAACGGGTGCACCGTCACCGGGTCTCCTTCGCGAAGAAAGCCGTGGCCCGCTTGAGGATGTCGACGTCTTCGCGCAGCCGGCGGTTCTCCCGCCGCAACGCGGCCAGTTCCTCGCGTTCACTGCTGGTAAGGCCATCGCGTTCGCCTGCGTCGACCTCGGCCTGGCTGACCCACAGCCGCACCGCGGTCTCTGTCAGGTCGAAGTCCTTGGCGATCTGACCGACTGAGCGGTCACCGCGTCGGCACAGCTCGACGATCTCGGCCTTGAACTCCGGCGTGAACGAACGGCGAGGCCGAGGCTTCTTCTTCCCCATGCTCTCCATGATGGACATCCTCCCGGGGCAGAACCCCTGATCTCGGATGTCCGCCAAAGCGGATCAGGCCCAAGGTTGGTGTGCGGGACTGGGGCTCTCCCGGGGTGTGTGACGTGTGCTTGTGCTGCCCGGTTATGGCGCCGGGCGGCATGGCTTGGGGGATCGGGAGCGTGCTGTGTGTGCTGTTGGCTGGGGGTTAGAGCGTCACTTCGTTGTGTCGGGTGAATACGGCGATGTCGTCGTCCATGCCGACGAGGATGTCGGAGGGTGTTGCGCTGATGGCGTGTCCGGGCAGGGGCAGGGCGATGGTGGAGACCAACTCGTTCGTTTCCAGGTCCCACACGCGTATGGTGCGGTCGGCGCCGGTTGTGAAGGCATGGGGCCGGCCCTCGATGCAGGCGCAGGCCACGGCGCTGACCCAGCCGGTGTGTCCGGTCAGGACGGCGCGCCGGGTGCGTTGCGTCAGGTCCCACACCTCGACGCCCTCTCCGCATGCGACGGCGTGGGTTCGTCCCGCGATGCGGGTTGTGGCCAGGGCGACCACTCCGCTCATGTCGCACGACAGGACCCCGCGTGGCGAGCCGTCGGTGAGGTCCCGGATGTGCACCGCATTGTGGTCGCCGCCCCAGGCGAGGACGGCGTGCGGACGTGCGTCGAGGTCGGCGCAGATGACCGCGGTGGCGTCGCGGCCGGGGTCGTATTCGTGGCGGGAGGGGCGTCCGAACTCGAAGATCTGCTCGGGGCGGGAGTCGTCTGTCAGGTCCCAGACGCGTACGGTCCAGTCCGCGCTTCCACTGACCGCGTGGGGGCGGCCGTCGATGCTGGTGCAGACCACGGTGTTGACCTGGTTCCAATGACCGGTCCGCACGGACCGTTCTTTCTTTCGGCTGAGGTCCCACACGCGCACGGTGTAGTCGGCGCCGCCGGTGACTGCGTGCGGGACACCGTCGATCACCGTGCAGTCCAGGCTGGGGGGATGGCCCCAACTGCCGGCGGTATGGCCGGTGAGGGCCACGCGCTGGGTCCCGCTCGCCGCGTCCCACACCCGTACGACGTCGTCCCGGCCGACGGTGACCCAGTGCGGGCGGCCGTCGACCGTCGTCCAGGCCGCACCGGATACCTGACGGGTGTGGCCTCTTCGCACTGTGCGGGCCTGGGTGTCCTCGGTCAGATCCCACACCCGCGCCGAGGGTTCGCCACTGCCGGTGACGGCGTGCGCGCGGCCGTCGACGCTGATGCAGGCGACCGCCCACACGGACGACGTGTGGCCGGTGAGGGTTGCCCGCTGGGTGCCGCTGTTCAGGTTCCAGACACGCAGGAGGCTGTCGTCCCCTCCTGTGACCGCGTGCGGAACCTTGGCGATGTGCGTGCAGGCCAGGGCGGATGCGGCGTGGGTCTGGCCGGTGAGGACGGTGCCGGCGCCGCCCTCGTCAAGGTTCCACCGCCGCACGGTCTTGTCGGCGCTGGTGGTGATGGCGTGGGGGACGCCGGCGATGCTGACGCATGCGACGGCGGTCACCTGCTGGGTGTGACCGGTGAGAACCGTCCGGATTGTGCGGTCGGTCAGGTCGTACACCCACGCAGCCCCGTTCAGGCAGCCCACGACGGCGTGCGGGCGCTCTTCGATGTCGATGCAGCCGATGGAGGACACCGCGTCCACGTGGCCGGTGAGCGGGCCGCGCAGTCCGCCGTCCAGCAGGTTCCATACGCGCACCGCTGCTTCGCCGGTCTGGTTTCCGGTGACGGCGTGCGGTTGTCCGTCGATCATGGTGTAGGCCATGGTGGACATGTGCCCGAGGCTGCCATGACCGAGGTCGCCGGAAGCGATCACGCGTCCGGTGCCCTCGTTGAGATCCCACACTCTGACCGTGCCGTCGCCGGCCCCGTTGCCCAGGAGGTCGGCCGGGCTGATCGTGACCGCGTGGGCGTGCCCGTCGAAGGTGTAGCACGCGACCGCGCTGATGCGCCCTGTGTGGCCGGTGAGAGAGGCGACCTGATCACCGGTGGTGAGGTCCCACACTCGCAGCACACCGTCGGCAAAGAGGCGGGAGGAACGCGTCGGGTTGCGAGGTTCGCTGTCGGTGGTGACTGCGTGCGGGCGTCCGTCCATCGTGACGCAGGCGATCTGTGCGGCGTGGCCGGTCCTGCCCTGGAGGGTGGTGCGCAGGGCGGTGTGGACGAGGCTGCCCGTCGCCCACAGGGGCCGCCAGGGCCGCCCCTCGGACAGTTCGTCGATGACGTGCCTGGGCTGGTTGAACCGGGCGGCGTCGATGGCGAGGATGTCCTGGCGCTCCTCCGGCGGCGCGCCGGCGTGGATGTCGGCGGAGGCGCGGTAGACCGAGCCGCGGGTGCGCGCCAAGCCCGGGGGAGCCGTGCGCAGGGCCCGCATGAGGGATGCCGAACCGGCGTGCACCAGATAGCCGTTGTCGTGGAGGAGCCGCTCCAGTGTCCCGCCTGCTGCCGCGTGGTCGGCGAGGTGTTCCCGGATGTAGGGATGGGCGGCCGACCAGGCGCGCCTGCCGTTGAGGGGATCGGGCTGGACCTGCGTCAGCAGGGTGTCGGCGACGATCTGGTGGGCGGCTGACTCGCCACCGGGCGTGCGCAGGTACTCCGCCATGGTCTCGTGGTAGAGCCGGTACCTCGACCCTCCGGGAGCCTCGGTCTCGATGATGTATTCCCACGCGTTCTGATGCAGCCAGGCAAGGTCCGCGTGCGGGCAGTCGGTGCCGGTAAGGGCCCTTACCAGTGGTGACCACAGGGTGGACCAGGGCAGCCCGCTTCCCTGGGCGTAGGCCAAGGGAAGCAGCAGGTGGGTGACTTTCGCCTGCTGCGAGCCGAAGCGGTCCAGATACTCGGCGAACGCCTGCCCGACATCGCTGGGGAGCTCCTCCTGCCAGCCCGGCCGCGCCGGGTCGACGGTCCTCTGCCCCTGAACCAGGGCGCGGGCGGTCATGCGTGCGACCAGGAAGCAGGTGCCGGCCCGCACGGCGATGCCCCGGGCGACCGTGTCGGCGAGTGCCGGATTGTCACGGTAGGGGGAGAGGCTATTCGCCTCATGCGAGTCCAGCAGCAGGCTGCGGGCATAGGCGACGACATCATCCGCAGCAAAGTGACTGCCGTGCTCGTCCAGGTCATAAACGGTCGTCGCATGGCCCAGAGCAGGCACCAGCGGGCGGCGCGCCCCCACGATCAGCCGTATGCCGGCCAGCGTACTGAGGGGCTGCAGCAACTCCCTGGCGATGCGCGCGCCTTCCGCGCTGTCCCCGGCGGTTCCGGCCTCGTCCAGCGCGTCCACCACGACCACCAGCGCAGTGGTGCGCCGCCCCAGAATCTCCAGCAGTTCACCGCGGTTCAAGCCGGGTGATCCCAGCACGGCGGCCAGGTCGGTGACCAGCCGCTCCAGGGTGGCACGGCGTGCGTGGAGCGGCACGAGGGTCAATCCCCGCGGGGGCAGGGTCTCGGGCCGGGCGTCCGTCCGGGCCGCATAGTCTTCGTCCGACAGCAGAAGAAGCCTCCCCAGCACCGCGGACTTCCCCGACCCCGGGGCTCCGGTGACCACACGTGCCCGGCCGTCGTGCGGGCCTGCGAGCCACCGGGCCAGCTCGGTCAGAGTGGCTGTCCGGCCGACGAAGTGGTCGCCTTGTTCCCCCAGGTGCTCAATGCCGCGGCCCCGTGGCTCGAAGTGAAAGCGGTCACGGCTGTACAGACGGACCACAGCGGCCGCGTCCAGGCCGTCGGCGGGCAGATTGGGGAAGAACGGAGCGTGTCCGTCGCTGTCCACGGTGTACACCGACACGTGCTGCGCCGGGGAATGTTCGCCGAGGTAGCGCTGGATCCTGCGAGTGACCTCGTCGACGTCCAGGAATTGAGGAAGCCGCATGCGCGTGTCCGTCAGGGCATTGGTCAGCCCGTCCACGAACGCACGCTCCTTCGCCTGTTCCTTGCCGCGCGCCGAGGCCATCAGCCAGACACCGCTGGGCCGGTTCCTTTTGGAAGCCAACCTGCTGCTCACCTCAGCCAGTTGTGCCGTCCCCGCGCCCGCATAGCACGTGTCGAGCATGACCAGGAGGTGTCCGAGCCGACTCTCCAGCAGAGGACCGCACAGGTCATCCGTCCTCAGCGTGCTCTCTGCGCCCTCCTCATCCGCGCACACGAGCTCGTGGTGCAACTCGCCCTTGAAGCCGTGACCCGCGAAGTACACGACGACCACGCTCTTCGGGCCAAGCCCCGCGCTCGCTGCCCAGCCCTTGATTCTGTTCCGCACCTCGGTCGCCGTCGGGCTCTGCCAAAGGCTGGAAAGGACGGGTGTGTACCCCCTCGGCGTCAGCAGTTCACGCACTCGTTCGGCGTCCCGTACCGGATACCTGAGTTCGTTGCGCCTCTGGCCCTGAGGGGTGTTGACGCCAATCGTGATGAGATAGCTCTGCTCGGCACACTCCGCCGCATTTTCTTGCTTCATTGAACACCCGCAACCGTCCTGCCCGTTGGGCCTGACAGCGCTTCGGCAACGGTGCGGCCGGTGGTGACAGCGGTCAGATAGCGCAACAGATCGTGCATGCGCACGCCGTTGGTGATCCGGTGGTCCTGCACCCGTGCACCGAATCGGTCAGCAAGCCGGTCCACCAGCGCCACGATGTCCCCAGGGTCCGCGATGTTCGTCCACCGGCGCACTCCGCCCGGCCAGACCCCCACGCCCTGGACCGGCGAGGGATCGAGCCGGTCAAAGATCATGCGCCGGATCCCCAGCGGTGACCCAAGGGTGATCAGATCCGTCACCGGCCACTTCGGATGCGCGCACAGGGCTTCATAGGCCACGACCGAGCCCAGGGAATGGCCCACGAGTACCCGAGTATCGTCCGAGACCAGGGCTGCCACCTGCGCCTGTGCGGCACTCCGCAGCTCCGGCTCCGTCATATAGCGGCGGACCTGCTTCAACGCGAAGATCAACATCCGGTCCGAGACATAGCCGAAGTAGCGGGACCCGCTGAGCGCGTCCAGCGCGGCGCGTACCCGATCCGACAGCAGCAGACGAGACGCGCCATACGCGGCCCCGCCGAGCGTGCCCGGCTCGTCCGGGCCGGTCACAGCCCTATCCACCCGCGCCGCTTGCTCCCACCACGCCATGAGCAGTTCAGCCTCAAGACCCTCCTCGACATCTGTCTCGTCCCACGGGGGCAGTGACCAGCTTCGGGTGTCGGACGCGAGGAACAAGTGACCGTACGAGGCGCAGGCCACGGTCACCAGGTCTGCCGCAGAGTCCCGGCCCTGCGCCAGCCGTATGCCGTCCCGCAGACCTGGTGCGATGCTCAGCTCCAACGATTCAGGCCCGACGTACTCTTGTCCGATTCCGTGAACCACCACAACGTGAGCCACAACTGATCCCCCCATTGCCCTGGCGGGCGCCCGCAGCAGGTACCCCATAACTGGGTCCCATGCCGCGGCAGTGTCAGATCATCCCTGCATCTGGCATCCCCGGCGTAGTCGCTTCGTAAGCAAGGGACGTGCGGGCGTCCACTCTGCCGACGAAGACAGTGCGTAGGGGTGATTGCCGCAAAGGCCCGCCAGCGGCGGGACCTTGGGGTCGCAGAAAGGGTCGGAATCGTGCGCCCCGTGCCCTGAACTGGCCACTACGCCGCGGGCGGCTGCAACCGCCCCAGTGGTTCGCCTGGTTGGAGTCAGTGACAGGTGTCCGCTGGCCGCGGGTCGCCGGATCCGAACATCAGGGAGGCCTTGTGCCCGAGCCCCGTTCCGCCCTCTCCTGCGTGGAGCGAGGTACCCCGTCCCGTCGGCGCCTGGGTGGCGCCGAGGCCGTCGTCATCATTGTGCTGCCGCGCATCGCTCCGCCCGGCTCGGACGCGGCGGTGTCGGTGTCGCGAGGGCCGACGGTGGCGCGCACGAGGCCGGCGGGCGTATCGGTGGCAGGGCTCGGGCTGGCCATGGGCGGCGACTCCTTGGGGCTTCGGCGTGGGCGGGGTCCCTGCCGCCCCGCCCACGCCGAAGGGGAAGGGGCGGGCGCCGGGGCGGCTCTGTCGTTGCCTGTCCCGTCCGGTGCGGTCGCTGCGATGGTCATGAAGCTGCCCGGTCACAACGGTCACGCACTGGCGTCGATGGTGAAGTACGCGAAGATCAAAGCGGTCGCGGTGAGTGAGGACACCCGGGGCCGCGGGATCGGCACGGCTGTGCTGAAGCGGTGCGTGCAGGTCTACCGGCAGTTGGACTACATCCTGCTGTTCAGTGGGTTCGAGACCTCCCGCGCGCTCGGTCCCTACGACGAGCGGCGCGGGTTCACCGTCCTTGGTTCCCGGGACACGATCGATGTGGGCACGGTGCTGACCGGCGTGCCGATGCGCCTGGGAGCTGGCCCGGGAGAGACCTTCTTCCACCGGTGGCGAGGCCCCCACAGGTGACGTCCCCCTCGCTCGCTGTCGGCGCATCCCTCAAACACGGGACGCCGGCCCATGGAGGGGGGATGGCAAGCGGTCCGCAACCGTGCTCCCCAAGCCGGCCCGCCGGTGTCATGCGGTGCGCCAGGACTCCAGGCGCTGTGCGACGGTGCGGAGGTCGGCTTCCTGTGCGCGGACGGTGTGGGCGAGTTCGTACAGGTCGTCGTCCTTGGGCTTCAGGGGCTGGTGGGAGAGGTGCATGTACTGGCTGGTGCAGGCCCATCCGATGACGAGGTTGTAGTCGGTGAAGGGGCGCAGCAGCAGTGCGGTGTGCAGGAAGGTCGCAGCCCGTGCGGCGGGTTCTTCGTAGTGGAGGACGCCGCGTTCGCGCTCGAAGGTGTGCCGGCCGGCCATGAACCCCAGGGCGCCCCAGTCCGCGATGGGCACGTTCAGCGGGGAGATCGCGGACCGGATCTGCAGGACCCAGCCGACGTCGACACGGATGATCGGGCTCACCGCTGTCCTTCGGGGAAGCGGGCCGTGACACCGGGCAGGATCCGGGCGGCTTCGGCGACCGCGCCTTCGACGAAGGAGATCCGGTCGGCCTCCTCCACGGTCACGTCGTGCACGTGCTGCTTCAGGCTCCGGCCTGTGAGCGCCGCCCGCTCCCGCAGCCGAGCCATCTCTTCCTCGGTGAATTCCACGTTGAGTGCAGGCATGGATCCCGCGGTACCGCTACTGGTACCTGATGTGGTACCGGACCGGGTGCGCCGAGGAATCGGGGGAGGAGTGCGCGAGCCGCCGGGGGGTGTGCCGGTCAGGGCGTGGAAGATCCGGCGTTGGGCGTGCGTGCTGGCGGGGAGGTGATCGGCCCGCAGCCGACGCTGCAGGTTCCGTCATTGCATCGGGTCGATGAAGCAGGGCCGCATGGAGAACAGGGCGTGGCGGCGTGCGTGGTCGATGGGGCTGCGGTGCGTGTCGAGGTGGTCGGCGGGCAGGACCAGGGCGTGCAGGGCGTCGGCACAGTCGTTGTGGCGGGTGAGTTCCGCGAGCAGGGACGACACGTTGTGACTGCTGACCGTGGTGCCCGTCGGGCGGGTGGCGGCGTGCAGGCCGCTGGGCATCGTTTGCCCGGCTCGGACACGGTGGCGTCGGCGCCGCGGGGGTCTGCGGGTGTGTTGATGGTCGGAGTGGGGTGGGTCAGGGTGCGGCTCCTCGTGGTTCGGCTGGGCGGGCTGGGGGCCTGCCGTCCCGCGCTCGCGGAAGGGGAGGGTGCGGGTGCGGGGTGGGAGTCGGCTGGGGTGTCTCAGAAGCCGTATCTCAGCCGATCCTGGAACCCGCAAGTCGAACGGAGTCCTGGTCGGGTGATCTTCCGGCCGTGCGCGCATGAAGGCAGCCTCCTGGTAGAAGATCGCGGAAGCCCTCCGCCCGGTCTGCACGGCGCCGACCGAGGAAGCCGCCATGGAGCGGTTCCCGGAGTTCACCGAGGACGCCATCGAGAGCGCGAACGCCCGGATCCGCAAGGCCGTGCGCGCCCGCGGGCATTTCCCCACTGAGCAGGCCGCCCTCAAGTGCGTCCATGTGCGGTCATGAGCCTGGATTCGACCGGGAACGGCGCGAAACGCTGGACCAGGCGATGGAAGCCGGCCCTCCAGGCCATCGGCATCGCCTTCGACGGCCGCCTCACCGCAGCCCGGCAGTAGCAGCAAACCCGCGAGTTGCACCACTTGCTGGACGCACCCGTCCGAGGCCGTTTGGGGAGAGGTCGTGGGGAGCGCCGCTCAACAGATGGGCCCTGTACGGGGTATGGCGCCGCACCCGGCGCCCGGTGCACACTGCGCAACGCGCGTAGAAATGACATGCGGAGGAAATCTTCCGGTCCCCCGCGTGCAACCCGGCCCGCCTAGAACTGCCCTGCCGCGGCGGCGTGTCCCCACACACCTCCGGTGCGGTGCTCCGCGAACCTTCCGCAACCGCTCGCGAAAGGCACCTTCATGTCACCTCGTCACATACCTGTCAGACGCCCCCGCCGCATCGCCGCGCCCGGCGCCGCCTGCCTGGCCGCCGCCGTGGCGCTGGCCATGCTCACCACCGGCCCTGCGGCGCATGCCGCCGCCTCGGTTCCGTCGCAGGGATCGCCGACACAGCTCGACGTCGGCAACTGGAACGTCGAGTGGTTCGGCGCGCCGGACTTCGGCCCGACCGACGAGGCGCTTCAGCAGCAGAACGTCCGCGACGTCATGGCGGGCGCCGACATGGACGTGTGGGGCCTGTCCGAGGTCGTCAGCACCTCGGCGTTCGACACCCTCGTGGCCGGCATGCCCGGGTACACCGGGGTCGTGGCCAACGACCCGGTCGTGACGAACGGTGCCCAGTACTACTCGGACTTCGGCAACACCGAGCAGAAGGTCGCCCTCGTCTGGCGCTCCAGCATGGCCACGCTGGTGAGCGCGAAGGTCATCCTGACCGGCCAGAACAGCAACTTCGCCGGCCGCCCGCCGGTGGAGTTCACGCTGCGCGGCACGTTCGACGGTGTCACCCGTGACCTCGTCTTCATCGTCCTGCACGCGAAGGCCGGGTCCACCACGGACGCGTGGAACCTGCGCAACCCGGCGTCGCAGGCCCTCAAGTCCTACCTCGACACGACCTACCCCACCCAGAACGTCTTCGTCATCGGTGACTGGAACGACGACGTCGACACCTCCATCACCTCCGGCAAAGCTTCGCCGTACGCCAACTTCGTGAACGACGCGGCGCGTTACACGTTCCCGACGCGGGCCCTGTCGCTGGCGGGCGTGGCGTCGACGACGAGCTACCCGGACTTCATCGACCACCAGCTCACCACCAACGAGGTGCAGGCGAAGTACGTCGCCGGCTCGGCAACCGCGTTCCAGCCCCAGGCCTACGTCCCGAACTACGCGACGACGACCAGTGACCACTACCCGGTGCTGGCCCGCTACGACTTCGTCATCGGCGGTGGCGGCGCGAACCAGCAGCCCACGGCGTCGTACACGCACTCCTGCACCGCTCTCAACTGCACCTTCACCGATGGCAGCACCGACTCCGACGGCACCGTCGTGAGCCGCAGCTGGGACTTCGGCAACGGCCAGACCTCGACGGCGACGAACCCGACCGTGACCTACGCATCGGCCGGAACCTACGCGGTCTCGCTGACCGTGACGGACAACGGCGGGGCCACCCACACCACGACCCAGAACGTCACCGCCGGAGACGGCGGACCCGCCAACGTCATCATCAACGAGGTGCTGGCCAACGAACCGGGCAGCAGCACCGCCGGCGAGGCCGTCGAGATCGTGAACACCGGTGGCACGGCCATCAGCATCGCCGGCTGGACCCTCCGGGACGGGTCGGCGGTGCGGCACACGTTCGCGGCCGGTACGACGCTGCAACCCGGCAAGGCGATCACCGTGTTCGGCGCGGGCTCCTCGATTCCCGGTGGCATCGTGGCGGTGCCGGCCAGCACCGGCGGCCTCAGCCTGTCCAACAGCGGTGACCAGGTGATCCTGCGGGATTCGGCCGGAGCGACGGTCCAGTCGATGACCTACTCCTCAAGCCAGGCGGACTCCGACGGGGTGTCCATCAACCGAAGCCCGGACGGCTCGGCGACCGGCGGCTGGGTCAAGCACAACACCATCAGCTCGCTGTCCCGCTCGCCCGGCCAGCGCGCCGACGGAACGGCGTACTGAGTCAACCGATTTTGGAACCTGCAAGTCGAACGGAGTTCCGGCCAGGCTGACGTGGCGCGGCCACAGGCTGGTCGGGCCGTGGTTGAACATGCCGAGGGCCAGCAGCGTACGCAGTCGCCGCTGCGCCGCTGTGCAGATGTCGAGGCCCAGACCGCTGCGGAGCATAGGACCGTTCCTGCCGCGACGGGCGATCCCGGAGGCGGCGAGCGAGACGGTCTCCCGGGTGTAGGAGGCGCGCAGACGGGCGGCCTGGCGGCGAGGTGAGGCGGGCACGGTGAATCCTTCGTCGTCACCCGGCCGATTGGATCACCACGCGAGCGTGTCAGGGGTGATGTTCAAGCGCGAAGTGGGTGCCCCACACCCTCTGTCGGTGGTGTAGAGCGTCCGGGCCTGCTCTGCCACACGGTCCAGTCCTTCGCAGACCGGCGCTCGGACCGTACCCCTGCACGGCGCCGGTGGGTGAGCGACACACGGCGCCCGGCGCAACCACGGCCGGCAGAGCCCAGCTGTGCCGCGCACCGAAACAGCCAAGGCATCGCCGCCAACCGGTTCGCCGTACCCGTGCCTGGACCTCGGCGAGCCCTGCGCGCGGTGATCAGCAGGGTGGTGGGCCGGCAGCCTGCGTGGCGGGGGTCATGGAACTCCTGGGCCGAGGTGAGCCAGAGGCTGGCGCGGTCGAGGTGTTTCTCCCAGCGGTCGGCGTCGAAGTCCCAGCGGACGATGGGCAGCCGGGTGCGGTCGGGGAGGGTGATGCAGTCACGGCGAGGGCGGTCGTTGGCGGTGGGGCGCAGGCCGCCGCGCTGGGGGTGGGGGACGGAGAAGGCGAGGGTGCGCCCAGGGGTGAGGCGCTGGGCGATGGCCGGGAGCAGGAGTTCGGGGGCGACGAGGCCGATGGCTCCGAAGACGGAGTAGATGGCGTCGAAAGGTTCAGTGGAGGCTTGCAGGTAGTGCAGGGCATGGCCGGCGACGAAGGTGAGGTTGTTCAGCCGGCCTTAGTGGGAGCGGGCTCGGCGGACCTGCAGGCCGACCAGATCGACGCCGGTGACCTGGGCGCCGTGGCGGGTGGCGAGGTGGGCGGCGTTGTGGCCGGGGCCGCAGCCGAGTTCCAGCAGTCGCTTGCGGCACAGATCCGGTCCGAGAATCTCGGCGCCAGGCCCGCTGTGTGGCCGTGTGGTCCATTCCATGCGTCCGGGCACAGGCAACGGCGCGGCGGGGCTGGCCATGGTGCGCTTAAGGGCGTGGACGTACCACGGGGACGCCTGGGCGAGCACGTCAGACCTCCAGGAGGTGGAGGACGTCGGTGAGGTGGCGGCGTACGGCCTTGATGTAGGCGGGGTCGGTGGCCGGGTCATTGATCCAGCGGATGGACTGTTCCATGAACCACTCGACGGCCCACATGCGGTGCCAGCCCAGGGCCCAGTTCTCGGCGGTGAGCCCGCCGCGCCGGGCGAGGGCGTCGGGGGGGCCGCCGGCGGTGACGTACTGCTCCAGGAAGGCACGCAGACGCACGGGGTCGGGGGCATCGAGGGTGCCATGCCAGCTGGCGAGGTCGAGCAGGCCAGGGCCGGTGAAGGCGCGGGCGAAGTCCAGCAGCCGCCAGCCGCGTTGGCCGATGTGGAGGCTGGTGGGGTGGAACTCGGAGTGCACCCAGCCGAACGGAGCCACTGTTGCACCGGCCGAACGGGCCTCGGCGGCTTGGGTGATTCGGTCGAGCGCGTTCTCAATGCCGTCCGTATCCTGCCAGCGCTCCGCCTTGCGGAGCCGGGCGAGATGGTCCAGGGACCGGTTCGGCAGCATGCGAAGACTGGCCTGGTCGAGGACGGGCAGGGCGGGAGCCGTCCGGGTGCCGTGCAGGACCACGGCGGCGGCAGTGCCGTCGAGGTCGTTGGCGTCGCGGACGGCGGGGCCGAGGTCTTCCATGAGGATGCCGAGCCAGCCGTCCAGGACGGCGGAGGCGTGAACCTGGGGAACGGGGACACCAAGAGCGTGCGCCCCACGGAGGATATGGTCTTCGCTGTCGAAGGGCCGCTTCGCGTACTTGAAGATCGTGGTGGTGGCGTCGGGGAAGGTCAGGCGCTCGACACCGGACATGGACCACACACGCACCTCCTTGCGCACGGCGGTGGTCTGTCCGGCGATGGTGAGCAGGCTGTCGAGGAGTTCGGCGCTGGGGTTCGCGGTCACGTGGGGCTCCAGGAGGTTGGGGCGTCCGGGGCGGGCGGGAGGTGCCGGCCCGCCCCGGAGCCTGGTGTGGCGGTGCTATGCGGCTGGGCTCACGCGGTGGGCGTAGACCTGCTTGATCCATCCGGCCTTGAAGGCCGCGAGGTCGTCGCGGAAGGCGGTCATCGACGCACCGTAAGGCGCGACGACGCCGCCGGTCTGGTCCGGCACGGACTGGCAGCCGTGCACGAGCCGGCCGCCGAGGGCGGCGTGGGCCTTGATGGACTCGATGCGGCGGTGCTCGTTGAACCAGCCGCCGTGGTAGACCTCGTCGAGGAGGCCGCCCATCTCGTCGTCCAGGTCGAAGACGACGGAGGTGGCGGCGGGGAAGAACCAGCACGGGCCGACGTTGGAGATATGCCCGTTCAGCTCCACCTTGTTCAGCGCCATCAGCGTGGCCGCCTCGCGCAGCATCCGCAGATGCTCCGCGGTGATCTGCGGCAGGCCCAGGGTGCCGAGGTGCTCGTCGCGGAACAGGTAGGCGTACACCGCGTAGGCGGTGGACAGCACGCGGGTGGCGTCCGAGGTGGAGGTGGCGTGGGCCCTGATGAAGTCCAGCGCGAGCTGCTCGACCGCGCTCTCGGTGGTCTCCTCCACCTCCAGGAGCTGGGACTTGACCAGTTCCCAGTCAGCGACGAGCCAGGTGTTGGACTCGAAGCGGAAGAAGTACTCGGCCGGATTGATGGTTGTGCGCCGGCCGTCGACGTGGATCCCGGGCAGGCGGTTCCAGCGCTCGTCGAACGACTCGGGCAGCACGGCCGTGATGGCCGTGGTGTCGATGGTGGTCACCGTGTCTCCGTCTCTGATCGGCCGGGTTCGGTCACACGGGTGCCTGAACCCGGCGTAGGCGTACGGAACTTCGAGGAGCCGCCCGGCCGAAGGGGGAGCCTGGTCACGGTGTCGGACCGGGGCCGGGCGGCTGATGCTTAGTGAACTCTGCGTCACGCACAGTGGGTACGGTGAGAGCAGTTGAAGCGGTATACGCGGTTTACAGCTCCGGAGCGGAGGCGATCGTGGCAGCGCCGAGAGGGCCAAATTCCCGCCTGCGTGACGTTATCGAAGCGATCGGCTGCACCTACGAGGCTGTGGCGAAGGACATCCGGCGTATCGCGGCCGAGAACGGCGAGATCCTCCAGACCAACAAATCGGCCGTCTCGCACTGGGCGAACGGCACACGCCAGCCCACTGGACGGACCGGCCAGTACCTCGCCGAGGCGCTGTCCCGCCGAGCAGGCCGCTCCATCACCTCGGCCGAGATCGGCCTTCGCACACCCGAAGCCGCCGTGTCGCAAGAGCCCGATCCTGTTGTGGCCGCCACCTGCTTGGGCCGTGCCGACGTCGAACGCCACCGCTTCCTTGCCGTGGCTGCCTTCACCACGGCTGGCGTGGCCATGCCGCTCTTCTACGACCACGAGGCCACGGCCCGCATGCTGCGGGCCCGCACCGGCAGCTCGGCGGTCGGCATGGAGGACGTGGATGTCGTACGGCAGATCACCGCAGCCTTCAGCGCGGCCGACGAACGCTTAGGCGGAGGCCACGGCCTGACCGCCGTCACCGCCTACCTCGCCGACACCGCCGCCCCCATGCTCCGCGCCCGATTCCTGAACGAACCCTTACGGCAAGCGGCCTTCGGTGCCGTCGCCGAACTTGCCTACCTCGCCGGGTGGAAGCACCACGACCTTGGCCAAGAGGGCGCCGCCCAGCGCTATTACCAGGTCGGCTACCAGCTCGCCTACGAAGCCGACCCGCGCGGTCACGCCGCGTGGATGATGCGGGCCCTTGCCCACCAGGCCTGAGCCTCAAGCAGCCTCACCACTGCGTCGACCTCGCCGAAGCCGCCCTCACCCGCGGCGTGGGCCACGTCGACGGCCAGACCGAGGCGCTGCTGCACATCACGCACGCCCGCGCCTACGCGGCGGTCAAACAGAAGTCCGCGGCGGTTCGCGCCCTGCTCGCCGCCGAAGACGCCCTCCTGCGTGACGACGGCCCCCAGCCGAGCTACTCCCGGGTCAGTGGCCCGGCCGCCGGCACCGTCGCCAGCCACACCGCCCGAACCCTGACCGACCTCGCCGACCACGTCGGCACGGAACAACAGCATCGCGATGCCCTGGTGCGCTGGGACCGGGAGAAGTACAAGC
The DNA here is from genome assembly GCF_000349325.1 of Streptomyces davaonensis JCM 4913. Taxonomy (GTDB): domain Bacteria; phylum Actinomycetota; class Actinomycetes; order Streptomycetales; family Streptomycetaceae; genus Streptomyces; species Streptomyces davaonensis. The sequence continues at coordinate 9,456,431 of NC_020504.1, forward strand.
GTGTCCACGCCCTCACGTACGCCGACCTCGGCGACAGCCTCGCCGCTCAGGCCCGAGCCGACGAGGCCGTAGCCGCCTGGTCACAGGCCCTGACCTTGATGGAGGGCATGACCTCCGACCGCACCCGCAAGGCCATCACCTCGCTCCGTTCAACCCTCTCCGTCTACCAGCGCCGCAAAGTGCCCGGAGCCGCTGAGCTCGCCTGCCGCGCACGCGAAGCGCTGGCCTAGGCTGCCACTATCCGGCCGACGAAGGGACACCAACCGTGGCTCAGCGGATCACCGACGACCAGCCCAAGGCCCTGCCGCCCGCCCTTGAATCCATGACTCTGCTGGTCGCCGCCGTCATTGTCCACGACAGGGCCACCGACCGCGTCGTCCTTCTCCAGCGCAGTCAGAACGCCAAGTTTGCCCAGGGCATGTGGGACCTCCCCGTCGGCAAGAGCGAGCCCGGCGAGCCGATCACAAAGACGGCGGTGCGGGAGCTGCACGAAGAGACGGGCATGACCGTGAAGCCGGAGGCCCTCAGGGTCGCCCACATCATCCACGGCGCCTGGGGAGTCGAAGCTCCCAACGGCTTCCTCACCGTCGTCTTTGCTGCGCACGAGTGGGCTGGAGAACCCGAGAACCGCGAACCACGAAAACACGCTCAAGTCTGCTGGGTTGACGCGGCTTCCATCCCGGAATCGTTTGTCGATACGACTGCCAGCGCTCTCCATGCCTATTTCAGGCAAGGGCCGCAGGTGTCACTTGACGGCTGGCAGAGCTAATTGGACAGCTATTGATCCGAAACGGTAGATGTTCTGGGTCGTTGATCCCTGCGTGAGTGAACTGGTGGGGGACGCAAGGCAGTTGTCGCCGTCGGCTCAGGAGGCCCTTCGACTGCGAGCGGTGGCCGCGTTGGTGGCGGGCCGGGACCGTGAGGATGTCGCGGCGGTGTTCCGGGTCTCGCTCAAGGCGGTGGACAATTGGTGGGCGAAGTGGCTGGCCGGCGGGCGCGAGGCGCTCGTGGCTCAGCCGCGTGGACGCCGGGTCGGCGAGCATCAGGTTCTCGACGCGGTCGAGCAGCAGGCGATCCGGCAGGCGGTTCTGGATCACCGCCCCTGTGACCTGGGGCTGGCCGGGCAGCTGTGGACGCGCGCGGGAGTGGGGGGCCTGATCGCGAAGCTGTACCGGGTGCGGCTGACCGAACAGGGGGTGGGCAAGTACCTGCGCCGCTGGGGCCTGTCGTTCCAGCGCCCGGACAAGCGGGCCGTCGAGCAGGACGCGGAAGCGGTCCGCGTCTGGCGGGAGGAGACCTGGCCGGCGATCCGCGCGAAGGCGAAGACCGAGGGCGGGGAGGTGCTCTTCGCCGATCAGGTCGGCATCCGTTCCGACCAGGTCACCGGCCGCACCTGGGGTGAGCGGGGCCGCACACCGGTCGTGCACCGCACGGGCAACCGGTTCTCCGTCAACGCGATGTCCGCGATCAGCACGAAGGGCCGCATGCACTTCATGGTGTTCACCGAGACCTTCGACGCCGACGTCATGTGCCGCTTCCTGGACCGGCTCGTCGGCCACTTCGACCACAAGGTGCACCTCGTCCTGGACGGTCACTCCGCGCACCGATCCCGCAAGGTCCGCGCTTGGCTGGCCGATCATCCGGACCGGATCGAGCTGCACTTCCTGCCGTCGTACTCGCCGGAGCTGAATCCCGACGAGCTGGTCAACGCCGACCTCAAACGGAGTCTGCCCATGCACAGCCGGGCCCGCGACCAGGCCCAACTCGCCGCCGAGACCCGCAGGTTCTTCCACCGCCGCCAACGTCAGCCACATATCGTCCGCGGCTACTTCGGCGGCCCGCACGTCCGCTACATCCTCGAATAGAACCGATTGAGTTTCGGATCAATAGGAAGGTGTCCTCTGGGGGCGCTGTCCAGGTGCTCCCCGCCACCGGCATGAGCCTCCTGTTCTGTACGAACGGGGTGTTTACAGGTCGGTCCACGGGCGGGGTTCGCCTCCGGTCAACGGCGCCCACACTGCCCCGCCCGGGCCGTGGTTTTCGATGTCGTCGAGGATGCAGGCGCCGAGGGGGACTTCGCGGGCGAGGGCAGCAACGAGCGGTCGGCCGGTGACCCCGAGGCCGCGTGCGGGTACGCGCTCGCCGCGCTCGATCAGCTGGCCCGCACCTGGTACGCGATGGGCATGGACCGGGTGCGGGAGGTGCGGCGCGCGCTGGCGCCGCACCAGCACGAGCAGTGTGTGCGGGACCTGGATGACCGGCTCTACGGCTGGTCGACGACGGTCAGCGCGCTCGCTCGTTGAACTCCGCGATCTGCGGCGGCAGTTCGAGGAGGGTCTCGACTCGGAACGTCGGCAGCTTCTGTGCCTGCTCCGTATGCCACTGGATGGTTGCCCACGGGCCTCGGTGCACGAGCGCGGTGTGCATGCCGGCCACGCGGGCCGGGGCGATGTCGTTGTCGACGCGGTCACCGACGTACAGCATCTCGCCGACCTCGGCGGGAACGACATCGGCGACGCGGTCGAAGAACGCGCGGTCCGGCTTGCTGGCGCCCCAGTCGTCGGACGTGCCGATCAGGTCGACGTCGCCGCTGAACAACTCGCGGAGGATCTTCCCTGCGCGCACGGTCTGGTTCCCGGCGATGCCCAGCCACAGCCCGTCCGCGCGGAGGGCGGCGAGGGCGTCTCGGACGTCTGGGTAGAGGTCGGCCTCGCCGAAGGTCTCCGGCTGGCCCGCCTGGGCGCGCTTCTCGCGCTCTTCGTACAGGTCGAAGCCGGGGCGGAACTCCTGGAAGGTCTCGCGGTAGTCGCGGCCCTGGGCGATGACTGCCCCGAACATCGAGTGGAAGGTGTGGCGTGGCACCTGGAGCCAGTCGGCCCACGTGCCGTACTCCCGGGTCTCGTCTACGAGGCACTCGCCGACGTCGAAGATCACAGCGCGAATCATGGGGCGAGAGTACCGAGCGGCCCACCTTCACCTCCGGCGCACGGGCACGACGAAGCGCCCCCTTGCACGGCCCGGCCTGGGCGCGCAAGGGAGCATCGTCGTTCGGGGACCGTTCTCGGGAAGCTGGGTCTCGGGCCGCTGCGCGACGTGCTCGGCGCAATCGCGCAGGACGGAGTACCGCGGCCGTCGTCTGTGACGGCGGGCGACCGGCGGTGGACGACAGCGGACGTACCGAGACCTCGGGGCGGTCGAGGCTGACGCGGTGGAGGATCAGGCTGCCGTGGTAGCCGATGCGGCTGCCGACGAGCTGCGGGAGGTCCTTGGCGTGGCTGGGGCGGTGCCATGTGGCTCCAGCCGGGGCGGCTCCAACTGGTCCCAGTTGGCGGATGATTCGTGAGGATCGGGCGTCGTGCGGTGGCCCCGGAGGGCGGCTTTTTTTGGGACCACTGAGGCGGTGAGGGAAGAGTGACGGCCGCGTGAGAGCGTCGGCATGATGGCCGCATGACGGATCGGACATCTCTGGAATCTGAACTCGCTGCGTTCATGGGCGAGTACGAACGGGCCAACAACAGCCACGACATCTCATGTGTCGTGCCGTTCATCGCCGAGGACGCCGTGTATGGGTTCTCGGACGGTTCGCATCGGGGCATTGAGGAGATCCGGTCCGCGATCGGGAAGACGTTCGCGACAATCCTCGACGAGGTGTATGAGGTGCGTGAACTGGAGTGGCCGGTGCTCACCTCTGATGTCGCGGTGTGTCGCTGTCGGTTCGCCTGGACCGGCGTCGTGAACGGTGAACTCCGCTCTGGCCGGGGCCGGGGCACCAACGTCATCGTGCGGCGGGACGGAGAGTTGAAGATGCTGCATGAGCATCTCAGCTCCTGATCCATGCGCAGGCCCTCACCTCAGCCCGTTGGTCTTGTTCGCCTTGGTGCGGGCCAGCCGGTAGGACTCCGTTCCGGTCTCGATCAGGGTGGCGTTGAAGGTGAGCCGGTCCACGACGGCCGCGCAGAGCCGCGGATCGGTGAACGTCTTTGACCAGCCGGTGATCGCCTCGTTGGAGGCGATGGCGATGCTGTTCTTCTCCCCGCGCTCGGTCAGCACCTGGAAGAGCATCTCCGCGCCGCGGCGGTCGAGTTCGAGGTAGCCGAGTTCGTCGATTCCAGAAAGGTCGACGCGTCCGTAGCGGGCGATGGTCTTGCCGAGCTGCTTGTCGTCGGCGGCTTCGACCCGCTCGTTCACCAGGGCCGCGGCGGTGGTGCAGCGGACGCGGTAGCCGGCCATGGCGGCCGCGGTTCCCAGGCCGATGAGCAGGTGGGACTTGCCGGTGCCGGAGTCCCCGATCAGACACAGCGGGTAGCCCTTGGTGATCCAGTCGCAGCCGTCCGGTGTGGCGGCGGGTTTGTCGCTCATGAGTGCTTCTCGGCGGTCTGGTGGGGGCGGTGCAGTACGGGGGCGTGACAGACCACGAGCGACGCGGCGTCGGGTACGGAGAAGGCCGCGGCGGCCTCCTGGAGTTCGGATGTGTCCATGGGGTGCAGCCACCCGTTGCGGACGTCCCACCCGCAGGCGTGTATGCCGGCGTTGGCGGTCGTGGCGACCAGGACGGCGTCCCGCACGGTGCTGTGTTCCAGGGCGAACGTCAGCAGGACGAAGAAGTGCACGTACTCCTCAGGGGAGTTGTGCACGCGCCATGAACCCGGTTCGACGGTCACGTACAGGCTGGCGCGCATCTCCGTGCCGTCCGTGCGCTCGGCGTTGATGCTGAGTTCGTGGCTTCCCTCGCCGAGGGCGGGGAGCAACGCGGTCAGTGCGTGCAGGGCGCGGCCCATGGCGGATGCCGTGGCGGCGTCGTCGGGCCGTGGAAGCTGCGGCTCAGGCATGCGGGTCCTCCAATTCGGCGTCGGGGGACTGGGGGAGGACGGGGGCGGGGTAGACCTCGCGCAGGACGGCGGAGACGTCGGGGCACGGAATGACGGCGGCCTGGAGCTCGGCTGTGTCCATGGGGTGCAGCCACCCGTTCCGTACGGACCAGCCGCACGCGCGGGGGTCGGGCTCGGCGGAGGTGGTGGCGACCAGGACCGCGCTGCGCATGGTGCTGCCCTCCAGCGCGAACACCAGCAGCATGCGAAAGAAGCAGAACGCGTCTTGGTCCAGGACGGCCAGGCGCAGCGGCTCCATGCCGATGGAGAGATCGGTCCGAGCTGTGACGAACGCGTCGTCGGTCCGCTCGGCCACGAGGTTGAGGGTGTGTGCGCCGTCTCCGAGTGCCTGGAACACGGCGGTGAGGGCGGTCAGGGCGCGGTTCATGGCGGTCCGGATGGCGTCGTCTCCGGGGCGGGTGAGTTTCAGGCGTGCAGACATGAGGACTCCTTTCAGGGGCGGTGGGCGGTGGGCGGTGGGCGGTGGGCGCCGTGGGCTGGCCGTACCGCGCCCCCTGGGGCGCAGTGGGTGTTTTCCTGGCGCGGTCGGCTCCGCCGCCGCTGTGTGGCAGGGGCTGAGGCGACCCGGGTCCCGTCCGTTGCATGCCGGCTGAGCGAGTGCGTAGGACGTGCTCCGCGCTTGCTGAGGGGCGAGGCGCGGCCGCTGTGCTCTTTCTGGGTGGGTGGGGCCCGTGCGGGCCGGGCCGGGGAGGGGGTCCGGCCCGCACGGGGGTCTGTCAGCCGTGCGCGGCGGCGGTGGTGAGGGCGGGCAGTGCGAGGGCTTCCAGGGCGGCGGCCTGGTCGGCGTCGGTGAGCGTCTGCGCGGTCGAGGTGACGGCCTGCATGACGCCCCCGGCGGTCATCTGACCGCCCCGGATGAAGTGGGCGAGGATCCGGTCCTTGGTCTCGTTGCCGATGCTGAGTGTCTTGGTGACGTGCTCGATCGTCTTCGTCGGCTCGTCCAGTGCCTTCCCCGCGGCGGCCTCCATCGCGGACACCTTGGCCTCGACGTACTCCCGGGACAGGAAGGTGCGTACGGCGTCGGTGGTCTTGGAGGTGATCAGTTCCAGTGTTTTGCGCTGGGTCTGGCCGGACCAGGACACCACCCCTTGGTCCTGCCTGCCCCCGAGGTGTACGGCGCGCATGACGTCCTTGGTCTCGGTCAGGCCGTTGCGGCAGACCTGGATGACCGCGCGCGGGGTGATGGTGTATGCCCCGGCGCCGACTTCGCTGTTGGTGATGACGAACCCGGCCGAGACCATGGGCAGTTGGTCACCGCTGCGCCCGTCGAACGGGGAGCGGTAGCCGCAGCAGGCTGCGGGCCTGGACCGCGACCGCTTCGGACTCCACACGCACGTACATGCGCCGGTCGCTCAGGTCGCACCCCGTGATCCGGGTGGGGTGCCCGGACCGCTCCACTCCGTCGAGTGCGGCCAGCAGCATGTCGAGGTTGTCCATCAGCTTGTAGCTGTCCGACAGCAGCGCGCGGGCCACGCCCTCAACGGGCGGCAAACCGGGGCCGTTGGTGCCGCGGAACGCGCGGAGCATGAAACGGCGCTCCGGCTCCTCGCACAGCCACGCGTTGACGTTCTCGTCCAGCAGCGCGACGTTCTCGTCGCGCATCCGGCGCAGGTAGGCGAGCGGGATGCGGAGCTTGTCCGAGATCCCCTCGTCGGCAACGGCGGTGGGCCGGTAGATGCCATCGACGTCCGTCACACCGTCCTCGGTGATCAGGGACTCGACACCTTCGACGTGCACGTTGCCCTCACGCATCCGCAGCGCGGAGGCGGGGGCGATCACGTCCAGCTTGCGGCGCTGTCCGTCCTCCAGGATGCGGACCAGGTCGGACAGGCCGGCGTTGCGGGCACCCGTGGGGGCAACGTTCGTGGCGCGCTCGGCGAGCTGCTGAGTCATGCGGTATTCCCCTTCCCTGGTGGTCCCTTGCGGGCCGGGGGCGGAGCCACCACCCCCGAGCAGTATCAATAATAGTGTGTTTCAGGGGTGGGTAAACCCACCCCTGACCTGCACACTCAGACCAACGCGCAGAACTCCGGAAGCGGCGTCAGGCTCCGTCGCCGCACGTTCGTGACGGCGGTCACCGGAACACCGCCGATCACCTCGCACAGGTCATAGCGCAGCACGCAAGCCACCCCGACCAGGTCAGCATGCGCATGGATCCCCTGCACCCAGTAGGAACCATGACACCGCGTCACACTGCCGTGATACCTGACCCTCTGCCACAACACCGGCCCACCGCCCTGCGGATCAAGGACCTGCGCGACCGCAATCACCAGCTGACTCGCCACCCGCCCGGACAGCAACCCCACGAACGCACGGTCAACCGTCCCCGGGTCGACCGGCACGCCCGCCATGGCCGCACCGGTGTGGCCCGTGCGCACGCCCATGCCCCAACCCAACTCGAAGAACGGCCGGACCATCTCCAGCTGCTCATGAGACACCCTCAGCGCATCCGGATCCCGCTCACTGCGCGCCAACTCAGCCAACGCGTAACGAGCCTGCTCCTTCTCCGCATCCGTGAGCGGCGCTCCGGTTTCCCGTAATTGCTGAGGAATCTGCGAGTTCTCCATGACCCTTCTCTCCTTTCGATGACGCCGGCAGGAGGCGCCTCAATTGAGGGCGCCTGTGCGGATTACCTCAGGAACCCGTTCGACCGGAGGAAATCGGCTGTGATGTACGCGATTCCGTGAGGCCGATAGATCTGCGGGAATCGCCGTAACTCAACCTCCGTGCGCCCCGCCGCGTCCGGCTCGATGAACTCCTGAACCAAACGGTAAGGATCCTCACCCATCGGCATTTCCAGCACCACCGGACCAACAGCCCTGGTCTCGAACCGAATTCCGGTGTAGTTCCGGTCAGAGTTGTGAACGACCGTCACCCCGGCCCGCCTGCACAGTAGCGGCAGGAAATGAGCGATCGTCCGAGCCTGAACTGCAAGCCCGGTCATGGGCGCATCCGCGCCGCGCACCTGGCGCACGATCCCGTCGGTGATGGTGAGTTCCACGTCGTTCCCCTTCGTTGGTCCCTTGCGGTTCCCGGGGGAGGGGGCACCCCTCCCCGATACTATAAATAATAGTGACTCTTTCGTCCGGGTGGAACCCCTGCTGCGCTACAGGTTGCGCTGGACGTTGCGCCACGGCGCTGCGGTAGAGGTTGCGCCAGACGTTGCACAGCCCAACTCCGGACCACTGAGTCCTCCCAGCTCAGCCCAACAACCAAGCCCAATACGCCCGCTGACATCCCCTCTGCAGCCGCTGCTCCCTGCCCAAGAAAGAAGAGAAAGAAGGTAAGGGCGGGACGTGGTCGACTCGGCAGCATCGGCGATCCCGCACCACCGCGTCCTGCTGCGCGCCGGCCGCCACCGCCGCGATCCCGCGCCGGAAGGAATCCGGCGCGCACCGGCAGTCGGGCCGGGGGAGAGGCGCACACCAGCACCGTCAAGGCGCCGCGCCATCGCCTGCCTTCTGACCTAGCCCCCTACTGCCCCTGTTCCGTGCCCTGCTCGTAGAGCGCACGGGCTTCCGTAACCGCACGCTGCCAACTTCGCGCCACGCCACCATGCACACGAGCCAGTTCAGCAGCCAAACCTCGCCGGTACCCACCCGCCGCCCGCAAAGCCTGCAGCGCTACCCCCACCGCCTGCTCACGCTGCGCACGACTATGTCCACCACCGCGCGCTCCCTGCCCATCGCCGGCCCGTCGGCCGGACACACCCAACAACCCCGCCCCGACGTCCTGCTGCCAAGCCGCCCAGAACGCCACCACTGCCTGCTGATCGAAGTAGTGCACCCGCCCCACCGAGCACACCACCTCCGGATGCCGCAGCTCCTCCACCTGCTCTTCCCGCCGCGCGTACCAACGCGCCACCGTCGATGACGCAGCCCCCGTGTACTGCACGATCCAGGCACGACTGACCACCCACCGGCCCTCATACAGCCGCCGCAGCCGCACATCCTCCACTCCGACCCCCCAACCCACCGCCCGAACAAAGGGCGCACCTACACGCCCAGCGATCATCGCATCACCTACCATGAAAACACCTCACTCGGGCGAGTGAGCAGCTGGCGGGGAATACCGGAAATGGTTTGCCGACCACCCGGAAAAGAATTCCCCGCCAGCCCAAAACCCCATACTCCGTGCGCGCGGTCTGCTCCGCAGACACGACACTCCGCCGCTACGCGACGGAAAACCACCCCCGCGTGGTGCTCCGCATCACGCAAAAAACAACAACACCCCACATCGCTATGCGATCCACAAAGGAAGAGGAGCGCCGCGCCCCACCCTGCGGGACACGACACCCCTCTCCACCCTCTGAGCTGCGACGCTCCGCGCCGCTCAGACAGGGTGCTGCGCCATATGCCAGCACCCCCGCGCCCCACACGGGCGCCTGTCTAGACGGCCGAGGCGGGCCAGATCGCCATCCAGGCCCGCACGCAGCACTACAAGATCGTGTAGGCCACCGGCGGGTAGACGGACTCACCCCCATCGTCGTCCTCGCTATGCACCCCGAACGCGTCCGCGAATGCCGCCGGTTCACGATCCCCGATCAGCTCCTGCGCGCGGGCGGCATCGCATTCCGTGAGTGTGCCCCAGTCCAGGTCCCATGCCTGCACCGTGTATGACGCGCAGTCAACCTTCCCTGCCGAGGCGGGAGAGCGCAGGTACATCACGCCGTAGCACATCGTCTGAGCAAGCCCACAGGCCAGCAGAAAGACGAAGTTGTCGAAGTACTTCGGCTCCACGCCCACCAGGTCCTCGGCTCCGCCGTCACCCTTCACTGTGATGGGCAGCGTGGCGCTCAGCGGCTTGTCCTGTCCCTCCATGCCGACTCCGAGCCGCACCACATGCTCGCCGGGCGCCAGACGTGTCATCAGATGTGCGAGCACGGCGTGGGCTTCGTCGCGCGCCTCTGTGAATGTAGCGGGGGAGACAGGCTTCAGTTTCGCCATTTCGTCCTCTCCTCTTATTTCTCGGGCGAGTTCACTTTCTGTCATCCGAAAGAGTTGCCGCCCTTTCGGACACTTCTAACCTTACTTACTGTGTGTCAGTTTTTGAACACCGATTCAAGCCAACAGAAAGCGAAAAAGATGCGCCTGGGTTGGCCCAGCCAGCTGCTTTTCAGGAATTCGCGGAGCGAATTCCTGTGATCAGATCGCGGAGCGATCTGATTAGCCGTCACGGAGTGACGGCTAATCAACTGTCTTGCGGAGCAAGGCAGTTGGACCGCCGCGTAGCGGCGGCGCGTCGTGTCTGCGGAGCAGACCGCGCGCGCGAATCATTCTCGATATTGAGTGGGACCCGGG